>CAZOHW010000638.1:0-1532 GCA_964579525.1 uncultured Nitrospira sp. | reverse complement strand
GTGTTCGTCATGAACACGATTATAGTCTATAAATGGGCGTTACAGTCCACTAGAAGCCCCCAACCGACATGATTGAACGGTCTGGGGACTCAGATGACGATTTGATTCGATCCGTACTCGCGGGAGAACGCGAGCAGTTCGAGCAGTTGATGCTTCGCCATCTCGATCATGTAAGGCGCATCGTCGGGGGCCACGTCCCGCCCGACCGAGTGGCCGAAGTCACGCACGAGGTCTTTGTGAAGGCCTATACCGGACTTGAGACCTATCGGCGTGAAGAGCCGTTCACACACTGGGTCGCCACGATCGCCGTCCGGACTTGCTACGACTTTTGGCGAGCGCAGCAGGCGGCGGATCTGCCGGCGAGTGCACTCACTGCTGAGCATCAACGATGGATTGACCAGGTAACGGCAACCCAGTCGGAAAATGATTTTGCCGATCAGACCAGACGACGGGAAGCCACTGAGGTACTCCAGTGGGCGTTGGCTCGTCTCTCGCCGGAAAATCGCCTGGTCGTGACCTTGGTCCATCTTGACGGCTATTCCATCCGTGAGGCTGCCGCGTTGTTAGGATGGGGGATGATCAACGTCAAAGTGCGTGCGCACCGGGCTCGGCAGCTTTTGCGCAATATTCTTGAGGAGGAACTAGGCACATAATGAGGACACCTGACAACGAACGGCTGCGGAAATTAGAACAGGCTCTTTTGGAAGCCCATCGAGCACGAAAAAACCAACCTTGGGAGATGGGGTGGGCCGAGGGGGTGATGCGTGAGGTGCATCGCCGGGCAAGATACCAAGGACCGGCGCACCAAAACGGCGAGGGTGCACGCTTCGTGTGGCAAGCTGCCAGCTTCGCAGTTGCCCTGGCGGTGCTGATGGGAGCACTCCTGATCATATCCTCACTGCCTGTGGACCGCGGAAGTGGGCTGGTTGCTGAGGAGACCGAGCTGGATTCGCTGTTTCTCGAGTAGGCGCGTGTGAGAAGGAGGTAGGTGATGTCGCAAAGCAAGATTGTGGGCGGGCTCGTCGTCCTCTTTGTCGCTGGAGTGCTGTGCGGCGTTGCAGGAACCCAGCTCTACCACACACACGAACGCGAACAACGTGCCGAGCGTGGGGACGAAGCCCAACACGAACGGATCGTCACCCGCCTCACGCGCGAGCTGACACTGACGGCTGCGCAGCGAGCAGACATTGAGCCGATTGTAATGCGAGCCCATGTCGCCATCCTGGAACTCCGCTTTGCCCATCACGCAGAGATCGAGGAAATTCTGACCAAGGGGATGGCCGAGATCAAGGAGAAATTGTCGCGTGAGCAACAGACTCAACTCGAAGCGATGTACGCGCGATTACAGCGGCGGTGGACCAAATCCCGAGACTACCTTGACGCCATGAAGAAACGTGCCTCCTGGCTACAACCATCACCTTCACCGAATGAGATGGCCCAGGTAGGCCACACTTCGGGGCAGAGACGCCCTCAACACAGTGCACCCGCTGGCACAAATCTGTGACCTCTAGACATCAATGACGGCATTGCTG
>CAZOHW010000637.1:0-1570 GCA_964579525.1 uncultured Nitrospira sp. | reverse complement strand
AAGTTCGACAGTCGATTTCTTGATGACATGTTGCGAGTGTCGTGGGACACGGCCTTTACTTATGCAGCAAAGGCCATGATCATCATCGCCACACGGTACAGCGGCGAAGCTGGCGCTCGGCGCCTGCGCGAACAGGGATATGCTCCCGAGATGATTGAAATGATGAAAGGTGCGGGAACTCGTTGCTTCAAGCATCGTGCTGGAATGCCGGTGCTCGGAATCATCGGCAAAATGGGTAATACTAGGATGAATGGTGGTATCAACGCATTGTTGGACACCTGGATTCGCAAGGTCAGTCCGGAGCAAGCGCAGGGCGGTCGGTACTGGTCGAACTATACGTGGCATGGTGACCAAAATCCTTCTCAGCCATTCTGGTCCGGCGTGCAGGGGTCTGACGTAGACCTTTCCGATATGCGTTTTTCAAAACTGAATACGAGCTGGGGCAAGAACTTTGTCGAAAACAAGATGCCAGAAGCCCACTGGAAGCTGGAATGCATCGAGCGCGGCGCCCGCGTCGTTGTCATCACGCCTGAATACAACCCAACAGCCTATCGTGCAGACTACTGGATGCCGCTTCGTCCTGAGTCCGATGGAGCCATCTTCATCGGTGCCATGAAAATTATTGTCGATGAAAACATGCACGACGTCGACTTCTTGAAGCAGTTCACTGATGCTCCAATTCTCGTCCGCACCGATACCCTTCAATATCTTGATCCTCGCGATGTCGTCGCGGATTATGCGTTTCCTGACTTCTCCAAAAGCTATTCGGGAAGGATTCAGTCCTTAAAGCCTGAGCAAATTCAACGGCTCGGGGGAATGATGGTATGGGACCTCAATAAGAAACAGGCCGTTCCGCTCCATCGTGAGCAAGTAGGATGGCACTACCTCAATAGCGGCATCGATGCGGCGCTTACCGGAACGTATCGTGTGAAGCTGCTTAATGGTCGTGAAATCGATGCAATGCCGATCTGGCAGATGTACATGGTGCACTTCCAGGACTACGATCTGGATACTGTCCATCAGATATGCCGAACGCCAAAAGACCTCCTTGTCCGTTGGGCTCGCGATTCAGGCACCATTAAGCCTGCCGCGATCCACAATGGCGAAGGTGTCTGTCACTATTTCCATATGACGGCAAACGGGCGCGCCGCCGCCATGGTCCTAATCATCACCGGCAATGTCGGAAAATTCGGCACAGGGCAGCATACCTGGGCAGGTAACTACAAGGCTGGAACCTGGACGGCAACTCCGTGGTCCGGTGCGGGTTTATCCGTGCATACCGGCGAAGATCCCTTTAACATTACACTGGATCCCAATGCCCATGGGAAAGAAATTAAGACAAAGTCGTACTATTACGGGGAAGAAGTCGGGTATTGGAACCACGGTGATACGGCTCTGATCGTCAATACTCCGAAGTATGGGCGGAAGGTCTTTACCGGGAAGACGCACATGCCCACTCCCAGTAAGTTTCGTTGGGTGGTCAACGTGAACGTCTTGAACAATGCGAAACACCACTACGACATGGTGCGGAACGTCGATCCCAATATCGAATGTCTCATCACTCAAGACA
>CAZOHW010000636.1:0-1582 GCA_964579525.1 uncultured Nitrospira sp. | reverse complement strand
GGTCGGAAAGGCCTTGCGCTTTACCAAAAGGAGCCGATCGATCTGGTGATCATGGACTTGCTGATGCCGGAGACGGACGGACTTGAAGCCACACTGCAACTGACGCGTGAATATCTCGATGCCAAAGTCATCGCAATGACCGGTGCCCAGGGCGATCACAACTTCCTAGACGTAGCCAAACTCTTCGGCGCCTGCCGCGCCTTTGAAAAACCGTTTGACCTCAACAAACTCCTCGATGCGGTAAAGGAAAAACTCGCCGCTGCCTGAATCGGATTGACTCGGCCCCCTCTTGAGCCATTTACCTCACACGTGTTAATTCTTTCCGCGCCAAGCCTCGCATCATCGCCGGATCGCAGTACCCAACTTCGCTCAGCGCATCCATGAGATGCAGTCCTTTTGTCGCCACCAACTCCTTGGCCTTGGAGTAATTCTGTGCGCTGAAGCGGGCGACAGCCGGCTGACCGTTCACGATCTGGCACGCCAACACCTCACCATTCACTTCAAACGTACCACCGTGTTCGATCAGAGTTTTCGCTTGAGCCACGGTGATGCCATGCAGCTGAGCAAACTCATGCACACCTCCGGTTTCGACCAGTCGACCGTCCGGCATGATGCAGAGCCGCTTGAAATGAGGCGACCAATCCTTCCGGAAATCGATATACTTGATGTCGCCACCTTTGGCGACGGCGCGATCCAATGTTCGGTAATCCAGGCCCAAGTTTTTCTGTTGCAATTTGGCTTGTAACTCACCCGGCAACGCCTTCCGAAGCACCTCCCACGCCGCCTCAACCAGTAGAAGGGACCTGGAGCGAGCCACTTGCTCTGCCTCCGTAAACTGCATCAGGTCTAGCGTCCAGGTTTGTTTCGGCCCTTGTCCGGCTGGGTCAATCCGACAGGCAAATAACCCTCGAGTGAGGATGCCACCAATCTGTGGGTACACATACGTTCCGCCGTTGGTCAACAAGGTCATCATCGTCTCAAGCGGAACGTCGTAGCTCTCAGACAGAATCGTGGCATGGGTTGGGAGATCCTCAGGCTCGGTCATCGCGCAGACGGTGACATTCCCCGGGGCATCGAACTCCGAGTAGTCCTCGACGATGTTATAGAGCACTATCCGCTTCGGCTTCTCCGCCTTCTTCTTAATCTTGAACATGTCCTATTTCCTACCCTTCACGTTTCACCCCTTTACCTTGCACGTCTCAGGTGTCCATACGGCAGCAAGGTCTGCAAACGTCGGTCTTCCACCGGCCCACCAATCGTGAAATGATAGAGAGATTGCATCGCTATACCCTGAATGCCGACGATCTCGTGGACCGGATCATCAAAGAAACAGCCGATTCCCGTCGCGCGTATTCCTGCCGCTTCCGCCTCCAGATACAAGACCTGCCCAAGCAAACCCGCTTCCCAAAACATGCGTGGATACCACCAGGCGCCGCGCTCCTGCAAGGTCCCCTCGAACTCTGCCACCATACCGAATGAGAAGGCACTATCGCTCGCGATCTCTTGATGACAACTCACTTGCGCCGCAACTTTTCTGGCATCACCTTCCAGCAACCAGTACAGTAGCAGACCATCGGGCAAG
>CAZOHW010000635.1:0-1588 GCA_964579525.1 uncultured Nitrospira sp. | reverse complement strand
GACTTATAGAGCGGAAGGTTTAGGCCGTCAACTATTTTGAGATAGGTTCTAATCTATTCGCCGGAGTAGCCTATGAAAATCTTCGCCAAGAAGTTGCTGCCGGACAGGGAGAGCATGTGACATCGCTTGCAGTGTTGTATGGAGTGCCCATGGCGAAGCACGACGATTTCCGTCGGATTCTCCAACACCGGTATGCGGAATTGTTTACGACTGATCTCCAGCGAGATCCCCGCGCGCATCTCCATCTGGTGAGTGCGCTCAATCGCATGGTAAACGAGGAGAGGTTATTGATTCAGTAATGGCAGGTTCTCTCGTGAACGGGAAGACGACGCCATTGGCAAACTCCGAAAGACTCGGGTGACGCCACAGTCTCGTTGCTCTATTCTTTTCTTGGTGCAGCCGGCCTGGATCAAATTCGTCAGTCGTCGTCCTACGTTCTCTCTAATGGATACCTGCTCTTCCGATTTTTCCGCCTGCGCCCCGATCCGGGATTGGATTTTCATCCAATGGATTATATGGAATATAGAGGCACGGGCCAACCCGTTTCCTGTCACAGCTGGTTCGGATCCACGGTCGATCGCTGCATTGACCTTCATGAAGCGATTTGTTAGCTTCGAGGTGCATCATGGGCATTTTTCGATCTCCAATGCTGAAAGGATCTCCTATGGCTGGCTCCCCTGCTTCACCTGACTTGCTCAGTACGTTACACAATAAGGCCACGTCCCTCCGCATCCACAGTGTCCTCGCAACCAGCGAGGCTGGGAGTGGCCATCCCTCCAGCTGTGCGTCCGCCGCTGATATTGTCGCCGCCTTGTTTTTCTCAGTGATGCGGTACGACCCTCAGCATCCAAAGGCGCCCAATAGCGACCGCTTTATTTTATCCAAAGGGCATGCCGCCCCGCTGCTCTATGCAGCCTGGGCCGAAGCCGGACTATTTCCGACCAGCGATCTGTTGAAATTGCGCACGCTGACATCGAATCTTGAAGGGCACCCAACACCTCGCCTGCCGTTCGTCGATATGGCCACCGGCTCCTTAGGGCAAGGACTTCCCGTCGGAGTCGGGATTGCGTTGAATGCGAAGTTCGTCGACACACTCGATTATCGCACCTACGTGTTGATGGGTGACGGCGAATCGGTCGAGGGATCTGTCTGGGAAGCCGCCGAGGTCGGGCGCCAATACGGATTAGACAATCTTTGCGCCATCATTGACATCAATCGACTGGGGCAGAGCGACCCCACCATGCTGCAGCACGATATGGAGGCGTACCGTTCCCGCTGGGCTGGTTTTGGGTGGCACGCGATTGTCGTCGATGGCCATGATCTGACCGCCGTTCTTGCGGCCTTCGATGAAGCGGCTCGCACCAAAGGGCGACCGACCGTGTTGTTGGCTAAAACGTATAAAGGCAAAGGTATTTCGTTCATCGAGAATAAAACCGATTGGCACGGCAAACCACTGAAGAAAGGCGAAGAAACTCAAAAGGCGATCGACGAACTCACGAAACAGTTACGTCCGAACAGTGCCGCCGTCCAGATCACAAAACCATCGACTCCCGGCAACCAGTCCGTGACCATCGGGACCATACCGGCC
>CAZOHW010000634.1:0-1608 GCA_964579525.1 uncultured Nitrospira sp. | reverse complement strand
GTTCGCACCTTGAACCGGATATTGCTTTATGGGCGGGTGTCGAGCTGGCCGGGTGCTAGTGAAATCCGCCTGAGCGAATCGTTAAGAACGAGAAAGGAAAGCGGTCACAGAACTGTCATTTGACAGGGAAGGGAATAAGGCTATTTTGTCCTGTATCCGTCAACCACCAGGAAGGAGACGACCATGGAAGCCGCAACCCCTTGAAGCGCCTGCCCCTGTTCACACCGAAATCCCTGCACCAGTTATCCCGCAGCCCACGGTTGCCGAAATCCTCGACCAGCATTTAGACCACGCGCAGCAAAAGAAAATTGCCTATAGAGACGTTGAGCAAAATTCCATTCCTGATTACACCACATGGCGACAAAGCGATTTCTATGGAGGAGTTAAAAGCCCCGCACATCGGGAAATCGTCGAAGCATCCCTTAAGACCTTACTCGGTGAACGCCCCGACAATGCCCCGTATCTGTCAGCCCTGGAAGGAATAGGGGAGAAGCTCGGACTCACTTCCGGCAGTGACTTTGTGCAGATTGATGGCAGGGGCGCGATAAAAATGTTAGCTGAGGTGGAGTGAAAGACTTTGCCGCCACCCTTGATGTGAAGCAGCATAGTCACGTGACAAGAGTGAAATAAAAGCACAAACACTAATTTCCGAGACTACATTCCGTCTTGACAGCTCTTCATCAATTGGATAGAAGTCGTCAGCGCTACAGGCCGTTAATGGCACAAGGATAATCTGATCGCCTTTTCGTGCTGCCAGCTGTGATATTGGATTAAGTCTGATTACACCAACTGCGAGGTTCCTCGATGGGAAGCGACGGTAGTAGAAGAATTGGACATACCCAAATTTTGATTGTCTGCCTAAGCGACCAAACGAGAATCCTGTCCGCACGCCATTTGAACTTGCCTTAAGAGCGTGATGACGGCTTCCGTCCGGTCTGCGTAGACCGGCAGAAGGAGCCGGATCATGGCGCACTCAATCCAGATCATTACATCACCAGTCTCAGTACGGTCTTCCCCTGTTGTCCGTTCGGGGACAATTCTGTGGACGGCACACGGGTGGTGTAGTTTGTTGATAGCCGCGGTGGGCTTGCTGGCCTCCATTGTTCCGGCTCACGCCTTGGAAAAATACGGTCGGCCACTCCCCTCTATGGAGGAGGAATCGAGCAAGGAAGCCAGAGAAGCCGAAGAGACCTTATTCGGCGGATACCTGCTGAGTAGCGCCTTTGTCTCTAACCCCACCTTCGCTGCCCGTCCGGACAACACCGGCCTGGTGGGGTTGCGGCATATGGCGCATCTGGAGACCGACCTCTATAAGCAGTATCTCACCTTCTACACCGACCAGAATTTTTTCTCCGATCGGACGAAGGGCTGGATCACCCTCACCGAGTGGGATATGACCTATGCGCTCACCGGCTTGATCAATCGCTGGAGCTGGCGGATTCAATACGAACGGGATGCCCCGCTCGACCGGTCAGGCCTCAAACAGGCCTATGCCGATGCCATGGTCAACCGGCAGTTCAATGCGGCTGAAGATCTGTCGTGGTGGCGAACATCATTTCCAAACCAAAACGTCAATGCCTATACTGGTTTCGGCTGGCTCTTTCATAA
>CAZOHW010000633.1:0-1611 GCA_964579525.1 uncultured Nitrospira sp. | reverse complement strand
ACGGCTCGCCGGAGCTGACCCACGAAACCAAGCGTAAGTACAAGTTCGACAGTCGCTTTTTGGACGATATGCTCCGGGTCTCCTGGGATACAGCCTTTACCTATGCGGCGAAGGCGATGATCATTATTGCCACACGGTACAGCGGGGAAGCCGGAGCCCGCCGTCTCCGTGAACAAGGTTATGCTCCGGAGATGATCGAGATGATGAAGGGCGCGGGTGTGCGCTGCTTCAAGCACCGAGCAGGTATGCCCATTCTCGGATTCATCGGCAAACACTCCAATACCCGTTTCAACAACAGCGTCCTGCCATTGCTGGACACGTGGATTCGAAAAGTCGGTCCTGATCAGGCGCAAGGAGGTCGCTACTGGAACAATTACACCTGGCACGGCGACCAAGACCCCTCTCAGCCCTGGTGGAACGGCACGCAAAACTGCGATACCGATTTGAGCGATATGCGGTTCACGAAGTTCAACACAAGCTGGGGCAAGAACTTCGTCGAGAACAAGATGCCGGAAGCGCACTGGAAGCTCGAATCGATCGAGCGTGGCGCGCGCATCGCGGTCATCACGCCGGAGTACAATCCGACGGCCCAACGGGCCGACTACTGGATTCCCCTTCGCCCGGAATCGGATGGGGCTATATTTCTCGGAGCGTGCAAAATCATTCTCGATGAGAACATGCAGGACATCGATTACATCAAACAGTTTACGGACATGCCGCTGCTTGTGCGGACCGATACCCTTCAGTATTTGGATCCCCGGGATGTGATCAAGGACTACAAGTTCCCTGATTTCTCACACAGTTATTCGGGCCGGATTCAATCCTTGAAGCCCGAGTATATCGAACGGTTAGGCGGATTCATGGTGTGGGACCTGGCCAAGAAACAGGCGGTCCCGCTCCATCGTGAGCAGGTCGGCTGGCATTTCGAGAGAAGCGGGATTGATCCGGCCTTGACCGGCACCTATCGAGTTAAGTTACTGAACGGACGCGAAATTGACGCGTTGCCCATCTACCAGATGTATCTGATCCATTTTCAAGACTACGATCTGGATACCGTGCATCAGATCACCCGCTCTCCTAAGGATCTCCTGGTCCGCTGGGCCCGCGACTCGGGCACGATTAAACCAGCTGCAATCCACAACGGCGAGGGGGTTTGCCACTATTTCCATATGACGGCAAATGGACGGGCGGCCGCCCTTGTCCTGACCTTGACCGGCAATATCGGCAAGTTCGGCACCGGCTGTCATACGTGGTCCGGTAATTACAAAGTGGGAATTTGGAATGCGACGCCCTGGTCTGGTGTCGGGTCCGGTGTGCATCTCTCGGAAGATCCCTGGCATCTCAATTTGGATGCGAATGCTCATGGGAAGGAAATTAAGTACCGGAACTATTATTATGGCGAGGAACCCGGCTACTGGAACCATGGTGATACGGCCTTGATCGTCAATACGCCGAAGTACGGGCGCAAGATCTTCACCGGCAAGACCCATATGCCGACCCCCAGCAAGCTGCGGTGGGTCGTCAACGTCAATATTTTGAACAACGCCAAGCACCATTACGACATGGTGCGGAACGTCGATCCCAATATCGAATGTCTCATCACTCAAGACA
>CAZOHW010000632.1:0-1619 GCA_964579525.1 uncultured Nitrospira sp. | reverse complement strand
GAACACGGTGGGGATGGTCTGACCTGTCGTCATTTCGAGGCCAATAGTCTGTTCCCATTGCCGCCGTAGCAGTCTGGCCAGTTCAGGGAGCACTCCGAAGGGGAATACCCGCCCCTCGTCGTTCTTGGTCGTTCCCGGCTCAAGGCGAACGATTCCCGCCCCGAAATCAATCTGCTTCCATCTGAGCGTGAGGACTTCGCTCGGCGTCCGCCATCCGGTCAGATAGGCAAACGTGATCGCCCCCTGAAACTCTTCCGGCAAGTGGGACCGCACCGCCTCGAAGTCGGCCCGCTCAAAAAAGCCGGTCCGCACATTCTGGACAGCAATTTGCGGGAACGGGGGACAAATCGCCTTCCCTGCCCGTTCAGCCAGGCGAAAGGCCTTATGGAGGTGAGTCAGTTCAAGCTTGACCGTCGCGGGAGCAATCTTAGCGGCAAGCCGATCGCTCACATATCGGTTCAGCCGATCTAACGTCAGGTCACAGGCCCGGGCATGGCCGAATGCCGCTTCCAGCACTTTGAGAGACGTATTCAGCCTCCTAACGGATCGTCGCTGATTGACCGCGTAATCATCGCGGACCATCTGCACCAAGTCAGCAAAGGTCGTCTTTTCCAGGTCGGGCCCTCGGAGCTGCCCCTTGCCCATCTCGGCAAACCGCTTCTTGAGCAACTTGATTGCGTCAGTCCGTAGGCCAGAGCCCGATGTCTCCCGGTAGCGTTGCCCCCGCCAGTGGTATTGAATCCACCAGGTAGAACCGCGCCTAAAGACCATACCTAGGCCGCGTCGCTTCATCGCTTGCCCCCCTTCTTGGTCTTCTTGATCCAGTCCGCGTTCTCGATTGAGCCGTCTACATTGAGAATGACTTTCCCAGTCGCCAGGATGGAGGCGAGCCGTGCAACGGGTTCGCCTATCGGGCGCTCGCCGCGTTCCCAGTACGCAACAGCGGTAGAGGTGACCCCTAGTCGTTCGGCAAACTGTACCTGCGTCAGTCCTAACTGCTTGCGGATCGCTCGTAGTTTCTTTCCGTCCATGCCGTGGACTGTAACAGAGTTATATATCCTCTGTCAATGCGCCTTCCGACTGGCAAACCATTTCTCTATCGCCTTTTCTGGAAACAGAAGTAGCTTCCGGGAAGGTTGACTATGGGGCATCTGCTTTTTATGCCGATAGAGCCAGCGATCCGAAACGCCAAAACGTGCAGACACTTCTTCGACGGTCAGATATCGGCTCGGGTCACCGGTTGCGTTTGTCGTTGCGGGCGCCGTCGGAGAAGTCGTCATCCGGCCCCACGCGAGCGCCTTTAGTCGTTCCATTGTACCGACTAAGGCCGGACACTCAGAGGGTGACGCGGTGAGAATCCGAGCTTCCAAGGCTTCGACGAGATTGGAAAAGGTGTCCTGAATCATGATGCCCACCTTGTAAGCTTACCCATATAGGGTTCACTCTCTGGCACCATGACCGAGCCCGGGAATGATGGTTCATCGACAAAACCGCGAACACGGGGAGACGGCCCGGCGTGCTTCACGAGGGAGACAGCGCCAGCGGCCGCGTTGGCGAAATCATCGTGCTCTCCGGCAGGATGATCTATCTTTTTTCCCTTGCGGACGAGGCCGATGAGC
>CAZOHW010000631.1:0-1622 GCA_964579525.1 uncultured Nitrospira sp. | reverse complement strand
GTTTTGGACTGGCGATCAGTCGCCGGTTCAAACAGGGCGATGACTTGAAAGAGGAAGTCTGCTTTGTCGATATCGTCGTCTTCGGCAAGCAGGCGGAGCATTGCGGGCAGTATCTCAGTAAAGGAAATGGCGCGATCGTGGAGGGCCGGTTGCAGCAGCGCCGATGGGAAACGGAGGACGGCCAAAAGCGCAGCAAGCATGAAGTCGTTGCCCAGACGGTGACCTTCATGCCGAAGCGCCAAGAGAGTGGAGCCGGTGCTGAGCCTCCAATGCAGGAGGAACCAGGGTATAGCTATGACATGGGCGATGAAGGACACTGAGTGTAGCGGGAGGAGGCAGGAATGGATCGAGGTGACGGAGAACGGGGCGGAGGCGGGGGGCGGCTATTTCAGCGAAGACGTCCCTGCCGATTTTGTTTGGATAAAGCGCCGATTGATTTCAAGGATGCCGGGCTGCTCAGAAACTTTTTGACTGAGCGGGGGCGTATTGTGCCGCGCCGGATTTCCGGAAATTGCATGCGTCATCAGCGCGAACTGACGGTGGCCGTCAAACGGGCCCGGCATATCGCCATCATCAGCTTCGCCGAGGAGCGATGACGCACGTGACAACCGATTCCGGTGCACCACCATGGGGCGGCGGAATGTTGTTGGGAGTCACCATGGACGTGTTGACACCGAAGATCGTGGATATCACAGCCGAAGGGCTGTCGCTGTCGGCTGATCTGACGGGGGAAGAGCTTGGCCTCACCGATACCGATGTGTCCATCCGCGGGACTGTGGCAGTCGGACTAGATCTTCGTGCGGTTGAGCGCACGATCTGTGTAACCGGGGTCGTGGAAGGGACGGCCGTTCGCCAGTGTGTGCGTTGCCTCAAGGATTTCGATGATCCGATGGCCTTTTCCATCCATGTGGCCTATGAACGAGAAGCGAAACACCCGGCTACAGTTGCAAAACGAAATGATCCGCCGAAAAGGAAAACCACGACGCCTGATGAGGTCGAGCCGGTCGAACAGAACGACGATCTCTATTACTTTACGGGGGATCATCTCGATCTCGTGCCGATGTTGCGTGAGCAAGTGATTCTTGCTTCTCCGATGCATCCACTGTGTGCTGAAGCCTGTCTAGGGCTCTGTGCTCGCTGTGGGAAGGATTTGAACGGAGGGCCGTGTCGGTGCCCCGCTGAGTCGACGGGAAGCCTATTCGAGGTGCTGCGAAACATAAAAGAGACGCTGCGTCAGTCAAAAGATCGCTAAAAGGCGATCGGGAGTCGTAGAAGGAGTCAACCATGCCCAATCCTAAACATAAACATTCACGGGCGCGGCGCGATAAGCGTCGTACCCAAAAGCTGCGCATGACCCCGCCGGGGATGGCGGTGTGTCCGCAATGTCATGAGCTGAAGCTGCCACATTATACCTGTTTAAACTGTGGCACCTATAAGGGTAAGGCCGTCATCAAGGTCGAAGAAGCGTAAGGAACCGGTCGAACGGTTGCGAGTCTGCGGGTGCCGAAATCTTCATCCAGGTGCCACGCGTTCATCGTAAGCAAGGATGTGCTCAACGTGGTACGTCTTGGTCATGATGGGTTGTGATAGGGCGGATCTCTCCGTCGTGCGTATCCGTGTAT
>CAZOHW010000630.1:0-1630 GCA_964579525.1 uncultured Nitrospira sp. | reverse complement strand
GCGGCGGTGTGAGCGAGGGGTTCAGGAAGGCCCGCAATACGGTATGGAGGTCTATGACGACATTCTTCAAGCCTTCCAGAAGAAATGCCGGAACGAGGTCAAAAAGATCGCGCTGGACATGGAACAAACCTGGCCTGCCGTACGTGACCGTTTTATTTTGGATCCAACCTGTCCGCGCACAGACTGGCGATCCCTGATCATCGACCCTCGATCATCCGCGATGAAACACCTGGAGGGTTCCTCCTTCTCCACGACGATTGCCGCTGCCATGGTTAACAACATGACGACCGTTCTTGGAGCAGCGTTAACCGATCACACCAAAAGCGCTGTGTCCTACCAATGCCGCGCCTACGACTCTGCCCCAAGCATCCATGGATTTCTTGTGAATGACACCGTAGCGTTCATCAGTCTCTGTGGACTCTCTCGCAAGTGGACCGATGCAGCATGTAGTCCGTACCTGCGATTTTGGAAAGGCATCGGAATCCAGGCTGCCGACCATATGGTGAATGGTTTCCGTATCCTGTTTGATTATTACTGGGAGCAATCGAGACGCATATGGCCCACACACTAGCGGAGAAACAGACATGATTTTACGAATCGGTCATCGCGGGGCGCGCGGCTCTGCACCGGAAAATACCCTCGCCGCCATTGAGCGCAGCATTGCCCTGCATGCACATCTGGTGGAGTTCGACGTGCAGGCGACGCGTGACGGCCAGCTAATATTGATGCATGATGCTACGCTCGACCGCACCACCGACGGCCATGGCCCGATTGCACAACATCTCTGGAACGACATCAAGCAACTGAAGGGCAAGGACGGTCAGCCTCCCCCGTTGTTGGCTGATGCGCTCCGTACGGCATCAGGGCGAATTGGTGTCATGATCGAGGTTAAAGTAGAGGGCACAGCGAAAGCCGTCTACCGCACCGTCCGAGAGAGCCAGTTTAGTGGACCCGTCATCTATGCTTCCTTTCTTCATGATGAATTGCTCGCAGTTCGTCGGGAGGATCCCCAGGCGCAGACACTGGCCCTCATCGAAGGCATCCCTGTCAATCGAACGGCCTTCGCCACGGACGCGCAAGTCACCCATGTCGGCGTATCGTTTGAGACCATCACCCCTTCATTCCTCAAGGCACTCCACGACCGCTCATTGCGGGTCTTTGTCTACCCCGTCAACGAGCCGGCTGACATTCAGACGGCCAAAGCCATGGGCATCGACGGCATAATTTCCGACTATCCGGATCGCCTGCTCTGATTTGATGACATTGCCTCGTGTTCAGCGAAAGATCACCGCCTGTACAGGCAAGGACTGCTGCTGGCGAGAGATCGATTGTATCCCATGGAGGATTCTGTTCGGGAAATACACGTTTCGCTTAATACAACAGAAATGAAAGGGAGACAGCTCGATTCAGGAATTCAGCACAGCGGCATTCCACGTAGAGGTGTATCGGGCAATAACGGCAATCGTGAGACCAATGAGAAGAGTCCAAAAGAGGAACCCCAGACCGCCAGTCCCGCCGGCGGGCATTTCCGATCTCTGTTGAATCGAGGTGTCCATGTGTTCTACCTGTGTCGGCGTATGAGTGTTTGTCCCGGAATGGACAATGCTTCCCACCCAACACAATACCAGGA
>CAZOHW010000629.1:0-1630 GCA_964579525.1 uncultured Nitrospira sp. | reverse complement strand
CTCCGACATCCTGCTCCCAAAGCAGGCGCGCTACCGGGCTGCGCTACGCCCCGACGGAGTTAGAATCGGTACCGGATGTCCCTACTACCACGTCTTCCGCATTCCTGAATTGTAATAGTTCGCGCATCTTCTGAAATGCCTTGGCGCGATGGCTGATCAGGTTTTTCTGTTCAGCCGAAAGTTCCGCGAGAGTTGCGCCAAGCTCCGGCACATAAAAGATCTGGTCGTATCCGAACCCTTGTGAGCCAGCCGGGTTCTCGGTAATGTATCCGTCCAGCACTCCCTGTGCAACTTGTACCTGTTCGCCCGGCACGGCAAGTGCGGCAACCGTTACAAATCGCGCGTTGCGGAGTTCCGTTGGAACTCCTGATAACTCGCCGATGAGCTTTCGACAGTTGTCCTCATAGGTGGCATGTTCGCCGGCATACCGCGCGGCGTAGGCTCCTGGGCGCCCACCCAACGCTGCGACTTCGAGTCCCGTATCATCCGCAACAGCGGCCAGCCCAGTGGCCCGAGCGACCTCCACAGCCTTCTTAATCGCGTTGGTTTCGCACGTGGCTCCATCCTCTTCAACTTCTGGAGTCTCGGGAAAATCGGCCAGCGTCCTGATTCTCATTCCCAGTCCACTGAGCAACGCGACCAACTCTTCACCCTTATGCCGATTCCTCGTCGCCAGAACGAGTTCTGTAATCGCCGTGACCATATTCATTTCATTAGTCTAGTGGACCCACCAGTTCTTTCTGAATCGTGGTCAATCGTTGAATCGCCTGCCATCCCAGGTTGAGAAATTCGTCGAGATCCGACTTGGCAAAGGGCGTCCGTTCAGCCGTACCCTGAATTTCAACATATTGGCCGCGACCGGTCATGACCAAGTTCAGATCCACTTCCGCCATCGAATCTTCGGTGTAAGCCAGATCAACCATCACTTCGCCACCAACCTTCCCGATACTGATGGCTGCTAAATAGTCCGTCAAAGGCAGCTTCTTCAGAAGGTCTTTCTTCTTCAACACCGTGCAGGCATCGGCCAGAGCAATGAAGGCCCCTGTGATCGATGCCGTTCGCGTTCCTCCATCTGCCTGAATCACATCGCAGTCGATCCAGATCGTCCGTTCTCCGATCTGAGCCAAGTCAATCACCGAACGAAGGGTCCGCCCGACCAGCCGCTGGATTTCGAGAGTCCGCCCTCCCTGTTTTCCCTTCACGGCTTCACGGGGCGATCGCTCGTGAGTCGATCGTGGCAACATGGCATATTCTGCCGTCACCCATCCACTCCCCTTCCCCTTAAGAAACGGTGGGACCTTTTCTTCAATGGATGCGGTACAAATGACCTTGGTATCGCCCATTTCAATCAACACTGCCCCTTCGGCATGTTTAATAAAATTCCGTGTGACCTTCACAGGCCGAACTTGATCTTTCCGACGACCATCGAATCGCACGAGCCCAGAAATCCCACTCATCATCAAACCTCATTTCCCAACGTCCGCGTCGAATTATAGTGAAGGAGCGTCGAAAGCGCAAACTCGCTGTCGTCACTAGCGGTGATCGATTCCGGTTTTCTTTTGCTTCGTGACTGGGCAGTCGTTTGGAGAGGATGCACGTTCAGATTTGACGGAATCTGTACAATTTTTCG
>CAZOHW010000628.1:0-1689 GCA_964579525.1 uncultured Nitrospira sp. | reverse complement strand
TGGAAAGCGTTGGAGGATCGACTCAAGGGGATCGGCGGTGGTCAGGCTGTGGCCACGACACAGACGTCCCCAGCTGGGGTAAAGCCTGCAGCGGTTGCCGGATCAGCATCCGGCGACGCAATGAAGATTGGAGAAGAGCAGTGGCAGCTGCAGGAGTGCTACAACTGTCATAAACTTCGGGGTGAGGGGGGAAAGAAGCGTGGTCCGGAGCTGGATAACATCGGTACCTTGTTAACGGTTGAAGAGATTCAGCAAAAGATCGCGGATCCTAAGAGCTTTATGGCCGAGGGGTATGAAAAGGAATGGCAGAAGGGGATCATGCCCAACAAGTTCAAAGACCTCATGGATCCCAAGGAAATGGAAGCTCTTGCCGCCTGGTTAGGAACCTTCAAGAACACCTCAGTGAACACTCCGAAGCCTATCAAGAAAAATTAATGTTACAACCGAAACTGAAATCCAAAGTCCGGTGCACTGACCTCGACGTCGGGGAAGTGACGAAGGTTGTGCTTGATCCCCTCTCGCATGAGATCAGCCACATTGTGGTATCCATGAACGGTAGCGGCGAGCGACAAGTCGCTATCGGTCACGTGCAGGCTGTCACGGAAGACGTTGTCCAGCTGCGCAGCCCGTCACGAGATATTCTTGCGTTGCCTCCGTTTAGGCGGGAGGACTATGTCACCACACATGAGGTGGAAATCTCGCACCTCGAGGATAACATCCATGTGACGCCCGGCGAGGTGTTGGTGCCGTTGCCGGATCTTGAGAAGAACGTCAAGCGCCGGACCTTCTTCATGAATTTTACGAATGTCATCGGATTTTTGATCGGACTTCCGCTTGTCTTTCCTATTCTGCGTTTTCTCATGAAACCGATGTATGCGGATTTCGACAACGAATGGTTGAAAGTTGGGAATATCAGCAAGATCAAACAAGACGATGTCGGCGTGCAATTCCAGTATAAGAAAAAGGTCAAAGAAGCCTACATGCCGGAGTATGAAATCGAGAAGAGCGTGTGGGTCCTTCGTGGTACGTCCGAGGTGCTCGATAAGGTCTACCAAGGGAAAGACATGGACTATCGCGATGCCAAGGGAAAGACCATCTGGACGAACAAAAAAGATGATCCCTACGTCGCGTTCTCTGGTAAGTGTCCACATTTGGGCTGTGCGTTTAAGTGGCGACAGCATAAAACGCTCGGACAAGTGTTTCTCTGTCCTTGCCACTTGAGCATCTACGATGCGGCGGAAAAAGTGCTGGATGGTCCGGCCCCGCGAGCCCTTGATGCATTGCCTGTCAGAGTGTCGGCAGCGGGAGATGTTGAAATCATCGACATGGAATTCAAAGCCGGAACGAAGTCGCAAATTCGGATCGTTTGAAAGCTGGCATCATGGACAGTAAGCACTCATCTTCAGCGGTAATTCCCGATCATCAGCCCACGACTGTTGAAAAGCTCGTGGCGTTTCTCGATGAACGACTCGGCCTCAAGGAAATGCAGGCCAAGATGCTCAACGAGCCGATCCCAGGGGGATCGCGGTGGGCCTATGTGTTCGGCTCAATCTTGCTGTTCATCTTTGCCATGCAGGCACTGACGGGCATCTTGCTGATGTTTTACTATGTGCCGAACACCGACCATGCCTCTGACAGTAAGCAGTCCATCATCCACCACGTCCATTACGGCTGGTTTCACCCGGGGTA
>CAZOHW010000627.1:0-1719 GCA_964579525.1 uncultured Nitrospira sp. | reverse complement strand
CCCTGGCAGCGTGCGCTTGACGGGATATTGGACTTGGTGGGTCTCAGGATCGCGAGAGCGCTCCATTACCATAAAATGCGCATCATAATCCTTGTAGAGGACTTCATCATTTTTAAAGACCGTCGCCGTTCCCCAACCTGCCAAGTACAGCCACGTTTTGGGATAGAGCGGATCGCCGTTATTTGAATCTCCGTGCTCATAGACCCTCGTGGCAATCCCGCCATCTTGGAAAGGTTGTTTGGCGGCAAATCGATCAAAGACGATTCGATACTGATCCCTCCCTTCCACAAACTGTGCGATCACACGTCCACTGTTCATGAGTTCGTTCACCTCGATCTCAATCTTTCCTTCTACGGGGGTGAGGCGCTTACCGGCATAATCGAGATGGTCCCAGGGGGATTGATCTCGCATGCTACCGATTAACTGCGTGGCGTCGCCTTTAAGCCTGAACTTGCCGCTGTAGAACGGGTACTCCGTGGCTTTGAAAATCCTTGTACCCTCCATCCCTTTGGGCGTGCCAAACAATGCCTCCTCGGCGAAAGCAGAAAACAGAACGGCACCCGTGATTACGAAGCTGACTACAAACAGCCACCCCTCTCGCCATAGTCTCATAACTCCTCCTTCGTCTCGTCTGTCGCGCTCAACCAACCCTGAGCCCGGTCAACACCATTTTCGTTCCCCGTCAAACGCGCATCGAGTGCGTGGGTGTCACTGTGGCGTCGGTTACAGCGATTAGGAGCGGTGACACCAAAGGTAAGCGTGTATGTGCTACCGGCGTGAACGATACCGACCACCACATGCTGAACCAAGTTGTAGAAGATGCTGGGCAGCATCACCTCTGGGGATGTCGCCAAGGATTGCGGTTTCCTCATTCTGCTGATTTCGCCTCTTCGGGCATCAGTTGAGTCCCAGGTCTCAGTTCATCGGTTGCGCGAAGAACAATCCGATCGCCTTCACTGAAGTCACCAAAGACCTCACTCGTATCCGTCAATGTTTCTCCACGCCGTATGGGAACCCATTCAGCCTTATTATTGTTTACACGAATCACAAACGTCTGTTCTGTGGTTGTGACAATCGATTTCAGTGGAACGAATGACGTTGGCTCAAAACGATCGACCTGCCACTCAACTTCCGGAAACATACCCGGAGCTAATCGTCCATTGCTGTTGTCGACATCGAGTTCCACTGGCATGGTACGTGTCTTCGCCTCAACTGAACCGGCAATCCGGCGAACGACACCGGAAAATTTCTCTCCTGGATAGGCGGGGACGGTGAATTGTACCGATTGCCCTGGGCGGATGCCGCCGGTATAGGGTTCAGGAATTGGTACCATCAGTCGAAGACGAGCCACCTGCTCCAGTCTCAGCATCGGATGGTTGGCTGCTCCCGCAGCTTGCTCGGGTCCGAGGAGAGCCCCGGGATGCGCATTGCGTTCCGTGATTCGGCCGTCGAACGGCGCCCTGATCAGCAGGTATTCTTCCAACTTCTTAAATGATTGGACCCGCGCATGGTCGGCCTGCACCATCTTCTGGGCCACGTCCAGATCATTCGGAGCCACGACCCCTGGTGTGGCAGCAGCCCTTTTAAGATTATCGTAGGTGATGGTGTCGGCGAACAGTTTTGCCTCGGCCTCTTCCCGTTGTGCCTTCAGCTCTGGTGCTCCAAGCCGCGCCAATAATTGGCCTTGCTTCACATCTGACCCACGATCCACACTAATCC
>CAZOHW010000626.1:0-1744 GCA_964579525.1 uncultured Nitrospira sp. | reverse complement strand
CTTTGTGAATGTGCCGGCGAACTTTGGGCCGTTCCTTAACCCTGGCCTGACGGCTGAAGTCACTGTCCCGCAACTTCCCAATCGCAAGTTCACATTTGACTTCCTGACCGTGTCGAAGGGGTTCGATGTCAACACACGCACAGCGGTCACGGTATTTACCATTAACAACAAGGATCGAGCGCTTTGGCCAGGCTCCTATGCCACGGTTCGCCTGACGGCACCTGTGGAGTCAGGTGTGATCACGATTCCGACGAGCGCGATGCTATTTCAGGAGCGCGGCACACAAGTGGTGGTCTTGTCGGAAGATGATCGCGTCCACTACAAGCCAATCCTCGTGGCCAAAATGTACGATAACTACGTCGAAGTCAAAGAGGGAATTTCCATGAGCGATCGTATCGTCAATAACCCCAGTGCCGCCTTGCTCGAGGGAGACAAGGTGCGTCTTGTCACACCAGCCCCTGGCTATGCAATCGTCGGTCAAGGTGCGGAGGCCTCAACGGCGCCGCCAGAATCAAAGAAATGACCATGACGATTTCCCAATAACATCCCGACTCATTGGGATCAAACTTCCTCTGTAAATGGACGGAGAATGATGCGAATCTGGAATAGGCGGTGCTGCGGAATCGGTTTGCTAATTGGATTGCTCAACCTGTCGGCATGTGGTTGGTTTCCTGCGGTCAACCTCGCACCAAAATATGATCCACCGCAATATGTCGTGCCTGATTCATGGCATGGTTCGAGCCCCTTCGTCGAAGCGAAACCGGCTGATGGAGAACTCCGTCCGGATTGGTGGAAACTGTTTAATGATCCGGTGTTGGACAAGCTCATCGAACAGGGCATGGCGGCGAACTCGGATCTGCAAGCGGCTGCCGAACGATTTGTGCAGGCCCGAGATATCATGATGGCAGCCCGGTCGCAGTACTTCCCGAGAGTCGGCCTGGAGATGGGTGCATCTCATAACAGGCAATCGTTTGATCGGCTCTTTCGTCCGGACAATAGTCCGCTTCAATCGAGTACCGTAGATCCCGGTGGAATCGCGTCCTGGGAGCCTGATTTTTGGTCCGCTCTCCGCAACGCCGCACAGGCGGAGATCTACCGCGCCGAAGAACGTGCTGCCGACTGGGGATTGGCCCGTCTGAGCCTACAGGCAGAAATAGCGGCAAATTATTTTACCGTTCGTGGCTTTGACGCCCAGACGGCAATCTTCAAGCAATCGATTGATCTCTACAAAAACACACTCAATGTGGTCAACACCCAGTTCGCCGGAAAGATCGCCTCGGCACTCGATGTGGCTCGAGTAGAGTCTTTGCTTTACGGGACCGAGTCAAGGTTGGCGCGAATTGAAGGTCAACGTCAGGTGGCTGAACAGGCAATCGCCGTCTTGCTCAATTTAACGCCGGACAGTTTCAAGCTTGAACCAGTGGATGAGCTCCGGGTGGCAAACTTCACGATTCCTCAGACCATTCCTTCCACCCTGCTTGAGCGTCGACCCGACATCGCCATAATGGAGCGACGGATGGCCGAGGCAAACCGTGTCATCGGCATTGCCCGAGCCGCCTTTTTCCCCAACGTCTCCTTCCGTCTCAACGGAGGGTTTGAAGAAAAAGGCCTGGATCTGATTAAAATTGCCAATAGCTTCTGGTCCTATGGCGCGACTTTTTCAGTGCCACTCTTTCAGAGTGGATACCGGCGCGCCCAATTGCAACAATCCTGGTCTGCCTATCGCGAGACAGAAGACCTCTAC
>CAZOHW010000625.1:0-1794 GCA_964579525.1 uncultured Nitrospira sp. | reverse complement strand
AGCCTGGTCGGCAACCCTGGCAACTTATGACACCAGCGGCCTGGGCCTCGATGTCGAAAGAGCAACGGAGCGCGTTACAAGACTATGCGAACGACAAGCTCAAGCCAATGGATCGCGTGAACAACGACGCCAAGCAACTCCAATTCTTTGGCCTCTCGACCGACCAGCGGGGAAATTTGAGTGAGGCCGAGTTCCGTACGCAGTACTGGCGACACTTCGATAACCACATGCGCGATCGATCCATGGAGATGTGGCGTGAATCGCGGCAATCCGTCCTCAATGGACAAAATAAGACGCCGAAGGATCCGAAAGATCCGCAAGTCACGGACGCGCAACCGGTTACCGATCAGATTATGGATACGCTGAAACTGTCCGGCCTGCTGAAAGATTCGACTCATCCCACCAAGGACGAGCAAGATGTGCAGGTCGCGGCCCGTTTCCAACGGCAGGCCACAGCCGCGCTGGAACAGGAAAGCGTGAAGCAGGGCCGGAAGCTCACGGCGACCGAACGGCAGGCCGTGATCGATACCGTCAAAAACGAGTCGATGAAAAAGCTGTGGGTGCCTGGCTTCTTCTGGAACAGTGAAAAGCCGGTGATCCAGATGACCGACGAGGAAAAGGCCAAAGCCTTTGTCCCATTGGCGAAGATTCCTGATGCCCAGCAGATCCAGCTGAAGCGCTTGCTTGATGCGAAGGGCCGGAAGGTGACACCCGATAAGCTCGAACGGCTCTATACCCAGATGCTCATGAAGAACGATACGGGCGTCAACACGATTCTTTCGGAACCCTAAGTAGTTTACGTGAAATTTATTCCAAAATTATGACCTATCTATAAGTTGTTGTAATTATGGGCGCTGTCGAAGACTATCTTGATCGTCAAACGGAACCGGTTGCCACCCCATCACCCACGGGTGAGCCAGATGTAGTCGGCGATTACCTGACCAGGCAGACCCAATGGCTCGGCCTGTCTGTCCAGCAGGGCCAAGAGATTCCCACGGAACAAGCCGCCAAGATCTTGAGAGCTCAGGTCAAGACCGGACTACCCCCGGAATTCCTGCAAGACAATCTGCCCTACGTTGAAAGCCAACTGGCAAAAAAAGAGTTCGATCCGGACCGATTCAAGCAAGACTCGCCGGTGGTGGCCGACTGGCTCGCGAAGCATCCGATGAATGCGGCGGCGGCAAAGGATGACCATCTTCCACTTGGGCTGATTGAAAAGCTCTCGGGTGCCCTGTCGAAAGGCTGGTTGAACCTTCAAAACGAAGGCTGGCGCTCTCGGCGGGCGTGAATGCGCGCGCGCTCTCACATATCCAATCGATTGAAGACCAACTGTCTCGCGGGGAAACGCCGACCTTCGATCCCTATGGCATCCAAGCGATGACGCCGGATGAACGGGCCCAGGTCAAGGCGGCTCATCAACAGGCTATAGCGGACGCGGCGGGTTCCATCGCCGGTCGGCAAGGCCAGCTCGAACAGTTCCCTATGGATCCGGTGATCAATGCGGCGCTCCATGCCAAGTCATTCGGGGAGTTCTGGCACTTCTTTACCCAAAAACCGGGGGAGTTCATCGCGACAGTCGGCGCTGAATCGGCAGCACAAATGCTACCAGGACTCGCCGCGGCGATCCCCTTAGGGTTGGCCGGTGGTCCTGCGGGGGCCATGGTCGGCATGGGAGCGGGCTCTTTTGCGGTTGACTATCCTGCGACGGTGCTCCAAGCCCTCCAAGATGAAGGGGTGGACCTGCACGATCAGTCCTCCATCCAAGCTGCAGTGCAAGACAAGGAACTCATGGGC
>CAZOHW010000624.1:0-1795 GCA_964579525.1 uncultured Nitrospira sp. | reverse complement strand
CTTCGGAAGGCGATGGTGCGGTGAGAATGCTGAGCAAAGAATCGGATCATTGGACGGACGTCGGGAGGGCCAAGTATGACGATTGTTGAAATTGCCGCACTCCTTGTGGCCGTGGCGTTTGCCGTGCTGGTGGGATATCTCGTGCCGGTGTTGATGCAAGTCCGAAAAACGGTCGCTGAGTCTGAGCAGCTATTGTCAAAGATGAATGATGAGGTGCCAGCCTTGGTTGCTGAGTTGCGGGCCGTGAGCCAGCACTTGAACAGTGTCACGGAACAGGCTCGAGAGGGAATTGAACATGCAGCTGTGTTGCTTCATGCCGTCGGGGAAGTTGGCGAATCGGTCCAGCGCGTTCATAACGTGGTCCGCGGGTCGAGCGGTACATTGCTGAGTAATGTGGCAAGTATGGTCGCTGGGTTTAAGGCGGCGACTCAGGTGGTGCGGGAACGTATCAGACGGGAAGGAGGAAACCACAATGGCGGATGATCGAGGAGCGTCAGCAGCTGTCTTTTTGGCATTTTTGAGCGGGGCGGCCATGGGGGCCATGGCGGCGTTTTTGTTGGCGCCGCAGTCAGGGCGTGAAGCACGTGACCAATTGCGAGGGTACGCCAGGCGTGCGGAACATGATCTTTGCGATCTTGCCGGGCGTGCGGGAGAAGCCTTCGAAGAGGTGGTCGATCATGGGAAAGAGTTTGTCGAAACAAAAAAATCGGTCTTGCGAGAAGCCTTCGACGCCGGACGTGAAGCGGTCAAGCGTGAGCGGGGGCGTAGTAAGGAAGAGGGACAGGATCGCGGATGATATATGAGGTCGTAATTGGAGTGGAAGTCCACGCGCAGTTGCGGACCAACTCCAAGATGTTCTGCGGGTGTGGCACAGTGTTCGGCGCGACGGCGAACAGCCAGACCTGCCCGGTCTGTCTCGGTTTGCCGGGGAGTTTGCCTGTCATCAACAGGATGGCTGTGGAGATGGCCGTTCGGGCCGGTTTGGCCTTGAATTGTACGATTGCGACGAATAACCAGTTTGCCAGGAAAAACTATTTCTACCCGGATTTACCGAAAGGATACCAAATCTCACAGTACGAGTCTCCGATCTGTCAGCATGGCTGGATTGACATTGTCGCCGACAAGGAGACGAAACGAGTTCGTATTCGTCGTGCTCATCTGGAAGAAGATGCCGGGAAAAATGTCCATGGAGCCGGCACCAGTGGAAGCCGAGTAGATCTGAACCGGGCTGGCACACCGCTGTTGGAAATCGTGACAGAACCGGACATGGGCTCCGCCGAGGAGGTCGTGGCGTATTTGAAGAGTCTGCGCGATGCGCTTATGTATCTCGATGTCTGTGACGGCAATATGGAGGAGGGAAGCTTCCGGTGTGAGCCGAATTTGTCGTTACGTCCAGTCGGCCAGAAAGAGTTTGGAACGAAAGTCGAACTTAAGAACATCAATTCCTTCAAGTTTGTGAAGGATGCGGTCGAGTACGAGATCAAGCGGCAGACCAAAGTCTTAAATGAAGGTGGCAGGATTTATCAGGAGACAAGGCTTTGGAATATTGATCGTGGTGAAACGGCAGTCATGCGCTCGAAAGAGGAAGCCCATGACTATCGATATTTCCCAGACCCGGATCTTGTGCCGTTGAAATTGGACCAAGCATGGATTGACGGCTTCAAATCATCATTACCTGAACTGCCTGCTATGCGCCTACGCCGGTTCGTTACCGGATATGGACTGCCGGAGTACGATGCAGGCGTGTTGACCGCGTCCAAAGGGATCGCGGACTACTTTGAAGCCTGTGTGACGC
>CAZOHW010000623.1:0-1800 GCA_964579525.1 uncultured Nitrospira sp. | reverse complement strand
GACATAGGCAGCCACTACCCGAACGACGGCGTCGAAAATTTCCTGATCGGTTCCCGACCCTACAAACGTACGGAATTGAGGTGGGAGCCGCAACTCTTCAGGGATGTTGGGATTAATGCCGGTAAACAGAATGCGATACGAGAGGCCGGTGTCGGTGAGATCGAAAGAGCCGTCATCTCCACGCACGACGTTCGCGATATGTGCGATGGCCTGTGCTTTTTCTCCAGGAAGCCAACCGAAGTTTCGTCCGGTAAAGGTTCCAGCGATCAACTCTTCGATTGAATTAAATTCGGCATCGAAGTGGAGCAGAATGCCTCCTGGTCTATTCAGTGTCGAATTCACCAGGGGGGGAGAATTTCTTGGCGCATGGGTCTTGCTGTCTTCGGCCCTATCTGGAATGGGACTTCGGCGCGCAAAGTCGGCATAGGTCCGCATGCCGCCGCCTGGTGCCTGGAGAACGTCATCGACCAAATGGCACGCGCGACAGTTCATGGACTTATCTTTAAACGGTCCTGGGTTAATGGATGCGCCAAGAGTTTCGACGCTGCTCATGACGATATCGCCGGCATTGGGATTGTTGACGTTGCCCCCGTTGTCCAGGAATACCTTGAAGGCCTGGGCGAATCTGGTCTCCAAAAACAACCGTTCGCCGACGGCCTCTTCAGCACCAGGGGTGCCGGTGTCTGCAGTCGGTTGAGAGGAGCCATTCGGATCTGCTCCGGAACAGGCCACGAGAGGAATGAAAAGGCAGAGCGCGAAATGACAGATTGTGGAACGGTGTAAACGGCTCAGTCTGAGGAACCAGTTCATGGTGCATCCCATCCTTCTAAGGGTGATTCAATGTGTGGAGTCTGTAGAGGGCAATTGTCTATGACGGAATTCTCGTCGAGCATGAGCATACGCGCCGCTGGACGTGACTGCAGAGGGTTATTATCCGGCCGATGCCAGGAGGCATCTGTGTTGGGGAGAGGGGGCTGAGGCCCTCGGGAGGTGAAGACCTCAGCCGGTAAAGTGGGCGCGGTGGGCGACCCACTTTGAGACCGGCGTTGGGCGTACGCCGGTTTCCCTCTCAGGGTATTGTCTTGTTCAACTGTCTTGCGGGGCTGTTCTTCCATCAGTCCACAGAATATCTCGACGATAGAGGGATCGAACTGACTTCCGGAAGCGACTCGTAGGATGCGGAGCGCAATGTGGTCTCTTAGCGATCGGTCGGATACACCTGGGACATGAATGGCATCGAAGGCGTCGGCGACGGCAAGAATTCTCGCGCCGAGGGGAATGAAAGTTCCTCTCACACCATAGGGGTATCCTGATCCATCCCAATGCTCATGGTGATGGGCAATCATGTTCGTCGCCTCACGAAGAAATGAAAACGGTTCCAATAACGTGGCGGCGAGTCGCGGGTGGCTTTGAATTGCAATATATGACTCATGGACAAGGGAGTCTTGTCTGGTTTGTAGGTGAAGCGGGAGCATAGGGAAGCCGATATCATGAAGCAGGGCTGCTAGTTTCAGCTGGTGCAAGAACTCATCATGAAGGTGGGCAGCTTGTCCAATGTGGAGGACAATGGTCGCCGTCTTGAGCGCGTGCCCAGCTTGCCAAGGAAAAAACCGATCCAGTTCTTGGGCGACTTGCCGAACGAGGATACTTTCCAGATCGCATCGTGATGTGGATGGCAGATAGAGACGGTCGATCTTTTTGAGCATGCTTTGAATGGTCTCCAGTCGATCAGCAATATCGATACGCATAGTGCTGCCTCCTAAAAACAAAAAGCCCAGGACCATCTGGATGATCCTGGGC
>CAZOHW010000622.1:0-1804 GCA_964579525.1 uncultured Nitrospira sp. | reverse complement strand
GTATTGAAACCCAAGTTCTTCGAAGAGTAATCCCGGAAGAATGGCACCCTTGGCGAGCTCTTCAGCTCGGCGGGCGAGTTTTTGCATGTCATGGCCGATGTGAGGAATTTTCCGCAATAACTGACCGGTCTCCTCACGCATCTTTCCGTAGAATTCACCCGTGATGGTCCGGCTTAAATAGGCGGAAATCGCCCCGACGTTTTTTGAGATCGACATCTGATTATCGTTGAGGATGACGAGGAAGTCTTTCCCCTGTCCACCGGCATGATGGAGCCCTTCCAATGTCATCCCAGCCGTCATTGCACCAGCTCCGACCACACAGACGACCTTGTGCTTCTGTTTCAGCTGTTCACGAGCTTCGACCATGCCGAAAGCCGCGGACACGCCGGTCCCTGCATGCCCGGCATTGAACGTATCGTACGCACTTTCTTCTCGCTTACAGAACCCGCTCAATCCACCATATTGGCGCAGGGTATGAAACTGTTCACGCCGCCCAGTCAGCAGCTTGTGCGTATAGGACTGATTGCTGGTATCCCACACGATCTTGTCCGTCGGCGTATCCAGGAGATACTGCAGAGCAACCGTGAGTTCAACAACGCCCAAGTTTGAAGCAAGATGTCCGCCGACATTGGAAACCGTTCCAATAATCTGTTCGCGAATCTCCTGGCACAGCTCGGGCAATTGATCCGGAGACAACCGCTTCAGGTCAGCGGGACTATGGATCTTCTTGAGAAGCGACATAACTGTTCTCCTTCTGCTCATCGACCACTCCAAGACTGCCGTCTAATTTTGAACGACCGACTCAGCTGCAACCCGTCGATTTCGGAGCGGAATTTGGTGGAGTCTCACACACAGACTCTGTGATGTCAAGCACTCTGAGCGAATGCGACGGCCCCAACCCCATGTACTTCTACTCCATCCCCCCCCATTCCCTCAAGGGACAGATGGCTCTACCTGACCATACTAATAGGGGAAATCGAGTCCAGCAAAAATAGCCCCCCCCTCCTTGCTGTACCCATAGTCGATGCGTCCCACGACATTGGGGCGGATGATCCCTCGAAACCCAATACCCGGCGTGATGCGGTAATCCTTGAAGCTGACGTTTTTATATGAGTTAAACACCTGTCCAGTATCAACGAAAGGGGCGATTTCAAAATCGGCCATGACACCGGCGAGACGTGTCCGCAGAAGATGAATCCGCTCTTCAACACTAAAGGCAATGAGCTGTTTATCAATGTAGCGATCCACCCCAAAGCCTCGCAGGTTGTTCTGTCCACCCAACGAACTTTGCTCATAAAACGGCACATCGGTACCGAGTGTCGCCTGTAATTCCCCCCGCACCACCAAAATGGCCCGTTTGGATTCACTCGCAAACATCTTTTTGACTTCCAGTCCATACCGCGAATACAACGGGCTGTCACCATTTTTGAAGTTGTAGTTCAACTCTGCATACGCCGTCACTGCCGCCCCATCCGTCGGAGTCACGAGGTTGTTGCGCGTATCATAGTGAAAACTGATCCGTTGACCGAGGATCGTGGCGCCATCTGTACCAGGAGCGTCAGGGAAAACATCTGCGGCAAATGGGAAACTAGTCGCCGCACCGTGTTGGATAGCCTCCATGTGCCGTAGCCGCTGGCTCACAGCAATCTGCGTCACTTCATTGGCATAGACACCAAATCGCCAATTGACCCGGGTCTCGGCTGCCGTGTAATTGGTCTGTTCACCTTTCTGAGTCGTCGGGCCAAGTCCAAAAAACCGCATCGTCGCGTTCTTGAAATGCATGGCACTGACCCCAATGCTATAC
>CAZOHW010000621.1:0-1810 GCA_964579525.1 uncultured Nitrospira sp. | reverse complement strand
GTTGATCGGTGTGCCGTTTTCTCGGGCGGCGACTTCAAGGGCGCGGTGATCCTTGGCTTCCCCAAAGTGATAGATTTCCACTCCTTTGACTAACCGAGACGGATGCGAATTGACGTGGATGGAGACAAACAGGTCTGCTTCGTTGTCGTTCGCGAATCTGGCTCGTTCTTCCAGTTCGACGTACACATCATGATCGCGAGTCATCAGCACGCGGACACCGGGCTGCTTGCGGAGGAGTTCCTTCAGCTGGAGTCCGACCTTGAGCGTCACATCTTTCTCGAGAGTCCGCAGCGAACCGTGGGCCCCGGGGTCCTTTCCTCCATGGCCAGGATCGATCACGATCGTGGTGTACCGCTTCGATCGAGGTACGATGGGCTGTGTGATCGGAGTGATGGGCAGATGTGATGTTTCGAGGCTTTCACCGAGCGATGGTCGCTCGTGGTCGATGGGAGGCGTCACATCAATAACCAGGCGCGGAGGATTGGAAAGGGCGAAATGCTTGTAGGTTCGGAATGACGTCGTTGGGATGGATACGGCAATGGCGTGAGATGTCGATTGCATAATGGTGAAGGGAGAAGAGACTGTGCCGTCAGTGGCCTTCATTTGAGCCGGTTGGCTGAGCCAGGCGTTGGGAAGAGCGATGACAACTCGGCTTGGATTCTGAATCTTCCGCTCGATGGCTCGTGCCTGTCGATCCAAGTCAAGAACAAGCCTGGTTTTCTCGGAATCGCGTAGCACACGGAAATTTTGAATGATGACCGGGGCAGGGGAAGCTGGTGCAAAGGGTATGACCGATTGGTTTGGCAACGAAACAGGTATCGGGTGAGAGGCATCTATTGAGCCGGACCAGGCATCGTGAACCGGTCCGATCACTACAAATACCAAACAGAGGATAGAAGACAAGAGGGAGAGGAAAGGATTGGTTTGTAAGGGTGATGGTCTTCGTCTCTGCATAGACCTGTTGAAGAACGAGGATTGCAAACTATTCTCAGATGTCAGGCGTCTTGTCAAGGATTTCACTAAGTCTGCCACGGGGGAATCCACATTGACGGCATAGGTTGTTCCGCGGTAGCGTGAGATATGCCGATGCATCTTATCATCGATGGGTACAATGTTCTGGGATGCGCCGATATAGGCTCAAGGGGCTCGGGCCATCTCGAGTTGTCGCGAGAAACCCTCTTGCGAGACTTGGCCGCCTATCGTCAGCGGAAGCAGCACGTCATTACCGTCGTATTTGACGGCTGGCAACAGGGCCAATCATCGGAGCAGCGAGAACATCGCGCAGGGGTCCAGGTCATTTATTCCAAACGAGGTGAGAAGGCGGATCAGGTCATTCAGCGACTGGCTCGAGAGTACGGAACCGACTGTGCGGTTGTCAGTTCTGACCATGAAATCGTGAATGCCGCTCGGGCTCATGGAGCGTTTGTCATGGGGGCGCAGGAATTTGCCTCAAAATTGCGTGGATCATGGGCACCAAGCGGCAGGGTGCCCCACAAAGAATTAGATACGGAAGCAGACGTTTCTGCACGGCGTGGGCCAGAGAAAAAAGGTAATCCGAGGAAGCTTCCGAAGTCTCAACGACAACGAGACCGCCATCTCAAGCGATTTTGAACAGCCGCCTCGCATTGTTGCTGGTCTGTTTGCCGATCTCCTCAAGGGGCATCGCGTGGATAGACGCCAGCTGTTGCGCAACCTGTGAAACATAGGCCGGTTCGTTGCGTTTTCCACGGTAAGGAACGGGGGTGAGGTATGGACAATCGGTTTCGATCAGCACGCGGTCCAATGGGGTATTCTTTGCGATGTCCCGCAG
>CAZOHW010000620.1:0-1876 GCA_964579525.1 uncultured Nitrospira sp. | reverse complement strand
GGGCACCACCATCCCGATAAATCCAATCATGCCACTCACAGACACCACAGCTCCGGTCACCAATGCCGTCAGGACAAAGATCATGCGCTTCACGCGTTCCGTATCGACACCAAGCGAGCGAGCCGTGTCTTCCCCTAATGCCAGGATATTCAAGACACGCATCTGTCTGAACAATAGGAACAGACTGATCGAAAGATAGGCCACCACCCCAACCAATCCACTGTAGGTCGGGGACGTGAGCGTCCCCATCAACCAGGCCATCATTCCATACGAACGGTTCGGGTCCAGGATCGACGTAATGAACATGATCAAGGCGGAAAAGATGGCGTTGAGAATCACTCCAGTCAAAAGGAGGCTGTGAATCGGCAACCGTTCCGAACTCGTCGCCATCCGATAAATGATCAGCAGTGCCAGTATCCCACCGGCAAATCCACATGCCGGCAAGGCAGCCTCCGCCAGAAACGTCGCCCCCGCACCACACAACACACCCACGGCTGCTCCGAGAGCGGCGCCGCTGGAGACACCCAGCACATAGGGGTCGGCCAAGGGATTGCGTAACAGCGCCTGTAAGACGACGCCGACCGACGCCAAAGAGCACCCCACCAAGAACCCCAGCAACACCCGAGGCAATCTGATCTGGAGCACAATCGTTCGCGTGATATCAGCTGCGCTGCTATCCACCTCACTCTGACCAGCCGTCATGGCTCCCATCAACACGCGGAGAATCTCTCCATAGGCAATCGGTTCGGCTCCGAAGTGAAGACACATGAGGATCACGGCAAGAGCCGCAAGGCCAAGCGTTCCGAGTGTCGTGACCAATCGTGAACGGGTAAGAATGGCCCCCTGAAAAGCGCTGTCACGATTTCGAGTCACAGGACTGGATTCGTCGGACACAATCCCAGCACCGGGACCAGGGTGAATTGGTACCGGTGGCTGTTGAGTTGGAACGGTCATGGATGCAGCATGTTGGTTCCGGAAGCAAACGCTTCAGGATGAATGGCACGGGCAAGTTGTTCCAGACCATCGACGACGCGAGGTCCTGGGCGATTCAAGAGACTCGACGACACTTCATGGAAGCGCTGATGCTTCACGGCTGAGAGAGACTCCCAGCGCCGCCACTGCTGTTGCTCGCTCCGCGATACCGTTTCCACTTCGCCGCTGGGAAAAATCAGCACCTCTGGATCTTCCTTGAGGACTGTCTCCACGCTCAGACGTGGATAGGCCGTATTCGTCTGAGCTGCGACGTTGACTCCTCCAGCAAAGCCGATCATTTGGTGGATGAAACTTCCGGGCCCGACTGTGATCAATGGCTGATTATTCAAGACATAGAGGACTCGCTTCGCGGGAAGACTCTCAACTTTTCGTTTGACCTCGGCCATGCGCTGACGCATGCGCTGCGTCACGTCATTCGCAGCTGAGATCTTTTCAAACATCTTCCCCAACGTATACATCTGCAACGGGATATCCTCCAACGTCTGTGCATCGAGCACAAACAGGGGGATTTTGAGCTGCTCGAGCTTCGCCTGCAGGTCCGGGCGAAGAAAATCTTTTGGTGCAAGGACCAATTCCGGCCTCAGAGCAATGATGGCCTCCATACTCGGATTCGCATAGCCGACCTTGGCTTTGGATTTGGCACCAGCTGGATAGTCACAAAACTCTGTGACCCCGACGATCTCTTCATCCAGGCCTAGCGTAAACAACATTTCGGTAATGCTCGGAGCCAGCGATACAATACGAGCGGGAGGCTTGGCCAGATAGATTCGATGGCCCGCATCATCCACGAATGATCGTGATGACACATGGGCCATAAAGGGCATACCGGTCAGAATGCCCTGCTGCCGTCGTGTCATTTCGTTGATTCCATCCTGTCCAAGTA
>CAZOHW010000619.1:0-1888 GCA_964579525.1 uncultured Nitrospira sp. | reverse complement strand
CTTCCCGCATGGCCGCTGATGGCGACTTCCCTTCGAGGGCGTAGGCTTCAAATCCTCGGGCGAACTGCTCATGCTGTGCCGTCTGCACCGCTGCCTTGATCGCGTCCTTCCCTGAGGCGCTGGTCACGTCCAGGCCCATCCACTTCAGGATGGTATCGAGATCGTCACGGAGTTGCTGAGAGGTCCCTTCGGTCGTCGCATCGTCGATCAATTCATTGAGGTAGAGGTGTCCGGTCTCATGCAAAAATGTACTGAGATCGGCCTTCGCGAGAAGTTGGATATTGATACCCTTGCCGAATGTGATGGAACCTCTTGGTGCAGGTCTAGATTGGTGCAGAACGTGGAGGTTGACTTCCCCTCCATCTAGCGGTACACTTTGATTGAAGGTGGAGGTCTCCTCCCCTTCGTCAAGCCCCTGGTCCCGTGCATTGAATGGCGCGGCTTCCCCAGGGGTTTTGTATTTCTTGGACCAGGCGTCCAGATCTTGGTTGAGGTTATAGAACTTGTTGCCCGCCTCATCTTCCGCAACGTGAATCCCAACCCGATACGACTGATCGCCAACCTGGACCATATTTTCTAGCCAGTGGAAGGCCGAAATATGATCGTTGCGTCCTTCAGCTTTGGAGGTATTTTTGAGTTCAGCCGTGGCGATGATATCTGGGAGAGCGGGGAGCATCTTCCATTTGAGCGCATCAGCTCCTGTGGTTGAAAGCTTGCCTTTGCCTGCCTTCGTAAATCGAATTGGTCCCAACACAGGATGTTCAACCGGTGGGCCAGCCTGGAGCGTTTTATAGAATGTCATGCCAGCTTTTCGCCATGCCTTGATATCGGTTCCGAAATCACCAAGTTCATTGCCAGTCAGAACATGAGCCGGTTTATCTGACGATTGCTGGAACGTTTGCGTATTGCCCTTCAAGACATCGGCAATCGGTCGATCAATCGTGATGCCTTGTTGCTGGAACAGTTGGAATGGATCCTCACCTTTACCTCGTCGCTGTGCCCGTGTCTGGTAGCGACTGGCGAATAGCTGTGCGTATTGATCGATCACGTGCGGATCAAAACCGAGTGCTTGGAGCTGCCCGCGTATCTCGTTCTTGACCTTCTCTAAGGCATCCCCCACCTTGGCGGCTTGGACGCCCGCTTGTTGGGCCTGCTGTTCGGCCAATCGGGCAGACAACCATTCGTCGGCTTCCCTAGCGTTCATGTCCGCTGTGGAGGGCTTCACTTCTTTGGTGAAGAACTCATTGAGAGGGGTTTGGGCGATCTTCGTGGCATAGTCGGCAATGGGCAATTCGAGATCTGCCCCCGTCGCCGCCGCTTGATCGTAGGCTTCCGGTTTGCCCGTGATCTGCCCCCAGGCTTCACGAGGGCTCACATCTTGCGATTGGAAGTACTGCGTGACCGCATCGACTGGCACAAAAAGGTTCTTACCGTCTGCTGATTGTTCGATAATTGACCGGACCGATTCCGGCACACGTTCAAAGGTCTTTGAGGCGCCGACCGTCTGCCCAAGTCCTTGCAAGACCGCTTCGGTTTCCTTGGCTTTCGCCACCTTCCGCATGGTATCGCGAGCAGTCGCGGCCCCTGCCGCACCGACTTCGAGGGGAGCCGTGGCGAACTCGCCAAAGAACTCCGCGCCGAGCTCACCCGGTGAGATCGGTTGGCCAGAGGCCAGAGAGCCAAGCGCTTCTCCGGTTGCGCCCATGGCTCCCTGGACGGGGGCTTGTACCCCGATATTGACGCCTTGTTTCATGCCTCTCACGGCTGCCGTTTCTCCGGCTTTGATCGCAGGACCTAACGTCTTTCCGGCTACACCCATACTCAGGGCATCGAGGAGCGCGACGGGCGCCGCATGCAGGAAGGCCCGTTGGCCCACCCGGCCCATGAG
>CAZOHW010000618.1:0-1901 GCA_964579525.1 uncultured Nitrospira sp. | reverse complement strand
GAACGGAGCCTTATCGGATGTGATCGAAGAAATCTGGGCAATGATCATGAGCTTCGCCGGCTATAGTTTCTGCAAACCCCACTCGGCCAGCTACGCACAGGTTTCGTTCAAGTCCGCCTATCTCCGGACACATTATCCAGCAGAGTTCATGGCTGCGGTCATCAGTAACCAAGGAGGCTTTTATTCGACCCTTGCTTACATTTCAGAAGCCCGACGCATGGGGCTGGCGATCTTGTTGCCGGATATTAATGAGAGTGACTGGACCTACCGTGGTGAAGGCGAGCGCCTGCGGATGGGCTTGATGCAGGTGAAAACGATCCCCAAAAAACTCGGCGAGAGGATTGTCAGCGAGCGTACCACGAATGGTCCGTATCGATCATTCCGGGACTTTCTACGACGTGTGCAGCCGGAGCCGGCACAGGCCAGAGCCTTGGTCCGAGCAGGCTGTTGTGATTCCATCGCCGGCGAGCTGACAAGACCGGCTCTGATGTGGCGCCTGTATACGGACAGCGATTCCGTCTCACACCCCTTGCCAATACCCGATGACTATTCTGCCGCTCAGAAACGGGCTCATGAGATTGAGTCATTTGGCTTTCTCGCCAGCCGCCATCCCCTGACTCTCTATCGCGAGCAGATTGAGCGGCTGAGACCAATACTAGCGTTCCAGATGCATCGCTTCGCCGGACAACGTATCACGATGGTTGGCCTGTTGATCACCGAGAAGGCAGCCGAGACTAAGCATGGTCAGGCTATGGAATTCATTACCCTCGAAGACGTCACGGCCCTCTACGATGCCACGTTGTTTCCTGAAGTCTATCGCCGCTGTTGCCATCTGCTTTCACCGAACAGGCCATACGTCGTCCGTGGACTGGTAGAAGAAAGTTTCGGTATTGCAACACTGACCGTGCAGGACCTCCATCTGCTGGAATCAAGGGACAAGGGGAATCACCCACTGTCCTCCCTACAAGAATCGCGGTATGGTGAACCATGCGACGTCCCACCAGATCCGCCGCCCCATTCATTCCCGTTACGCTGACTATTCCCAACCTGCAACAAGCCGCGACAGCCTGCACCGGTTGCGATCTGTACCAACGGGCCACACAAACCGTGTTCGGAGAAGGCTCAGCCCATGCGCTGACCATGTTTGTCGGCGAGCAGCCTGGCGATCAAGAAGACCAAGCGGGCCATCCCTTTGTCGGACCGGCTGGAAAGATTTTGGATAAGGCGTTAGCTGAAGCGAGGATCCCACGAGAAAGTGTCTACGTCACGAATGCTGTCAAACATTTCAAATGGGAGCCGCAGGGGAAACGTCGCAGACACAAAAAACCATCGGCCGCCGAAATCGCTGCCTGTCGTCCTTGGTTGGAGGCGGAAGTGAAAGCGGTGAAACCGCGTATCGTCGTGTGCCTCGGTGTAACGGCAGCCCAATCTGTCTTCGGTAAGGCGGTTCGCCTGAATGAACTGCGCGAACGGTTCTGGAACACGCCGATCATCTCGAACATCTGCGTGACCATTCACCCCTCTGCCCTGCTTCGGTTTCCCGAGGAGAAGCAACGCCATGAAGAATATTGTCGCTTCGTCGAGGATCTACGACGGGTCAGTCAGTTCCTTCAAACCCAGGCGGTTTGACAATGTCACACCAGCCAGATCATACCCCCAACCTGCCTGCTCCCCTTTCTGCTCTGGCATTCCTCGAAGAAATTCTCAACAGCTGAATCCTCATCCCTGCGCCCTGCACGATTCAAGATCTGATCCAGATAAAGCTACACCATTCGAAATGGGCGGTTGGATAGTTTGTTGTGCGTGCTGGTGATTGGAGTTTGACCTAACTGTAAGCCACTTCGCCGCGCAAATATGGACAAGTGAGCCAGCACTTAGACACAAATTGGACCCATACACAA
>CAZOHW010000617.1:0-1912 GCA_964579525.1 uncultured Nitrospira sp. | reverse complement strand
CGTCGACCTCTACCGTGTCAAGGTAGCGCTCTCCCCCTGAGCTACGCGCCTATCGACAGAACAGGCATGCTAATATAGCTTTCTTGATACTGTCAAGAAAGCGAAAAAGAAGGTCTCTCCTGATGCAGGATGTCACCTTCTCTCCTCGAGACTCGCCTGTGACCGATCAGTAAAAGAACGTTACTTCACGGCCTGGCGAAATTCTTTACCGGCGGAAAATTTCGGGACTTTCGTTGCCGGAATTCTGAGCGATTCGCCTGTCCGTGGGTTTCTTCCCATCCGCGCTTTTCGCTTAGAAATGGTAAATGTGCCGAAATTAACCAAGGAAACGCGTTGCCCCTTTTTTAGGGAAGAGGTCACCGCACCGGTAAATGCTTCAAGAGCAGTTCCCGCTGCAACTTTGGTGATGCCGGCTGAAGCAGCCATCTTTGCGATTAGTTCTTCCTTTGTCATAAGGCACCCCTCCTTGGGTTGAGGTTAGAGAAAAAATGGGGACGGACCCCGGTGGCACATCCGAGAATCATGCATTCATGCATGACGAATCGCTTTCGCCTTTGCTCGTTTCAATGGGAGACGGAGGTCGACGATTTTTTTCCGGAGGGTATTCCGGTTCAGCCCAAGCAGTTCGGCAGCTTGCAATTGATTGCCCTTTGTTTCGCGAAGCGCTGAGACAATCAACGGTCGTTCGACTGCAGAGATAAGGATTGGATGGAGATCTTTCGCGGAACCGTTCCTCATATCGCGGACGAAGTCGCCCATTTTCATTTCCAAGTAGCTTTCGAGAGACGTGTCACAGGATTTCCCCTGACGTGGCTCAAGTTGGTCACTGAGCAGCCGGATCAGCTTCAAGGCCCTTCTCAGGATATCACGCGAGCCTGTAATAAACAGGGTGCGGGAGGTATCAATGTGGCCGGAAATTGCGACAGGAGTCTCATGTCCACTTCGGGATTCCAGCACAACGGCATCGAATCGATGTTTGGACAATTCTCTTTGAAGGGCTGGCAGATCCCGAACGACGGTGAGGGAGGCGTTCTTCAATGCCTGTTTGAACTGGGTTTGGACAGTCAGATCTGGTGCGCAGAGGAGAATCGTAAATGCGGTTGAAGACCCTGACATGAAGGCACCACCAGAAGAAGAGGGGCGGATTATTGCCTAGGCCTCCAACGATGTCAATTGGATTCTGTGGCATGACTCACAGTCACACGAGTTTCTACCTAGTGATGTAGCTCAAAATCGACAATGCGGAGGACAATGTGAGAAGGGCTTTTTCTTTGGACATGACGAGAAATGAGAAAGCGTGAAAGTTCGGTTTACTGAACGTTGCGATCAGCGGCAAGACCTACGGGCACCAAATTTTATGGCTTGACAGGGCGAGACAGGGGAGGGTATGTATTAAGCCATAATTCCGACAGGAATGATCAAGAATGAAAGTGCCTCAACGGGCAACCTATGGGATCATGGCCGCAGTTGATTTGGCGCTGAATGCTCAGGAAGTTCCTGTTCAAGCACGGGCGATCGCGCGGCGGCAGGGTATTCCCATTCGTTTCCTTGAGCAGGTGCTACATGCTATGCGGAAAGCTGGTTTAGTTGAAAGCCAACGTGGCGCTCAAGGGGGATATTTTCTGAGCCATGAACCGGCCAGGCTATCTATTGCGGATATCGTTGAAGCCCTTGAAGGTCCGGTGTTTCATCGATCGTACGTCAGCACGGAGACCCGTGACCGACGTGCAGCCAAGCCGGAGCTGTTACTGGGGGAGGTGTGGGAGCAGGTTCAACAGGCCGAGCGAAAAGTCCTTGAAAGTGTCACGGTGGACCAGCTGGCGAGACGCCAACGAGCGCTCGACGCACAACGTAATCCGATGTATCACATCTGAACGAAGAGAGCTCCTCCCGAAGGAGACATAAGGAACGC
>CAZOHW010000616.1:0-1914 GCA_964579525.1 uncultured Nitrospira sp. | reverse complement strand
TCGTCCTTCGTACGCCCGACGGCCTTCAATGATTCCGCGTCGTGGGTGCGTGACGAGCGTGTGATCCAGGTCGAACAGGGGCTCAATTGGTGCAGGTTGCGCTCCTTGCATTGCCGCATTGGCGGTTAACTCTCGAGCGATGGCATCATCTACATCTTTTTGGCTCACTGCCTGTTCCGCCAATAACGGCTTTACTCGAGACAAATCCTGCTTGGCCTGGACGACACGAGCCTCTGCCTCCGCGATCTTGGCTTTGGCACTGGCGACTGCCGCTTTGAAGGGCACAGGATCAATCTGATACAGCCGCTCACCTGTTTTCACGTCGCGGCCTTCAGGATAGAGCACCGCTTTCAAAATTCCCGTGACTTGCGACCGGATCTCAACTGGACGGGACGCCTCAGCCCGCCCGATAAACTCTGGTTCATCGGGAACAACTTGAGTCTGAACCGTGACCACTTCGACCTGAGGGACCGGCTGCACCGGCATTGAACCGGCCTCTTGCTTGCAGCCAGTCAATCCAATCGCCACCAAGAGGCACAATGTCCCGACATTCCCTATCGATTGTTCACTGTTCCCCATACCCTCTACCCTACTTAGTAATCTCTATTCATTTCCCCAGCACACGATAAACAAATCATTCTACAGATCCATCTCCATCAGCAGCAAGCCCAGACAAAATTCTTGGCCGTTGTCCGGTCATGCTTCATAGCGCATCGTTGATTGAGACACGGTATTCGATAGGGTTCTCGCTCAATTCTGTTCTGATCGATTGCGTGTTCCTTCCCCCGTGATCTCTTCGATCACATATCGAGTCAGACAGCCGGACGCCCGCAACTGAATCCCCTGCTGCCACAGCTGGGTTAAAAGCGCCTTGCCTTCAGCATCAACGAAGATTACACCGGTCAAATCGATCATGGTGCACCGTTGCCGATTCCTGGATACCTCACGGCAATATGTCCTGAGCTCTTCGACCCAGGCTCCCGCAAGACGCCCCTCAATGACAAGCGACAAGCCCTGCAACGCTGGATCTTGTTGGCTCGTGATCTTTAGCACCGTCTACAGGCTCCCATTCACCTACCAGCAATGTCCGCACCTCAGGGATTATTTCACCCAATTCGATACCGCAACTTCTGTTCCAGCAACAGACGCTGCAATGAGTCGAACAAAGCCGTTGAAAAAGTGACCACCACCGCTCAGAAAAGCACATAAGCACAGCCTATCGTGAGGAATACTGCCGAACTTCCGGCATGCTGCCGACGTATCGGCACCGGCTTGTTTGGCACTGAGCAGGACCTCTCTGACACTTAAAGACCTTTTCAATATCCGGCTAATCCAGCGTTTGGCGATACCGCTTCACGCCGATCGCTAACACCACCGCCGCAAAGACAGCGATTTGCCAGAGTTGCAGCACCACATCTTCAACTCCACTTCCCTTCAACATAATCCCTCGCACAATCCGCAGAAAGTGCGTAAGCGGCAACATTTCTCCGATCGACTGTGCCCATTGCGGCATGCCGCGAAACGGGAACATAAACCCCGACAACAGCAGAGACGGCAAAAAGAAAAAGAATGAGAGCTGCATCGCTTGCAGTTGGTTCTGCGCCAGGGTGGAAAAGGTAATCCCCATCGCCAAATTAGCCACGATAAAGACCAACGCCGACACAAACAGCATGGGAATATTGCCGTACACCGGCACGCCAAACATGAAATGAGCCGCCAGGAGAATGAGGATGACCTGGATATAGCCGACCAGGATATAAGGCAACACCTTGCCGATCATGACTTCAAATGGCCTCGTAGGCATCGACAGAAGATTTTCCATCGTGCCCCGTTCCCGTTCACGGGTGATGTCGAGACCGGTGATCATCACCATGGTCATGGTCAGCACTACGCCCATCAGCCCAGGCACGATAT
>CAZOHW010000615.1:0-1915 GCA_964579525.1 uncultured Nitrospira sp. | reverse complement strand
GCAGGATGTTCGAACGATTCACGGACAAGGGTCGAAAGATCATCATCCTCGCACGGGAAGAAGCCGAGCGGCATCAAAACGACTACTTGGGAACTGAACACCTCGTTTTGGCCGTACTCCGTGAGTCCGACGGTATCGCGCTCATGATTCTCAAGAAGATGGGCCTCTCCACCGAGCAAATCCGTCTGGAGATTGAGCGGAATTTGCCGGGAGGTGGGACCACCATGACGTTCGGTGAAATCCCCTTCAGCCCCCGTGTGAAGAAAGTCATAGAATATGGTGTCGAAGAGGCTCGTTTACTGGGGCATAACCATATTGGGAGTGAACACTTACTTTTGGGGCTGCTCCGAGAGGAAGAGGGAATCGGGGGGAAAATCCTTCGCAGCCTCGGAGCCAATCTTTTGACTGCACGACAACTCACGGTCACCTTCCTGAGAAAGTCTGCTCCACGCGAACGTGACCGGAAGAGCAATACACCCGCGCTCGATGAATTCGGACGGGATCTCACACAACTGGCTCAGGAGGGTCAGTTGGATCCTGTGATCGGTCGAGCCGACGAAATCGAGCGGGTATTGCAGATCCTCAGCAGACGAAGCAAGAACAATCCCGTCCTCATCGGCGAGTCTGGTGTTGGGAAAACGGCCATTGTTGAAGGACTGGCTCAGCGGATCGTGCAGTCGGAGGTTCCGGATAATTTGCTGTCACGTCGAGTCATTGCCTTAGACCTCGGTTCCCTCGTGGCTGGTACCAAATACCGCGGTCAGTTTGAGGAACGCCTGAAGGTTGTGATGAAGGAGATCGTGCAGGCCGGTAACATCATTATCTTTATCGATGAATTGCACACCTTGGTCGGGGCTGGAGCTGCGGAAGGTTCCATTGATGCGTCGAACATGCTGAAGCCGGCGCTGTCACGAGGAGAGATTCAGTGTATCGGCGCCACGACATTGGATGAATATCGCAAACACATTGAAAAAGACGGTGCGTTGAAGCGGCGATTCCAACCGATCCATGTTCAGCCGCCCAATATCGACGAGACCGTGCTGATCATCCAGGGTCTTCGGGATCGATACGAAGAACATCATGGAGTTGAAATCACAGAAGATGCCATTATTGAGGCAGTGAAATTGTCGGATCGGTACATTACAGACCGATTCCTGCCCGATAAGGCCATCGATTTGATTGACGAGACAGGGTCGCGCGCCAAGCTGCAGACCTATGCTCTTCCATCCGAGTTGAAAGCGATGGAACAAGAGCTCAAGAAGGTTTCGCGCGAAAAAGAGGTTTCGATCTCGACGCAAAACTTTGAAGAAGCGGTTCGGCATCGTGAGGAAGAAGAACGGTTACGCAAGCTTCTTGATGAATCGAAACGGGAGTGGAAAAAGAACCAAGAGAAGAACCGCCCGGTGATCGGGAAGGAAGATGTGGCCTATGTCGTCTCAAAGATGACCGGTATTCCGCTCTTTAAGCTTGAGGAGGAAGAGTCGAATAAACTGTTGCGCATGGAGGAATTCCTTCATAAGCGGGTCATCGGTCAGAACGAGGCTATCTCGGCAGTGGCTCGCTCGATTCGCCGGTCTCGTGCCGGCTTGAAGGAAGCGAAAAAGCCGATCGGTTCGTTCATATTTTTAGGACCGACAGGGGTCGGCAAAACGGAATTGGCGAGGACATTGGCGGAGTTTTTGTTCAACAGCGAGGATGCGCTCATCCGCGTCGATATGTCCGAATATCAGGAAAAGTTTACGAGCTCGCGGTTGTTCGGCGCTCCTCCTGGATACGTGGGGTATGAAGAAGGGGGACAGCTGACTGAGAAGGTTCGTCGGCGTCCCTATTCTGTTGTCTTGTTTGATGAAATTGAAAAGGCTCACCCTGATGTCTTTAATATCTTGCTCCAAGTGCTGGATGATGGAGTGCTGAC
>CAZOHW010000614.1:0-1929 GCA_964579525.1 uncultured Nitrospira sp. | reverse complement strand
GCGAAATCGCGCAGTCGCGTTGCGAGACGGGCATGCGGAGCCCCGAGAAGCCAAGGCATACTTGAAACAGTATGTCGAGGCTGTGAGGGGCGAGCCTGCCCGCCGAAGGCCCGGCGTAGCCGCGAATCCGCGATTGCAGCAGAAGCGTTCATGAATAATGCGGGCTAGTTGCAATATTCAGGAATACGGCGTATAGGACATACGAAGAAATATCCATTTCTCTTCATGGTCTTCGAGGACAGCAAGATCAATTCCCAAGATAAATTTCTTGGTTTTTATTGGTGACTTTCCTTCGTTGCGGACTGCTTGTCCTGTGAACGAGAAAGTCTGGTTTCCCATCACGAGATTTCCATTCATGAGTGAGGTGAGACATGATGATCAAGTTCCTGGCCTTCGCGTTTCTCTTCATCTTCACGATCAATGGGCAGGCACCACTGTCTGGTGCTCCCCCATCCTTGGCAGCTGATCTTCGGCTTGCGTCCTCGGACACTCAGGCTGGTTCGTCTCGTTATACCGTGAGCATTGAGGAGCCCCCTCTCACCACATCCATTACCGTCGATCCTCCTCAGGCTTCGGAAGTCAACAAGGAACGAGAGCGGTTGGAGCAACTTCTTCAACAACTTTCGGTCAAAGAGCAGGAACTCGCTCAGTTACGAGAGAAGACCGCAGCAGCCACCAATCGGATGCACGTTGAAAAGACCCGTGCGGAAACGTTGGAAGCGCAGCTCAACCAAAAAGAGCAGGAACTCGCCGGGCTCTGCAATCAACGCAACACCTATCAAGAAATGTCGCAAGAGTTGAATCGGACAAAAAGCAGCCTGGAGCAATCGAAACAGCAAATCGGCGATATCGAGCGACAGTTTGCCATCAGTAATGACCACCTTGATCAATCACTGCAACGCATCGCAGAGCTGGACCAACGGCTCTCGGCGAAAGAACAGGAACTCCAGCTGGCCAAGTCCACCTTGGCGGATATCGAACAGCAACTGACCGCTCAAACCACGCAACTGGCACAGGCCAAGCAAATGCTCGCGAACCTCGGCCGCAACCTACCGAAACAAGCCATGCAGGATCCTGCCGGCAAGAATCGGTCAGCCGCGACCGGCGATCTCTCCAAGGTCAGCGCGAAGCTGACGAAGGCGCTCCAAGAGGAACTCAAACGAGGCGCAGTCGTGTTTCGGCAAGACGGAGACAAGCTCACCCTCGCTTTGTCGTCAGGGGAATTCTTCGGACAAGGACGAGTCACCATGACCGCAGCAGGCGCCTCCTTGGTCAGGCGCATCGGGGCGGCATTGAACAAATTCCGTCCTCAAAGCATTGAAGTCGCCGGACATACCGACAACATCCCGGTCCGTGTCGACAATCGAAGACCATTCCGAAACAACGAGGAACTGTCACAGGCCCGAGCTGAGCATGCCGGCCAAGCCTTGATCAAGAGCGGGTTAGGTCCTGACCGAGTCAAAACCGTGGGATATGCGGCCACCCAACCCATCGCGACGAACGATACGGAAGAAGGACGGAGCAAGAACCGGCGGGTCGAGATTATCATTATCCAGGGACCAGACTCCGTGGCCTCGTCCAGTGGCAAAGACGAGCCGGTCGCCAACAGCGCAAAAAGTCCTTCCCAACACAAAGGCGTCGTTCAAAAAGTCGTGAATCGCTGAACATTGATCTTGCCATGCCGGAGACCCTCAGCCGGCATGGCCCTCCTGTTTCAATGACCGCTTGTCCTCCAACTTGCCGATCTACCGCTGGATTGCCTCATTATCATTGAGCATTCCGTCCCTCTATGAAATAGTGATAGGCAATGTCTGTCACTCCGACTGACGCCAATTCCGATCCTGTTCATACCTGGAGGACTGAACCATGATTCATCTAGGGAACGTCTGATTAATTCACGTTTACACGAAGATCTCTGTTTCTGCATGG
>CAZOHW010000613.1:0-1934 GCA_964579525.1 uncultured Nitrospira sp. | reverse complement strand
CCCATATCCATGTCCTACACCGACCCAAAAAGGAAGGGCTTGGACCAGCCTACCTCGCCGGCTTTGCATGGGCCCTTCAACACGACTATCAACTCATCATTGAAATGGATTGTGATTTCAGCCACGCCCCATGGGATCTCCCCCGCTTGGTTCACAGCAGTCAGACCGCCGACTTGGCGATCGGCAGTCGTTATGTGCCGGGTGGGGGAACGAAAGACTGGAACGCATTCAGGCGCATGGTCTCTCAATCCGGCAACACCTATGTGCGCCTGTTCTTAGGCTCACGTCTTCATGATTGGACGGGAGGATTTCGTTGTTACAGACGGGCCCTTTTAACAAAGATGAATCTGGAAACAGTGCGTGCGAAGGGCTATGTGTTTCAAGTGGAACTGGCATGGCGGGCGGTTCAACTCAATGCCGCGATCCGTGAAATACCGATCAGGTTCAGTGATCGAGCCCATGGCTCCAGCAAACTCGGGTGGGCTTCAGTCTCCGAGGCACTGCGAGAAGTTCCCAGGCTATTCTTTGCCGGCTTCGACCATCGATAAGCCAACTTCTTCCTGGTTCCCTCTGTCAGGCTCCCTCTAGCTACCAACGGAACAGATCTTGACTCAGCTGAGAGGTTCACGCGCGATGATGGGAAATAGTCGTCTCTGACGGTTCAAGTTTGTTCAGATCGATGATTAGTTCATCCTTCGCATTGGCTAAGATCTCATCAAGCATGCTGCTCTTCGTGGGAATCACGGCATCGGCCGGCTCGAAGAGCAAGTCAAAGCCCTTGGCAGCAGTCGGCCTCATAGGATAGCGCTGATCATAGATCATGCCATAGGCCGGAATACCATAAATAATCCGCCAATTCCCCAGGATGAGATGGAGCTCCGTCCCATGGACATAGAGCCCACCCGTTGTGATGATCCGTCTGGCGAACGTTTGCGGTTGACTCATATAAAAAGTTACCCGCTCGTTGAACTTCGCATCCGCCAATGCCTCGGAGATCCGCACAGATAAGAGAGCTAACTCATCATCCGTAAACGCCTGAACCAATGGGGCCTCGCCTTGTATCCACCGCTGAGGGGCACCCCGGTGCTCTCGTATCTTGAGCCCCGACAAGATGGACCGTAATTTCTCCGGCAGTATGGTTATTGGATGAGCATGATGACTTACCGGCCATTCCTCCAGCACTGCAGGATCCTGCTCTAAGCGAACATAGTTCACCGGGTCTTCATACACGGCCCGAGAAGGCACATGAGGGATAGCACAACCACTCACCAACGAGGCAAATCCACAGGCTAACGCCGCGAGCAGACCGAACGTTTGCATAGCCCTTGTAAACACAACGTTACCCTTATCCTTCACTGATCGTCACGGTCATCTCAGCTCGATCCAAGGGATTATCTTGAGCATCTCGCTTCATACTGACAATTTTGTCGGCCACATCCATTCCGCTCACCACCTCTCCAAACACCGTGTACTGCCGATCCAGAAAGTGAGCGTCAGCCACACAAATGAAGAACTGTGAGCCGGCACTGTCGGGATCGTTGGCCCGAGCCATCGAGACGATTCCCCGATTGTGCGACTTACTGTTGAATTCTGCCTTGACCTTATAACCAGGCCCACCCATGCCATGTGACGACCGGTCAGCCTGTTTGCTATTGGGGTCCCCGCCTTGAATCATGAAACCCGGAATCACACGATGAAACGTGGTCCCATTGTAAAATCCCTCATTGGAAAGCTTCACAAAGTTATCGACATGACCTGGGGCCACATCAGGGAAAAAACGAAGGACGATTTCCCCTAGATGCTTCCCCTGACTCATAATACTGATCGTGGCTCGTGTGTTGTCATTCGCGTGCGACATCGTGGTCATCCTTTCATCATTTCTCGAAGAGAAACGGCGGTGGCGCCATTCCTGCTTCCAACCCGTGATTCACAGC
>CAZOHW010000612.1:0-1951 GCA_964579525.1 uncultured Nitrospira sp. | reverse complement strand
GTTCAGTGGGGTGTTTGGAGCCAGCGATGAAGTGCTTGGGGCGGTGGAATCAGGAGTGGACTTTGAGAAACGTATCGCCGGCATCTACCAGAAGTGCCGGACACCGGAACAGATTCAATTTGAATTCGATGCGTTGCAACGCGATCTTGAAACGGAGATTGCGGAAGGGCAGCGCGATGCGCGCGAAAAGCTGCTTAACAATTTCGACCAGGACGTCGTCGAAAAGGTGCGCATTCAAAGCCGTGATTATTTGGACCGCTTCGAAGAGCGGCTCTGGAAAGTCACGCAGCATCTGCTTGCGCCCTACGCACGATTTGATGAGCGAGAGTACAGCTTCACCTTGGAACGCAACCCCTTCCCAGGAGAAACCATCCACCCCGGTCCCTATCGCATGGGGAAACAAGTTGAAGACGCCAACACCTATCGCGTGGGGCATCCGTTAGCTCAGCGCCTCCTTGCTCAAGCTAAGGCGTTGCCAATTCAATGTGGGGACATCACCTTTCGGTATGGGCAGAGCGGCAAGAACATCACAATCCTCGAACCGCTTGTTGGGAAGTCTGGCTGGCTGATCTGTGACCATGTTGCCATTTCCGCATTGGAAGCAGAGGATCACCTCGTCCTTGCCGGCATGACCAACGACGGCATGGTTGTAGATAGCGCCCAGTGCCGCAGACTCTTCGATTTGCCTGGAGAGGAGAAGGGGGATGCATCGGCACCTCCGGCTGTGCAAGGAACGCTGAACGACGCCATCGCTCGGCAAGTCCGAGAACTGGTGGAGGCTCTCACCGCCAAAAACGGCATGTGGTTTGAGACCGAGATGGATAAGCTGGATCGTTGGGCCGAGGACCGGCGCACGTCACTGAAAGCAGAACTGGACGAACTCGATGAGACCATCAAGGAGACCAAGAAGGCCGCGCGCCTGGCGCCGAACCTGCCGGAGAAGCTCGAACGGCAACGGGCCTTGCGCCAATTGGAAACCAAGCGCACGGAAGCCTGGAAAGCCTTCGATGAAGCGTCGCAAGTCATCGACAAGCAAAAAGACGCGCTGTTAGATGAGATCAGCCGACGATTGGATCAAAGAACGGACCGAAGCACGCTCTTCACCATTCACTGGCAACTATCGTAAAAGTACATGCAGTCAGGGAGACTGTCCTGTGGAACCAGATAAGCTCGATCTCCGCTCTCGCGACATTGCTGAAGGTAAGCGGCAAGAGCTGCTCCGCCTGTTTCCGGAGGCCCAAACCGAAGGGGGCAGGATCGACTTCGAGCGGCTCAAGCTTGCGCTGGGGGAATCCGTCGATGTCGGCAAGGAACGCTACGGCATGAATTGGCCGGGGAAGGCCGACTGCTTCAAGACCATCCAGATGCCGAGTCTTGGCACGCTGCGGCCTTGTCCGGAAGAGAGCGTCAATTTTGATGCGACAGAGAATCTCATCATTGAGGGTGACAATCTTGAGGTACTGAAGCTCTTGCAGAAGTCGTACTTGGGCAAGGTCAAGATGATCTATATCGACCCGCCCTACAACACCGGGAACGACTTCATTTATCCAGACAACTACAGCGAATCCTTGCAGACCTATCTGGAATACACAGGCCAGGTGGATGCGGAGGGAAAGAAGTTCAGCACAAACGCCGAAACTGACGGCCGATTCCATTCCAAGTGGTTGAACATGATGTATTCCCGCCTGTACCTGGCGAGGAATCTGTTGCGAGAGGATGGGGTGCTCTTTATCAGCATTGACGACCATGAGATAGATAACCTACGGAAGCTATGTGCTGACGTATTTGGAGAAGAATCCGTTCTTGGGGCTATTGTTTGGCGCAGACGCCAGGTGTCAGACAATCGAAATCTCAACAATTTCTCGACGGATCATGAATATGTCTTGACCGTCCTAAAAACTAGTGGACTGTAACGCCCATTTATAGACTATAATCGTGTTCATGACGAACA
>CAZOHW010000611.1:0-1961 GCA_964579525.1 uncultured Nitrospira sp. | reverse complement strand
GGCGAGGGGTGCATAGTAGTGGCAGAAGACGGCGGAGAAAATGCCTAAGGGCGTGGCAATTAACACAGAACCAGTCATGGCGAAGAGGGTACCCCACAGCATTGGCGTGAGGTTGTAGAGGCCGTCGGCTGGATGCCAGGACGGGCCTATAAAGAATCGAAGCAAACCGACCCGATGAAGAACAGGAAGTGCCTCCACAATCAGAAAGGCCACGATAAGCATGACGATGGTACCCGCAATGGCTGCGAGGCCACGCAGGAGCCAGCATAGGAGCTCGTCAATCGACCAATGGAACAAAGTATTGCTGTGTAATGATGTCATGCACGGCTCTGGACTGAGCATAGTCGATGAAGATCTTGGCTAACCCAGCTGGCGGAGTCCGAGTCACAATGTGGAGTGGACGAGAAATCGGAAAGGTTCCGTTTCGCACCGTTTCAGTAGAGGCCGCTATCCCTCCAACCGAGAGCAACTTAATCGGCACCCCCTGCAATTCGTCATATTCAGCAGTGCCAATTGAGACATACCCAATGGCGTTTCGATTCCCCGCGATGGTTTTGATTCCCTGTTCGTTGTCACCGATGACCACGTGCGCCTTCACGTCCGTATTCTTCAGCATAAAGTAGTGTAAAAATACTTCCAGCGTAGATCGCCCCTCCGCTTTGTTCACAACGGTAATGGGAGCATCTTTTCCGCCGACGTCTTTCCAATTGGTAATTTTGCCCGTGTAGATCGCGACGACTTGCCCGTCCGTGAGGGCCTGAACAGGATTGCCTTTGTGCAGAATGATTCCAACACCGTCGCGCGCCACTGGAAACGCATGTAGATCCTTCTCCTCATCCTTCATCGCACGGGAGACCATGCCGATATCGGCGAGCCCCTGGCGCGCGTCGGCGACCCCGCGTGATGAGCCGCCGGTCTGAACATCGATGCGCACGTCAGGGTAAAGACGCTCGAAGCGTTTGCCGATTTCGGTAATCAATGGAGCCAGGGTGCTGGCGCCGGTAATCACCAGTTTGCCCGACAGATGATCGGTTGCCGTCGTCTCGGTTAAGGCAGAACTCGGAGCTCCTAAGAGGGTCAGCGTTGAGACTATGAGGAGCAGGCCAAATATGTTCGGCCGAAATAATTTTAGGTATAGAGACATCATGACATCTACATATCTTAGCGATCGCTGATTATTCAAGTGACCGTTCCCCCACACGATGAGCCGGAGCCGGCTGTGCATCCATAGCAATGGTTACGCGTCACGATCCTGCGACGGTGGAGCTGGGCTGGGTTGAAATCGCGGATATGTGACGGCACTCCGTAGTCGACCGGAAGTTCCAACATCTGATTGAAGTCGCAGTCGTACAACCTGCCGTCCCACCCGACCGACAGAGTATATCGACACATGACACCGGCTGCGGCAGCGGGATTGAACGCATTTACTAGGCGGGTCATGTACTGATCGTAGTTGCCGCTGTCGACGAGGAACTCCAGGAACCGACTGATCGGCATGTTGGTGATTGTATAGAGCCGGTTGAACTCAATACCATGGCGGGTCCGCAATTCCTTCTTGAACTGCGCTTCGATGCTTTCTTGTCTCGGAGGCAGGAACGCCCCGACGGGGTTGTAGACCAGGTTCAGCGTGAGCTCATTATTCGAGCGGCCATAGCCAAGGCGGTTCAGCAGACGGAGCGCCTCCAGCGACTTCTCGAAGATGCCATCGCCTCGCTGCGCATCGGTTTGGCCGGCACGGTACGACGGCAGCGAGGCGATAATCTCGACCTGATGGCGAGCGAGAAATTCCGCCAAGTCGGCCTGTGAGGGAAGCAGCAATACGGACAGATTGCAGCGATCCAAGACATGCCGGCCAAGTCGGCGGGACTGTTCGACCAACCAACGAAAATGCGGATTGAGTTCCGGCGCGCCGCCCGTGATGTCCACCGTGGGAATGTCTGTTTTGGCCAAAGCCTGTATAC
>CAZOHW010000610.1:0-1971 GCA_964579525.1 uncultured Nitrospira sp. | reverse complement strand
GTGCAAAATCCTGATGGGTCATGGACGAATGCTGGACCAGCAAGTGATTACACAAAATCTGGCAAGCCCAGTGGACGTAGGGGAAAGGATCGAGATAGGTGTAATTAAGGAACAGGTTGATGAAAGACTTTACCATCATATTGCTTATTCGGCATCCAAATATCGACCCTGAAGACATCTCTAGAGAGCTTAAGCTTGAGCCGCGTACTGTCTGGAAAGTTGGGGACCAAATTAGGACTCCAAAAGGGAGAGTGATGTCTGGCCATAGGGAATATAGCTCCTGGACTCATGTTTTTGAGCGCAGAACAGACAGTCCATTCTTCGAGGAAGTCGAACATGCGCTGTCTCGCCTCGCACCACACAAGGAGTTTATTACAAGGATTATAAATGAAGGAGGATACGGCGAGATATATTTTCAGTTGCCTGGTCAGGTAAATCAAGGCAGTTCTGCGAAACCATCGGTCTTACGATTGATTGCGGATTTAGGACTCTACCTCGGAGTGGAAGTGTTTCCCTAAATGCAACTTCTAACACTAAGAAACTAACTTCCTCTTAATCCAAAGCGACGTCTTCTCTTATTGTGTCCCGTCCGCATTATGAACGCATCATTATCTCAACGTATTTGAGGCCCAAACTTTGGACAATTGTGAAAATCCATCATCACTGACCACCCTGGGCACCCTGACCTACGCGTACGACAATGCCGGACGGCGAACCACGGTCGGCGGTACCTGGGCGAGATCAGGCCTTCCTGTGGCAGCGACGGCGGCCAGTATCACGCTCAATGCGAACAATCAGGCACTGACGTTTGCCGGAACGACCCTCACCTATGATCTGAACGGGAATCTGGCCACGGCCCAGGATGCGGGGGGCACGGCAACCTACACATGGGATGTGCGCAATCGGCTGACGAGTTTGACCGCTCCCGGGTTTACCGCCACCTTTGCGTATGACGCATTGGGCCGGCGCACAGGAAAGACCGTGCAAGGGGTGACGACGAATTTTGTGTATGACGGATTGAATCCTGTGCAGGAGAAGAATGGTGCCACGGTCACGGCGAATCTGCTGACCGGCCTGGGCCTTGATCAACTCTTCACACGAACCGATGGGGCGGGGACGAGCGAGGTCTTCACCGATGCGCTCGGGTCCACGGTGGCCCTTGCGAATACCAGCGGCACGGTGCAGACGAGCTACACCTACGAACCCTTTGGCGCAACCAGCCAGAGTGGAACCGCTAGCACCAATAGTTACAAATATACGGGCCGCGAAGATGACGGCACGGGCTTGTACTACTATCGGGCACGATACTATTCCCCACGCCTCCAACGGTTTGTGAGTGAGGATCCGATTGGGTTTGGGGGTGGGGATGCGAACCTGTACGCCTATGTCGGAGGCAATCCAATTTCGAGAACGGATGCCTATGGCTTGTATTGGTTTCAGCAGCCGTGGCAAGCGGAGAATCCTATCGTGGGCCGTGTGGACACGTTCATTCCTCCAGGCGGACCAATAAGTTCGTTCATTGAACAGTATGTACCGGCGGGACGGACACTTGCTGAAATACATGACCCGCTTATTGATGTGCTCACAAGATCCGGTATACCTGACAGCATCGCCAATGTTCCAACGATGCCCTTCGCGTATATTGCGGCAGTTAACCGAGAAATCCGGAGGAGCTTGGGACTTACAAAGCAACCCACGCCGCCGTGCAGACCATGATACAACACATCCCAGTGTGTGGGAGATGGCTAGTAGCCCTGATGATCGCGTTGTCCAGCGCGTTGGAGGTGAATACGGCAGCGGGCAATGACGAGGTGCTGATCGGTCAACAATATGAGATCGTTGGCGAACTCTATGCTTATAGTGTCGCCCATGATCTCAACTCGAGAGCTGTGTCAATCATCATCTTGGAACGACTGCGGCTTACAGGGCCTGAGATAATTACGCGCCAAGTAGTTCCCACCGGCAGCATAC
>CAZOHW010000609.1:0-1976 GCA_964579525.1 uncultured Nitrospira sp. | reverse complement strand
TTTGATTCCTGCTGGTGACACGGTGGGATAGACTTCGGGTTCTTGCTGGCTATGCGATCGCTGGGTAGCGCGCCTTACGCCGGATAGAGCAAGGAAGGACTAAAGACTGACACACACCAGCCGAGAAGATGGACTGAGATGCTAGATCAACTTTGCCGGTGCTTTAACCGGAGATTGCAGGAGGCGACCGGTACTGTGACAAATCTGGCAAGCTTGTCGATTAATGTCTTGGGAGTCGGATACGAACACGTAGGCCATTCCCTCGAGCGTCCAACTCAACGTCTGAAGACCATGATACGAGGATTGATAGAAGCGGACGTTCTTATCGGTCATTTCCTGACTACCGAACAGTTCCACGCCATCCGCAGCCGTCATCACAAGGGATAAAGGACGCCCGCCGACGTCATACGCCAGCAGCACCGCCTTTTTCCCCTGAATCGGCACGACTGTCCCTCCCACGAGTTTCAGATTCTTTACCGGACTTTGAGCGAGCGAGACGGTAAAGCCTGTCTGTTCCTTCAACCATTGCGAAACCTGCAGGGGATCGCTACTCCTGACTTCCAATGAAACCTCATGAGCGGCGTAGTGCTCATGCGTGACGACCGCCGTATTGACGAACTCCGGCACCGGAGGCCGACGGACTAACAAGACACTCGTTACCAGGACGATGAGTGCGACTGCAAAAGTGGGACCAAGGACCCACCGGAACCAGACAGTTGACTGCTTTCGTTTGGTCGCCTTATCGAGCGCCTGCTTGACCTTGAATGGAAGCCCGCTGGGCGCTGATGCCTTCGGCAGAGACACTTTGAGCACATCAAGATACAATTTCTCGTTGCGGAACAAAGCCGTACAGTCCGTGCAGCCCTCGAGATGCGCTTGGATTTCGATGGCATCCCTTGCGTTGAGTTCGCCATCGAGATAGGGATGGAGCATTTGCCGCATGCTCTGGCAATCAAGCATTGGGGCGTACCTTCTTCACCTTTGTTGTTGGTTGAACTTCCACATTGGCGTACGCGCTCAGCACCTGGCGTAGGAGTTCTCTCCCCCGTGATAATCTCGACATGACCGTCCCCATCGGACAATCCAACAGGCTCGCAATTTCACTATAACTAAACCCCTCGATGTCCCGTAATACGACGACGACGCGGAATGAATCGGGCAACAGGTCCAGTGCCTTTGCCACATCATGCCGAAACACTTCCTCTCGCTCGCCATGAACCGCATCAATCAGATTGACACGGCTATCGAGAGACTCGGTTAATTCATCATCACCGTGCTGTGTCTGCTCAGGGCACAGCACCTCTCGAGCCCGTTGCGGAACGTGATTCAGAAAAATGCGCTTCATGATCGTAAACAACCATGCCTTGCAATTCGTCCCTGGTTCATAACGGTGGAAAAATTGTAACGCCCGAACGTAGGTGTCCTGGACAAGATCCTCTGCCTCAGCCGGTCGCCTCGTTAAGACCAACGCAAAGCCATACAACGCATCGACATGCGGTAGAGCGATCGTTTCGAAAACATCTCGTTGCTTGTCGAGATCCATAGAGGCCAAGCTAATGACCCCGGGCACGATCTTCACAAAGATCAAACGGCATCACTCTTACAGCAAACCGCTCTACCTTACACTCCGGTGTGTCAATTTGTATCGGACCATACCTCTCTCATGACTGTTATCTGTCCCGACAGCCCACAGGGGATAACATCGCACCATACTCCTCTCCCTTCCATGCTTGTTTAACAGGCACAACCTGCCATTTATTCCAGATCCAAATCAACTGGTTTCACAAGGACTTAAAGGGATAGAGTGAGCGCGTCACGGGTTTGGCACGCCGTGACGCCTGGGGAGCCGCGGGATCTCAATGTCCGACCAAGGCTCCCGTGCTTTTTTCAGTCATAGGGATTGCCCTAGTAGGCGAGAAGGATCTCTTGGCACAGAAATATTCCGATGCTGCTCTGCTCGTGCTGCAGACTGACCG
>CAZOHW010000608.1:0-1983 GCA_964579525.1 uncultured Nitrospira sp. | reverse complement strand
GTAACCTCCTGCCGCTCCTACAAGACTACCGGGATGCCCCCCTCATAAGGCCAAGAGCCACACTTCGGAAGGAACTAGACCGCCTGGTGAATCGAGCCAAGACCGATGAAGCACGAAAGGCGGCGCTGAACAATTTCAAGGATCGTGAACTCTTCCGTATCGACATGAAGCACATCGTCGAGCCAGGAACGGCCCTCCCGGATTTTTCTGCCGCCCTCACACAATTGGCTGAAGTCATCGTTGATCGGAGCCTGAAGGACTGCCAGGCTAAGTTGAACACGCTCTATGGCCCACCGCGCTTGGCCAATAAGAAATCCTGCCCTTTTACCGTGCTGGGCTTGGGCAAGTTCGGCGGCAAGGAGCTCGGGTATGCCTCCGATATTGAAGTACTGTTCGTCTATGCCGATGCAGGCCGTACCAGCGGCAAGCAGTCCATTGAGAACAGCGAATATTTTGAGCGGCTCGGCGCGGAACTCTTACAGTGGATCGAAGCCAAGCAAGAAGGCATCTTCCATCTGGACGTCCGGCTGAGACCCCACGGCGGGAAAGGTTCACTGACGAACCCATTTGATGAAATCACCAGCTACTATAGCGACCAGGGTCTTGCGGCTCCTTTCGAACGCCAGTCGTTGATTAAGCTGCGGCATGTGGCGGGTGATGCAACCCTGGGGAAGCGAGTTGAAGCTCATCGTGATAGATATGTCTACAGCGGCAAACCGTGGGATCTTCGTGTCGCTCTCGACTTGCGACGGCAACAGGTGAAGCAATTCGTCGAGCACGACACGACCAACCTCAAACATAGCCCCGGAGGGATCGTCGATATTGAATATGCCGTGCAATACCTCCAGATCATGCATGGCCATCGACTCCCCATCTTGCGCACCCCCAACACGATGCAGGCCTTGGCCGCCTTGGTCGACTGTGATCTTGTGACGAGACAAGACGGCGAGAACCTGCGTAAAGCCTACTTCTTTATCCGCATGCTCATCGACGGGCTTCGCATGGTCCGCGGCAACGCCAAGGATCGTGTCCTCCCCCCGGTCGACTCCGACGAATTCATCTTCCTCGCCCGCCGCGTCGGCTATACCACCGACGATTGGCAAGCCGGCGCCCGGCATTTACAAACGGATATCGCCCAGCACATGACATTGACCAAAGAATTCTTCGAAAGGACTTTCGGAAAGGTCTGAAGGCGCTCAGACCGACTGCATCGAGCTCTCATTTGTTCCGTCCCTCACAAAGGCGTATACTTTTTTACGTTTTCAACCACGGAGCATAGACGTTCAGATGCCTAAACCGACGCTGTTCATCGGATCATCCTCGGAAAGTCTCCCTGTGGTTGAACTCCTCACCTCCCAGCTTTCAAAAGTGGCCAAGGTAAAGCCCTGGAGCGATCACGGATTCTTCCGTCCTGGACTGTACTACCTAGACAACCTGATTCATGAACTGCCTGAATTCGATTTTGCGGTCTTCATCTTCGGCCCGGACGATGCGGTGGAAAGCCGTGGGGCCGTGCAGTCTATGCCTCGTGATAACGTGATCTTCGAGTTCGGCTATGCCCTGGCGCAATTAGGTCGAGAACGCGTCTTCCATCTTGTTCCCAAAGGACGAAACCTCAACGTGAAGGTGATGAGTGACCTCTCCGGCATGAAACCCTGGGAGTACCTGTTACCGGAAGACTTTCCGACAAAACTATCTGATCTGAGTCCCAAATCGACGGCGTTGCCAAAGGATAAAAAGCTGCGCCTTCGAGAGCAACTGGCTCTCGCACTGGAAGATCCCTGCAAGTTCATCAGCCACACGGTACGCCAGCTAGGACCAAGGCGGCGATTTGAGCGAGGTGTTGAGGAAGGCCCGCAATACGTTATGGACGTCTATGATGACATTCTTCAAGCCTTCCAGAAGAAAGGCCGAAACGAGGTCAAAAATATCGCGCTGGACATGGAACAAACCTGGCCTGCCGTACGTGACCGTTTTATTTTG
>CAZOHW010000607.1:0-1994 GCA_964579525.1 uncultured Nitrospira sp. | reverse complement strand
GGTCGGAAGCGAGATCGACGGAGCCAGGAGCGCGCCTAAGGCAAGCACCAGCGCCACTTTGACATTCATCGGAACAACGCGGCCGCTCAGAACAGGCAAGGCGGCCAGCAGCCCGCCGATTCGGGAAATGAGGACCAGAAAGGCTTGGAACTGCGGGAGCAGGATGTTGATGGTCTGCGTCAACGTCATAGTCAATCGCTATCGCACGTAATTGGGGATATTCATCAAGAGATTCGACATGAATGTCGTCATGACGTTCAACATCCAAGGGAGAAACAACAGCAGGGCCCCGAACAGGGTAAGCAGTTTCGGCACGAAGGTCAGCGTCGCTTCATTCAATTGGGTCATGGCCTGGAATGCGCTCACCAACAGGCCGACGACGAGACTCAGCCCAAGAATCGGCGCTGAAATCAGCAACGTGGTCTCCAACGCTTGTCGCCCCAGTTCAGTTACGAGTTCCGGCGTCATCGCATTTCACCTCACACGCAATCCGTCGCGCACCGCCATCAGCTCTTTCCACAGTACGTGACCGTTATTGGAAACTGCGAACCATCGACCCCACGACGAGGTACCAACCGTCCGCTAAGACGAAGAGGATCAACTTGAATGGGAGCGAGATCACCACGGGAGGCAGGAGCATCATACCCATCGACATCAGAATGCTGGCGACCACCATGTCGACGATCAAAAACGGAATGTAGATCAAAAACCCGATTTGAAAGGCGATCCGGAGTTCGCTGAGGATAAATGCCGGAATAATGGTGTGTGTCGGGATTTCATCGATCTGATCAGGCTTCGGCTTTTGGCTCAGCGTGATAAAGAGTTCGAGATCCTTCTCCCTGACTTGGCGGAGCATGAAACCCCGTACCGGCTCAATGCCTTTCTTCCATGCCTCCTCATAGGAGATCTGCTCGGCAATCAGTGGTTGCAGCGCGCTGCTATATACCGCTTGTCCGACGGGAGCCATGATGAAGATCGTTAGAAACAATGCCAGCGATAGGAGCACTTGGTTCGGAGGAACAGCTTGCGTGCCGAGAGCCTGCCGCAGGAATGACAAGACGATGACGATTCGGGTAAAGGACGTCACCATGATGAAGAGCGCCGGCGCCAAGGAGAGGACGGTGAGGAGGATCAAGATCTGGACCACCGACGCCACTTGTTTGGGCCCGCCGCTCCCCAGATCGATGCTCAACGAAGGACCATTGGCCGCTGCCTCAGACAACGACACCAACAACAGTGTCATCACACCTGTGGTAATCAGGCCCATCGTGATTCGGTAGCCTATCCGCCTATCAGACATGGCTCCCCTTGTCCCGCTGGAAAAAGCCGGCTACTGCTTCAGACGACGCCACCAGCAACAGTGTCATCACACCCGTGGCAACCAGGCCCATTGCGATTCGGTCGCCTATCCGCCTATCAGACATGACTTCCTTTGTCTCGTTGGAAGAAGCCGGCTGCTGCCCATCGGCGCCATGGCGCAAGAATCGAGGGCAGCGACGCAGGATCTGCATCAGATTTCGAACCCGTCACGGTCAACAATTCACGCAAGTGCGCTGAGTCACTGATACGCCCTAACGGCACCAGGTCAGTTGCGGTGGTCCCCACAATCAAGTATTCGTCCGCCACGGACACGATGGAAATCATTTTGCGTGGAGCGATATATCCCGTGGCCAAGACCTGAATGACGGGACGCCCACCGGACAAATCCATCCGTCTACCAAGGACTTTCCTCGCCACCAACGCCGCAATCCCCATCAACAGCAAGACGATCGCCAACGCCGCGAGGGTACGAAACAGACTGTCCCAGATATCGATCACCGCATGACTCCTGACTCGTTAACCAAGTTGCTGAACTCGCTCTGCTGTGCTGATCACATCGGTCAGTCGAATGCCGAATTTCTCATTGACGACGACGACTTCCCCCTTGGCCACCAGTTTGTTATTCACCATGACTTCCATCGGCTCTCCGGCCAATTTGTCGAGCTCAATAACCG
>CAZOHW010000606.1:0-2002 GCA_964579525.1 uncultured Nitrospira sp. | reverse complement strand
CAGCAAGGCTCAAGCGTGACATAGAGCGTTGCCCCTCTGGCACGAGTCCCTGCCCGCCGTAAGGCGTGAATTTCTGCGTGTGGAGTTCCTGGTCGGAGATGAAACCCCTGCCCGATGACCTTCCCTTGACGAACGACCAAGGACCCAACCATCGGATTTGGGCTAGCGGTTCCCCTGCCCTTTGCCGCCAGGCGAAGAGCCAAGGTCATGAAGTGGAGATCTTGTTCTGTACTGGTCACCGTCTCTTGCGGCGTGAGGTCGATGGCTTGCGTCTCACTGGAACTTTCTTTTTCACCGGCTTCGCGATCGAAGCGGCAATAGCCGCCTGCGCAGCGGCTAATCGCGCGATCGCGACGCGGAAGGGGGAACAGCTGACGTAATCCAATCCCAATTGATCACAGAACTCAACGGAACTGGGATCGCCGCCATGTTCACCGCAGATGCCCAGTTTAAGGTTCGGCCGCGTCTTGCGCCCACCTTCAATGGCTTGTTTCATCAGTGACCCGACACCTTCACGGTCGAGCACGGCAAAGGGATCTGAGTCCATAATCTTCTCGGTCTTATAGAAGTCGATGAATTTGGCCGCATCATCGCGAGAGAAACCGAACGTGGTCTGCGTCAGGTCGTTCGTCCCAAACGAGAAGAATTCGGCCTCCTGGGCGATCCGGTCGGCTGTCACCGCCGCGCGCGGCAACTCGATCATTGTGCCGACCAAGCAATTCAATTTCACGCCGTACCGTTTCATCGTCTCCTGGGCCACTTCTTTCACCAGATCCTTCTGCGTCTTCATTTCGGAGATCATGCCGACGAGCGGAATCATAATCTCCGGCACAATCTTCTTGCCTTCCTTCGCCAACTCGCAGGCGGCTTCCATGATCGCCCGTGCCTGCATGCGCGTGATCTCCGGCATCGTAATGCCCAATCGACACCCCCGTAGACCAAGCATGGGGTTAAACTCATGGAGTTCTTCCACGCGGGCCAGCAAACGCCGTTGCTCCTCAAGCTTGGCTCCATCATTCCCCGTTAACTCCAGCTGCGCAATCTCCACCATCAATTCTTCCCGCTTGGGCAAAAACTCGTGGAGCGGCGGATCGAGCAAACGGATCGTGACCGGGAATCCTTCCATCTCGCGATAGAGGCCGATAAAATCCTGCTTCTGCAGCGGCAGAAGCTGATCGAGGAATTTTTCGCGCTCTTCCTTCGTCCGTGCCAAGATCATCTTCTGCATGATCGGAATACGATCTTCGGCGAAGAACATGTGTTCGGTCCGGCACAATCCAATGCCTTCCGCGCCGAATCCTCTCGCAATCCTCGCTTGATCCGGAACATCGGCGTTGGCCCTGACGCGCAATCGACGTTCAGCATCGGCCCATGACAGCAATGTGGCAAACAGTTGGTACTTCTCGGACTTCTTGGCATCCAACTTCCCTTGCACTACTTGAATGATTTCCGACTCCACCACCGGCACATCCCCATCGTAGACATTCCCGGTCGACCCATTGACGGAGAGATAGTCCCCCTCGTGGAATACTTTCGAGCCGATTCGCACTGACTGGGTATCGATCACGTGCACGGCTTCGCAGCCGGCCACACAAACTTTGCCCATCTGCCGAGCCACCACCGCCGCATGCGAGGTCATTCCCCCGCGCGCCGTCAAGAATCCGGTTGCCGCATTCATGCCATGAATGTCGTCCGGGCTGGTTTCGTCCCGAACCAACACGACCCGTTGACCGGCTGCTTTCATCTCAACCGCACGATCCGGAGTCAGCGCAATCTTCCCCGCTGCTGCACCAGGGCCGGCTGGCAGCCCTTTACCCAATGGAGTCGAACTCGATTCGACATTTGAGTCAAAAATGGGATAGAGATACTGGGCTAATTGGTCAGGGCTGACCCGCTGGACCGCTTCACGCTTCGTGATCAATCCTTCTTTTACCATGTCCACGGCAATACGAACCGCCGAGATCCCGGTGCGCTTCCCAACACGAGTCTGCAACATATAGAG
>CAZOHW010000605.1:0-2041 GCA_964579525.1 uncultured Nitrospira sp. | reverse complement strand
CCGCTTCTCCTCAGCGGTCTGAGCGGTCACAAGTCCCCCACCGCAGTATTCTCATAGCTGCGCGGCTGCAGTAGGCCCGTCTTCAAAAGAGCCATCAACGCCTCCTGATCTTCTTCGGAAACAGGCATGGCACAAATTTCACGAATAGTGTCTGCGATCGGATACTCATATTCCTTCAGGACAACTTCGCCGTCTTCCCAAACCGCGTAACATGCAAGCGGTCGACTCGTCTTCGGCTGTCCAATGCTTCCCGGATTGACAATCAGTGTCTTGCCGATTCGCCGAACAAAGGGTGTATGCGTGTGCCCCACGAGCAGCACATCACTGTCGATCCGGGAGACCTCCTGCTTACACCGGTCTGATTCTTCCGCACAATAGCCGAAGAGAGGATCGGTTGGTATGGCGTGCGCGAGGTAGAAGCTGGTTGAGTCGACGGTAATCTCGCGCTGGATAGGCAGATTTCTCAGGTACTCGGCATCGACAGGGCCGATGACTTCCTGAGTAAAGTGACGCGTGCTGGCAGCCAGTTTCTTGAATGGGGCTGAGCACTGAGGGTCCACGTTGAAACCGACCGCGTGATCATGGTTCCCGCGCACACAGGCGGCCGCTTTGTTGCGAACCCATTGAATGACTTCATTGGGTTCTGGACCATAATCGACCAGGTCGCCAAGGCACCAGAGCTGCTCATAACTCTCTTCAGGCAGAGCATCGAGAGCCGCAAAATTGGAATGTATGTCGGAAATGATGACGATCTTCACGAAACCTCCAATGTGAGCGTCTGGACAAAATCCATCGTTCAGACGCGTGGCACAGTTTCGAGGTTTTTCGTGTGAGCAGGAAACACCCTGACGAAACCTCGCCAGGGGTCATCATCTGCCCATCCACTGACTCAAGGAAGAAACAGCAGTTCAGGCGAACCCCTTCGCCTTATGCATCTCTGTAGGAAAGATGCACGAATAATCATATCAGTTTCATGAATTACTGCGCCACCAATCTGGGTATAAGGCGATCTGCGCGGCTCTAAAACCGTCATTTCCGATGAAGACGTCGCTACAGAATTGTGTCATTACCATCAGATTCCTCAACAAAATTTGGCCGATCTCTCGATTGCAACCGGACGTGAGGATTCAATCGGTGTTGACAAAATCGGAGTGATGTTGTCATCTTTTTCTAGCTGTTCGGCGATGGGGTTCGCCAAAACTGTCCTTGGACTGATGACCCCTTCTGAGCTTGTGTCAGGAGGAGTCTGTGCGGTTTCTTATTCGAGTTTCAAGGGAGTTCGGGCTACCGGCTTGTCACCGTGTTTTGCTCTTGCCAAAGAGCGCTCGCATTGTCGATGCGCGGCAATTCTGCCAAAAAATCCTTCGCTACTCTATCACTCGGGTAGACCGTGCTCTACGCCAGCGTCTTTGCATATTTGACTTCACGCAGGATCACCGATGCATCTTGAGGACATCGCTTAGACAGGCAACATTTCCTGTTGCATTGCCCTCAGGAGAATGGATTAATCGCGGAGATTCGGTCTTAGAGTTGCATCTCTGGAACGAACGGCTAACTGCAATCTTGCAAGGACGACCTTTATTTGGTGGGGGCGCTTGTCTGCGTCACTCTCTTCACGCATCTCTGGTTCAACTCGCCACATTCCTGATGCGGCAAGACAGTGAGCAGAACATCATAGCGGTCCATGCGCGGTTGGCACGGAATGCGGAAAAGTCATCTTTAGTCGGAACGCCTTTTGGATTCACAGTCATATCGAAAAAACGAACAGCGAGGGTCAGGATTCATGACGCTCTTGAAAATATCCTGACCTATGCTCTCTGCTGGGTTTTTCGACCGGTAGACCAACGGCAGCGATTAGTCGCATTGAGACGCTTAGAGATGTGGCTGTCTACTAAAGACTTTCTCAGTCTCTATGGACCAATAGAGACATCGAGACAGGCGATTAAGTCCACACAGCAAGTAAAAGCAATAGTGACGTGGAATTCTGCTAGAACCAGTCTCATAATTCCCAACGGCGGTGATTTCGTTCATTCTGGAGTTG
>CAZOHW010000604.1:0-2061 GCA_964579525.1 uncultured Nitrospira sp. | reverse complement strand
TGTGATTGTCACAGCGTGCTCAAGTGAAAGGGGCTTGTCCTGGCTTTGCCTTGTTTGATCCCCATTACTATTATCTACCTCGCCTCGGGACAAGTGGCGATCCGCACCGGAGCCAAGTGGCCCAATTCTTGCGCGGTGACGGCAGGTGCCACCGTGAATCATGTTATCGGTGATGCCTATCGCCTGATGCAGCGTGGTATGGCTGATGTCATGGTCGCGGGTGGCGCCGAAGCAGCCGTCACTCCGCTAGGCGTGGCGGGATTTGCATCGGCGAAAGCGCTCTCGTTTAGAAATGATGCACCGACCAAAGCGAGTCGGCCGTTTGACAAAGATCGAGATGGGTTTGTGCTGGGTGAAGGGGCCGGTGTGGTTGTCATCGAAGAATTGGAACACGCCAGAAAACGAGGCGTGAGGATCTACGGTGAAGTCATCGGGTATGGGATGAACAGTGATGCCTACCATATTACTGCTCCGCCTGAAGAAGGCGAGGGCGCGGTGCGGTGTATGGAACTGGCGCTCAACGACGCCGGCATCAAATCCGATCAGATCGATTATATCAATGCCCACGGGACCTCCACGATGGCCGATGCGATTGAAACCAGAGCCATCAAACAGGTGTTTGGTGAGCAGGCGTATCGTATTCCCGTCAGCTCAACCAAATCCATGACCGGACATTTGCTAGGGGCCGCCGGTGGGATCGAAGCTGTCTTCAGCGTTCTCGCGCTCTATCATGGCATACTGCCGCCGACGATCAATCTTGATCATCCGGACCAGGCCTGTGATTTGGACTATGTTCCTCATACCGCACGACGCACGTCCATCAAGACTGCCCTATCGAACTCGTTCGGTTTCGGCGGGGTGAATGCCTGTTTGATCTTTAAGCGCCTGGACGCATGATGTCTCTGTCATAATGACCTCGGTGTCTTCTACCGATTCTTCTTCCGGCCCACTGAGCTATCACTTCGCCAATTCGGCTATCTTGAACGAAGCGCTGACGCACAAGTCCTATGTGAATGAGCGCCGAGACCAGGATTATAAGCACAATGAACGGTTGGAGTTCCTCGGCGACGCCGTATTGTCGCTCATCATCAGTGATTATTTGGCCAAGCAGTATCCTGCGTTGAGCGAAGGAGCGCTTTCGAAGCTCAAGGCCACACTCGTGAGCGAGGCGACGTTGGCCACTGTTGCCAGGCGGCTGGATCTTGGCTCTCGCTTGAAGCTGGGTCGTGGTGAAGAGCGTTCCAAGGGGCGGGAGAAGGCTTCGTTACTGGCGGATGCGCTCGAAGCGGTCATTGCGGCGGTCTATCTCGACGGCGGTTTCGAGGTCAGTCGAGATTGTACCATCGCGATGTTGTCTGAAGAGTTGCGCCAAATCGAGTGTCTCCATACGAAACCAGGGGGGGAAGATTCAAAAACTCGTCTTCAAGAGTGGTGTCAGCGACGGTATGACTCGTTGCCGCAGTACGTGACGGTTCGCGAAAGCGGGCCAGATCATGAGAAGGTTTTTGAGATAGAAGTCCATGTGAACAATCACATTCTGGGGCGCGGGGCGGGGCGCAGTAAAAAGGAAGCCGAGCAGGCAGCCGCACGGCAGGCCTTGGAACACGTTGAGCGTTGAAGGAACAGTCGGCAACAAAAACGGTAGGACAGAAGAGGAGGGTGTATGAAGCAACGGTATAGCTGGCTGATGATGCTGACGTCAGTGATGGTTGGAGCGATGGTATCGGCTGCTGCCGTAGGGCTAGCACCAGCAGCAGAGAAAGTGCCAGTTCCACCAGTAGAAGCCCTCAAAGGGCCCAAGGCGACGATCAAGACAAAGTTCGGCGACATGGAAATGAAGTTTTATCCCGAAGTCGCACCGAAACACGTGGAGAATTTTCTCGCGCTGGCGAAATCGGGGTTCTACAACGGGACTATCTTTCACCGAGTCATCCCCGGGTTTATGATTCAAGGCGGCGATCCGAATACGAAAGATCCGAACAAGCCTGACACCTATGGGATGGGTGGGCCGAGTCATAGAGTGAAGGCTGAGTTCAATAGCATTCCGCATCGCCGTGGGCT
>CAZOHW010000603.1:0-2062 GCA_964579525.1 uncultured Nitrospira sp. | reverse complement strand
GGACTTATAGAGCGGAAGGTTTAGGCCGTCAACTATTTTGAGATAGGTTCTAGAGTGGCCGGAAAGCACGATCCGGATAACGTAGGGGAAACGCTGTCGGACTTCAGTTAGAAGTTGGGCGCCGTCTATCACGGGCATGCGCATATCTGACACGATCACGTCCATCGGAGCCTGCTCCAAAACCTTCAACGCCTCTGCTGCGCTCGCCACAAACGTCATATCCCACTCCTCGCGCATCGGACGGAGCGACCGCTTGAGGCCATCCAGCACTTTCGGCTCATCATCTACAAACAGGAGGTGTTTCATGACATACCCTTTGATTTCGCCTCACGGCATACGTGAATAATCGACCGAGCTTCTGCTCCATTACAGAATCCGGCAATACGGACTCCACGAACTAAACGCACTCATGCCGCCAGCTCCATCGCAGCTGTCGTCGTATCTATCTCTAGCGGCAAGCGCACAACAAACGTGGTCCCTCGTCCCACTGTGCTCTCTACAGAAATGGTTCCATGATGTTTGTCGACAATCACGGAATGCGCGATTGCGAGACCCTGCCCTGTCCCCTTTCCCACTTCCTTCGTGGTAAAGAACGGATCGAATATCTTTGTTCGGATCTCCTCTGGAATGCCGGTGCCGCTGTCGGCAATGCGAATCTCGGCCCATCCATCCACAGCACGAGTGGCAATCGAAATCATCCCCTTGGCGCCCGTCCCTTTGGTCACATCGGCAATGGCATGAGCGGCATTCACGATCATATTCAGAATGACCTGATTAAACTGGCCTAAGAAACAAGGCACGGGAGGGAGAGTGGAGATTAGGTCGGTCGTCAAATCTGCGACGTACTTCCACTCATTGCGCGCAACGGTCACCGTGCTATCGATAGCCTTATTGAGATCGACACAGACCTTTTCATCATTACTTGGATGGGCGAACTCTTTCATGGCGCGGACGATAGAGGCAACTCGCGTAATCCCTTCGGCAGATTGTGCGAGGGCTTTGGGGATTTCCTCGAGTAGGAAGTCCAAATCCACTCGCTGAGCTTCCTTCTCACAGGCTGCGATGAGATCCGGGGCACAGGTCCCCGTCTTGGCGGTGCGTAACACTGCCTGCTGCTGACCGATAACCGTTGTGATATCGCGGAACGAATCCGAAATGAACCGCAAATTATCACACAGGAACTGAGTTGGAGTATTGATCTCGTGGGTAATGCCAGCCGCCAGGTGTCCGATGGACTGAAGCTTCTGGGCTTGCCAAAGATCGTGTTCGAGAACGAGGCGCTCTGTGATGTCCTCTCCCATAATCACAAAGTCGATACCATGATCATCGGCCAAGGGCGATACCGTCAATTTAATGAACCGCTCCTTCCGCCCTTGAGCCGGCAGCCGGATCTTTTCCAATTTGCTTGATTTCCTCTTGTCGCGGGCTTCATTCAATGCTCGTAATATCTCCTCCCACTTCCACGTGATGGGCAAGTCTCGCAAGGGCTTTCCAATCGCATCCTTCGCGGAAATTCCAAAGAGACATTCGGCCTTGTTCGTCCATTCGCTGATGTTCATGCAGTCAGTGACTCCGATAAAGAACGCATCCACATCCAAAAGGATCTGCGATTTCTGGCGTAGGAGAAGCTCGCCGCGTACTGTGGCCACCTCATGGGCCCGCCACAGGACAAAGACCCGATGCACAATAGACTAAGAAATCCGGCATGAATGAGTCCCCATTGCCATGGTGGGCCAAAGCGCTGGTGTGGTTATAGAAATAATGCGGCCAGACCACCCCGATCACGCTGTGTATGAGACCCACATAACAAATAGCCAGCAGAAAGGGGGGCCAAGCCTGATACAGCGCTAAAAAAGGGATCAGCACAAAATAGTGAAAGTGCGATTCGATATAGCCATGAGATGCATAGACTAGAAAGGAGGAGGCGCTTATTAAACCGAAGCTGACAAGTAAAGATTGGATGTTGCGACCAAGAAAACTCCCTTTCGCAAGCATTGCGCAGGCCGCAAGGCTAGGAGTCTGTCCGAGTAATTATGATGAGTGACTGTCCATAGCGATTTTC
>CAZOHW010000602.1:0-2072 GCA_964579525.1 uncultured Nitrospira sp. | reverse complement strand
CTCCAGACCTACAATCCATAGCTGAACGAGAGGCCTCCGAACTTCGACAGGCCTACCAGGTTGCTAATGAACCTCAGATTGCGATACCGGTGAATTGACATGAGCTTTTGGTCCCAGCTTCCTCGGCCGATTATCGGGTTGTCACCGATGGATGGTGTCACCGATGCCTGTTTCCGATCGATTCTCGCCCGTCATGGGAAACCCGATGTGGTCTTTACGGAATTTACCCACGTACACGATGTTTGTCACGGACCGGAGATTCACTTGGAGACGTTCCGTTACAGTGAGAGGGAGCGCCCGATTGTGGCGCAACTTTATGGGAAAGATCCGGCACAGTACTATCTTGCTGCCCATGCGGTCTGCGAGTTGGGGTTTGATGGATTAGATATCAATATGGGCTGCCCATCGAAGAGTGTGGCCAACTCGGGATCGGGGGCGGGCCTGATTCGAACGCCGGAACTGGCCCGTGAGATCATGCAGGCGGCGAAACGCGGGATCGAAGACTGGGCAAGCGGACAGACGCTCGAACAGGCCGGTTTTAAGTCCACACGTCTCGCTATGTTTGGCCGATTGAATCAACAGCGTGGTGCATCGAACCCTGCGCCGCGTCGGCTCCTGCCGCTGTCGGTAAAAACCCGCCTCGGTTATGACACGGTGACGGTGGAATCCTGGGTGGAACAGCTATTGATGGAACAGCCGGCCGTCATTTCGCTCCATGGGCGAACGCTCCGGCAAATGTATCGAGGCTCAGCAGATTGGTCGGCCATCGCCCGTGCGGCTGACATCGTCAAAGGGACAGGAACCTTGTTCTTGGGGAACGGCGATATTCAGAGTCTTGATGAGGTCGCTCGCCGAGTTCGTGAGACCCCGGTCGATGGCGTATTGATCGGACGTGGTGCCCTTGGTGCCCCGTGGCTCTTTCGCCACAAAGAGCTGGCCCGTGGGTGGGTGAATGGAGCTGAGGGAGCTCCGGGGTTTGCTGAAACGATCTCACTGGAAGAGCGATTTTCTGTCCTGCTTGATCACGCCCAGGAGTTCCAGACCCTCTTCGGTCAGCGGCAGTTCTATCGGATGCGCAAACATTTAGGATGGTACTGCAAAGGATTTCCTCACGCCGCCGCGCTGCGTGCGAGAATGGTGCGCATCTCTTCAGTCGACGAACTCAAGGCCGTCCTTGCGGATTTCAAAGAGCGACCATCCGAATTCGCTGATGGTTCCCACACAGACTCGATCGACGAGACAAGCCTATTGGTCTCACGATGCAGCTAGTCCTGGCGTCGAGCTCGCCTCGCCGACAGGAACTCTTGGCGCTGCTGGGGCTCACCTTTGAGATCTGTCCATCGAACTTCCACGAACAGCCGACTGCCGGGTTAATTCCCCTTGAACAGGTCAGGCATTTCGCGCTCGCGAAGGCACGATCCGTTTCTCGCGAACGATCGCACGATCTTGTGCTCGGCAGTGATACAGTTATTGAGCTGGACGGTGAACTGTTAGGAAAGCCACGTGATCTGACAGAGGCACGGACTATGTTGGCTCGTCTGGCTGGTCGTGCCCATGTGGTCCATACGTCGGTAGCTCTCTGTCATCAGAAACATGGAATAGACACAGTAGAAATTGCAACGACGACGGTACAGATGAAAGCAGCGGAAGGACAGCTGTACGAGCACTATCTCGCCGCTGGGGAGTCTCTCGATAAAGCTGGGGCCTATGCGATTCAAGGATTGGGAGGAGACCTCGTGGCAGGGATCGACGGCGACTATACGACGGTCGTGGGGCTCCCGTTGAGACTCGTCGCACGGCTACTCAGTTCGGTTGGCTATCCCATTTCCATCAATGTTGAGGAACTCTATCGACGCAAACCCTATGCGAACTGGAATCGGTTCGTTGACTAATTGCAAAGGTCGGAGGGTTTCCCTACAATGCCTCCTTCAATCGTTGTTCATGATCATCCATCGATACATGGTTGGGAAAAACATGCGATGAAGACTCCTACGTACACGGCAGCATTCTTGACCGGGCTTCTGTTCAGTCTGATCGGACTGGTGACAAGCGAAAGTCGGTCAGTATGGGCG
>CAZOHW010000601.1:0-2082 GCA_964579525.1 uncultured Nitrospira sp. | reverse complement strand
AGGGGCTGGGCCCTGTGCAACAGAACCCTGTGAACCCCGCCAGGTCCGGAAGGAAGCAACGGTAAGCGGTCAGTTCTGTGTGCCGCAGGATCACCTGGCCCCGCTTTTCTCAATAATGAAGACACGGGTACACGTGACACGTTCAGTCCTTGGCTTTCGCCAGACACTCACGTATACCATTGGGCATTCGGAGCACAGCCATCGTGGACTACCAAGTCTCGGCCCGCAAATATCGGCCCGGTAGGTTTGACGACGTCATCGGCCAACCCCACATCGTACAAACACTGACGAACGCCGTCCAAACAAAGCGGATTGCGCATGCTTATCTGTTTTCGGGAACACGGGGTGTCGGCAAAACGACGGTCGCGCGGATTCTCGCAAAGGCACTCAATTGTGAACAGGGCCCGACAAGCCGTCCTTGTGATAGTTGTGAAAATTGCCGTGAAATCGCTCAAGGCACGTCGGTCGACGTGGTCGAGATCGATGGAGCATCCAACACCAGCGTGGACGACGTGCGCGAGATCCGTGAAAACGTCAAATTCTCCCCGTTTCGTGGCCAGTTCCGGGTCTACATCATTGACGAAGTGCATATGCTGTCAAACTCGGCATTCAATGCCTTGCTGAAAACGCTTGAGGAGCCGCCGGGACATGTAGTGTTCATTTTTGCCACCACCGAGATTCATAAAATTCCGGCGACGATTCTCTCGCGCTGTCAACATTACAACTTCCGACGGATCGCAAGAACGGAGATCATTGAACGGCTTCGGCACGTGGCTACGCAGGATGAGCTGACACTCGAAGAGCGCAGTTTGATGGCTCTAGCTCGAGCCAGTGAAGGCAGCATGCGAGACGCGTTAAGCTTGCTCGACCAGGCCGTTGCGTATGGAGGAAAGGCCATCAACCACCTCGATCTCGAGATGCTGCTGGGAGCAGTGCCTCAAGAACTGGTCCAGACGCTTATCAAGGCCATCATTGCGCAAGATAGTCCGACAGCACTGACCGTCCTCGCCAATGTCTTGGACCAGGGACATGACCTACGGGCATTTTGTGCTGAAATCGTCGAATACATTCGCAACCTCCTTGTGGCAGCCGTTGTACCTGTTCCTGCGGAGTTACGCGGCTTGATTGAAGCATCGGAAGAGGACCTCACTCGGCTGGTCGTGGACGCCAAAGCCTTGACTCCAGAACAGTTCCAAGAACTTCTGGCTTTCTTCACTCAGGCAGAAGACTCGTTACGATTTAGCGCCCATCCCCGTTTTGTGTTGGAAACAGCAACGATTCGAGCTTCTCGACTGTTGCGCCTCCAACCGGGTAACATGGTCAACTCAACACGGACAGCACCAGCTCCATCTAAGCCTAAGCCACCTGTTGAACCAGCCGTAAACAAGAGTAGCCTCTCAGCTCTGCCAACCATTCCCGAGCGAGAAGCCGTGGCTCCCAAACCTCTCCCCCAATCACCACCGCCATCGCGCATCGGACAAAGGGATGGGCCAACGACCATCTCACAAGTGTCATCTCCTAAATCCGTCACCGAGACATTCACCGTCCCTCCGATTACCGCAGCACCAGCACCTATCAGGACAGAAGTGCCGTTGCAGTGGGAGACGATCCAGGAAGCCGTGGCCACCTCATTTCCCAATATCGCCCCGTTCTTGGAGTCCGGACGGTTTGTGGAAGTGGAAAACGGCGTGGTGACGATCGGCTTCCCAAAGCAGTCGACTGTGGCCAGGACCCGATTAGAGAAGAAAGAGAATCTTCAGATACTCTCGAAGTTATGTGAGCAACAATTGGGGCAGCCAATTCAAGTCCGCATCATTGAACTGACAGAGATCCATCCACCCGGACCGACCATGGCACAGGCACGGGCAGCCAAGGAACAGGAAAAGCGAGTGGTCTTGTTCGAGCGTGCGAAAGCAAATCCGACGGTCCAGCAGGCACTAGGGGTGTTCGGTGCTGAGTTAGCCGAAGTACGGAAAGTGCTGCAGAAGGAGGCAAGCGACTGAAAACCCCTTTTGGTAACCTGGGCAACATTCTCAAGCCAGCGCAAGGCCGGCGCATGCGCTCGTTCGGCGCGATCGAACC
>CAZOHW010000600.1:0-2083 GCA_964579525.1 uncultured Nitrospira sp. | reverse complement strand
TCGCCAATGAGACCTTCATACTCAATGTCGTCCAGATTCAGCCTGGTGATCCCGAAGGTATCAGTCCCTATGCCGACTCGTATGAACTGACGACCAAGGCCGGTGAAGACAAGCTGTTCGTGTCGCGGTTGCGTCCCGGCCGCTATCTCATTCGTTCGTTCCAGTCGTCCGGCTTAATGGGTCTCGGCGGCGACATCAAGGCCGTGTTCACGGTGGAACCAGGCGCCGTCCACTACATTGGTCGGCTCCATATCATGGTCCCCCGGTATCTTTCGAAAGACCATCCCTACCGGTTCACTCTGGAGAATACTCAACAAGCGGATGTGGCGAAGCTCGCCACCAGCCATCCCGATTTGGCCAATGCCGTGCGCGACGCGCCAATGGAATTGCGCCCAGCCACACCGTAGATCTGCTTCAGGCCGCACGACACCGGTCTACAGACGCCATCTAACACATAGCGCTTGTTCAGTTGCCTACAAACACTTGACAGGATTGTTGTGCAAGAGGTCTTCAACTCAAACAACGCGTCCCCGGCAAAAATTTAGAAATTCTCCTGCCGGGCGAGTATAGTGAAGTTGAAGTTGCCAAACGCCGTCTATTCGAGGCGGGATGAACCATGCTCGTGCACATCATTGCGGACTACGGCACCGGTGATCTCGCGTTCGCCGAGGTCATTCAACGCATCAAGGTCCACCTGCCGGATGCCGAACCAATGCCTCTCCCGGTGCCGGCCTTCTCGACATTGGTGGATCGAAGTCTTTCTCCGTGGCGGAAATGCCTGGGAGCGGTTTGGACGGCCTCCGATCGGCTCGTCCATTATCATTAGCTCATAGCCCGTTGGGCTTCCAGGCTATTCGAAATGAGCCTGGGTTGTCTTGGATGGTGCACCATCGTAGAGCATGCACGATTCAAGATCCGGCGACCTTCTTCTCTATTCAGACAAGCAGGTTTTTGAAAAATAGCGAAATAAAGGTATCCGACCCCTTACATACCGTCCCGACAACCACATCGTCACCCAATGGTACAACGCTTCATGATCGGGTGGATGATGTCTTGACACCGCGACGGCGTCCCTTTACTGTGTAGTCACAGTTGTAACCACAGGAGATCATGTGAAGTTTACCAACGTGCGTGAGCTGAAGAGCAAAACTTCAGAAATGCTGAGAACCGTGGAGCGCGGGAATACCATACTGGTGACGACACATGGGCGACCGACCGCCATGCTGGTCCCGGTCACGGAAGATGATATCGAAGATGCCCTCTTAGCCTATAGCCCGAAGCTGCGCAAGAAAATCGAGGAAGGTTTACGGGACATCCGCGCCGACAGATCCATGGCACTGGCTGACTACCGAACGGCCAGGTTCAAGAAGAAGCTTCGTTCCTCGTGACGTACCAGGTCTTCCTGTCATCCCACGCCCAACGCGACCTCGATCACTGCTCGGATAAAATCGCCAAACAGATTCTTGCGGACTGTGCTCGGCTTGCCGACGATCCGATCCCGGATGGAAAGCGCATCAAGAAGCTTCACGGGTTCCGATCGGCCCTGTACCGACTGCGCGCAGGAGACTATCGGATCGTGTTCACCAGAACCGGACCTCGTATCGACATTGTCCGCATCCTGAGTAAGCCAGATTTTCAAAAGGCGTATTAGCGGAGCAGGGACTCACGGTAGAAGTGACACACGTGCCGGCCGGAAGCCATGGTGACACAGCGAGACACCCGACCAGCGAAAGCGCGTGCGACCCCATCAGTAGGAGAATCGGTTCAGATTGTTCGTGAACTCCAGAGGCTCACGCAGAGTGAGTTGGCGCAAAGAATCGAATTTCCCAGTTCACCACCTCCGCCAGCTCATCCCGCCCCCTTTAGTTTTCCTAACGGTGGAGAAACTGCCCTGTCAGCCCGGTGCATCCTCCCCGGGCCTCGTGTGGGGGTCTTCGTGCAACCTGCACGATTGAAGAGCTGACCTCAGCCTGTTTTGCTTGCGGCTTCCTTCATCAATCTCCAGAGAGAGCGAGAGAGGGAGAGAGAGAGCGAAGGAGAGAGAGCGAGAGAGAGAAAGGAGATATAACAAACGCAGCGAGGA
>CAZOHW010000599.1:0-2119 GCA_964579525.1 uncultured Nitrospira sp. | reverse complement strand
GTCATGAATCATGCGGGCTAAGGCCACCGGCTATCTCTCAGCCCTCCGGCACCAAGGCCGATCAGTGCGACAAGGGCCACACTAAACACAATCACCGATGCCGGTCACGGAACGGCGGCGAGCGGGGCCAACTGTCCAACAGCGCCTTCATCACTCACATTCCATGGTTCAAACTGCAGCCGCAATGGGGCACTGCCGGTAAACGATCCAATGCTTGGATGAAAATTGGGCGACGCATCATGGTCAAAAATACCGGTTGGCCCATCCAATCCCATTGGATGCAAGTGTGGAGGAGCTAAAAAGTTTACTCTATTGCTATGAGGGGTATTCACTTTTGCATTAAGCTGATCAGCTTCAACACCACCGACATTATGAACGACTCGCACTGTACCGATACTTCCCGGCCCGAATAGGGTGGTATACCTACCGCCAAACGGTACCTGGAATTTTTCGATCGCATATCGTCCGACGTTTGCATTCTCATTTTGGTTCCTCGTGGCGACCTGTATGGTCTCTGTCATGGTTGATGGTGGCGTTATCGTTCCAGTGAAATAATAAGTAATCGGTGCCGCTAGAGCCGGCGTTCCCACCACAGTGCTGCTCAGAAGCAGCCCCCCAGCCAGAACAAGATGTCGCGATGATTGTATAAGCCCCCCCCATGAGCAGAACCCTTCCGTTAAGAAATACTCGGATGTACTATTGTTTTTGCGATATTCTCGCCGCATACAATGCACGTGTAATATCCCGTCCGATACCCTCCCTCACTCCATTCCAATTCCAGGTTCAAATGCTCGCAGGGAGGAGAGTGCTGCTGTTGTTTCCACTTAACTCGCAGTTCAGCCGCGTGGGTTGTGGTCATTGCACACTCATACATAAAAAAGCTCCGCTCTTTTTCAAGAGCGGAGCTTCCAGAACTTACAACATTGTTTTCATTATGGTCTCACAACGTTTCCGTTATGTGTTCACAATGTGTCCGTTGTAAATTCTGTTCTTCTAGCGCCCTTCACCAGGATTTGCATGAAGTTCTTACCGTAGGGGAGAGCAATATTGAGGCCAGACATGATAGTGAAACAGTGAGTCTGATGCCCACCACCCACCGATATGAAAATATACGTTATCATTGCTCCGTGAAGTATGGCGCCGGACCATGGCAGGCTCTGCGTTATGCATGTGGAATAGAGAGAAGGAGGACAATCCGTCGCCACACAGGACAAGGTGTCTTCTTGGATTTCATGAGTCACAGTCTCACCACTCAACTGCCCCGAATCCGGTCTTGCCCAGGAAGACATACATGAGGCTGATAGTTTCGACCGTCTGATCTCGAAAGACGACGTTGGGATAGCGGGCGTCGCGATGTGAGATCGCATAGCGGACCGCCACACCATGGGGGCCCAGGATCCGGAAGGTTAAGGAGGTTTCCCCGCGCAGGATGTTTTCTTGCCCCTGAGGCTCAGCCGACAGCAGACCGCTGACATAGTATTCTCGTCCAGTGAAGTCTAACATCGCCCGATCCCCAGCAATGAGCCGGAGCGCGAGCAGCCCTTGACCCGTCGTCCCATAGTGGTAGTCTCGTTCTTCGATACGCTGAATGCTGCCTGCTGCGCCATAGCCAGGCCCGGCCAGAGCCACGCCTTGCAGCGCGATCGAGCGAGACACCCACGATTGCCAGATGGTGCCGAACGACAATCCGACGCTGGAGACTCGGAATACTTGCGGAGAAATTATAGTCATAACTGCCAAATAGTCCCCAAGCTCCGCGGGTCGCCTCTCCCAGCTCATAGCTGACCCCCTTCAACATGCCACGGGTATTCAGGCTTTCCAGCGTATTGGTCGAAACCGCGGTGACATGAAAGTCAAAATAGTCGAATGGACGGGTGTACGGATAGCCTGGTTGACCGGGCAACCCGTACGTAAACGTGACATCGCCAATCACGCCGTGCTCGCGCACACCCGAGGACACATTGTGACTGGTCGTGGACACGATGCCGCCGAGCCGTAGGCGCAAAAATGTGGCGGGGTGACGGCTGGGGAAGACCGCGTCAAAACGACTTCCAAACAGCAGGCGGTTGAATCCCGTAGGAGGTGAGAGCACGGCTGCGCCCAGTTCGCGCCAGAGTCC
>CAZOHW010000598.1:0-2145 GCA_964579525.1 uncultured Nitrospira sp. | reverse complement strand
TGCAGCTCGCCTGCATCACCATGCTCCTTAAACAATTTTGAGATAGGTTCTAGTGTCGTTCCTGAAACTGAGATGGCTCTCCGGTAAACTCGTCTTCGACCTCCCGCCAAAGATTGTTGAATTCATGCGTCTGAAGAAAATCACAGTGTTTCTGGATAGGAAAATCCTCATGTATCGGCATTAACTGGAGCGGCCATAACACGATCTGTCGAAAATGCCTGACAATGGGGCAACGGTCGAAAGATACAGCCTCGAATACATCACGGCCTTGAGATGGCATAGATTGTTCCATATGCTGTCTCAAATCAGGTAATGGCTCGTGAGATGGAAGGTCGTGAAGAAATCATGCTATGCGAGGCTCTTCATGGATGACTCAGGTCAGTGCGGTTTTCGCTGATTAGAGTTGATCTGAATGATTTTAGGCCATGCATGAACGAACCGGGTAGCAATGTCCTTTATGGCCTGGACTTCCAGTGAGTCAACAACCAGTCCTGAGAATTCACAATGGCTTCACCGTTTGCCGGCTTCTTATGCTCATAGGTTCCGTCAGAAAGTAACCGTCTTGCCTGAACATTGTCCCGGCTTCCGACGCCAAGAATCTCCTTGATGATGGCCTCTCGCCATTGCGGATCTTCTATGGGGAAAATCACTTCCACCCGTTGATCCAGATTTCGCGGCATCAAATCCGCGCTCCCCACCAACACTTCATGGTGACCACCGTCGTGAAAGTAATAGATCCGGGCATGTTCCAGAAACCGTCCAACCACGGAGGTTACGCTGATAGTCTCACTGATTCCCGGAAGGCCTGGCCGGAGGCAACAAATGCCTCGCACCTGAAGATCAATCCTGACACCGGCTTGCGATGCATCGTATAGCGCCTGAATACACTGCGTATCTACCAAAGCGTTCATTTTGAACGCCATATACCCATCACCGTGTTGTCGGTGGCAGCGGATTTCACGTTCGATCCGAGCAAGGATTTGTTGCCTCAGCGTCGTCGGGGCAACAAGCAGCTTGGAGTAGATGTTCTTGCGGGAATATCCAGTTAGCGAGTTAAACAAGTCGGATACATCGCCCGTAATGGTAGGATCACAGGTGAAATAGCTCACATCGGTATAGATGCGACTCGTGACCACATTATAGTTTCCCGTTCCGAGATGAACATAACGGCGGATTCCCTCCGGCTCGCGACGTACGATGAGGCACGCCTTAGCATGCGTCTTGAGTCCCCGTACACCATAGACCACGTGCACGCCTTCGTCCTCAAGTTTCCTGGCCCATTGAATATTATTCTCTTCGTCGAATCGAGCTTTGAGCTCCACGAGGACCGCGACCTGCTTCCCATTGACACGGGCTTCCAGGAGTGCATCAACAATGGGGGATTTTGGATTGACGCGATAGAGGGTCTGTTTTATGGCGAGAACATCTGGGTCGTTTGCCGCTTCTCGCAGAAACTCCACGACAGGCATAAAGCTGTCGTAAGGATGGTACAAGAGCACATCCCGTTGGCGAATCGTGGCCATGATGCTGCTGGATTTGCTTAAAAATGACGGTACGGACGGCAAAAACGGGGGGTCCTTCAGGTCTGGACGCTCAAGAGCGCATAATTCACGAATACCGGCCATGCCGATCGGACCTTCTCCTGCATAGACAAGATACGGGGGTAGTTGAAGGTTTCGCGTCAGAATCCCGCGGATGTCCTCGGGAGTGGCGACATCCAATTCCAATCGAACGGCTGACGTAAAGTCCCGCTGGTCAAGCTGCTCCTCCATCACCTCGATAAGATCAGAGGCTTCGTCTTCTTCAATCGAGACATCCGCATCCCTCGTCACACGGAATGGATAGGAGGCGACCACCTCGAGACCGGGAAACAGATTGCTCAAATTACTCGCGATAACTTCTTCCAACCAAACGAACTTCTGGACTCTACCCAAGCCACTCAATCCCATCTGCTGCAAGGCCACTTCCTTGTCCGTCGGAATGGGAACCAATCGAGGAAAGACGTCGGGCACTTTGACGCGTGCGAAACAATCACCACGCTCAGGATCTTTGACCAGCACAGCAAGGTTAAAACTTAAACTTGAGATGTGCGTGTAGTGCTCCCCATTTGTCAAGCGGCCACGAACTGAGTGCTGTGGCTGAGAT
>CAZOHW010000597.1:0-2147 GCA_964579525.1 uncultured Nitrospira sp. | reverse complement strand
CGGAATAGCTGTCTTTACCGCGCTTGAACTCCACCACCTCATCCTCCCAATGGGCGATAAGCTGGGCGAGCAGAGAAGTGAGCGCGGCCTGATCCATCGCTCAGATGGCCTTCAGTTCGGTGCCCGGCGAGAGCTGGCGGAAGAGCTGCTCGGCGTTGATGCGATCGGCATCGCGGGCAAAGCTGGTGTCGCGGAACACGGCGCGCAGTGGCGCGCGGGCGGCTATGTCCTTTACCAACTCATCGGTGACGCCGGTGTCGAAGCAGGCGATCAGGGCATTGCCATCCACCGAGTAGACGGTCTTGCCATGCAGCGTTTCGCGGTTGATCGGCAGGGTCAGCTCTACGCCCCAGTCGATCAGCACCTGGAACAGCAGATCCTCGCCGGTGCGATCAGGCTTTACGCTGTCGACTTGCCCGAAGAGCTCATCTTGGCTCACCTCATCGGGCCGGTAATAGACGTCGCTCATATTTGAGCTATCGACCTTGAACACACGGAAGCCAACGTCGCGGCTCCAAGCCTTATGGCAGTCGCCTTGAAGAATTTTCATTCCAGCTCGCCGAATGCGCTCTTTCGAAATTTCGGTGATCACCCGATATCCCGCTTTGAACCCGTCCGACTTCTCGTCAGCAAGTTCCGGAATTTGGACCATAATGAATTTCCGGTTGGCACCATCTGTGCCATTTTGCTCCATCACCGCATGGGCAGTGGTCGCAGAACCGGAGAAGAAATCGAGAACGATATCGTCACCTGAACTGCCAATCGCCACCAAGCGAGTAATCAGACCAACAGATTTCGGAAAGTCCATCACGGAACTGCCGAACAAGGACTTTACTGACCCTCGGCCATAATCGTTAGTAATTTCTTTGTCAGTCCAGACAGATTTTATAAGTGTTCTTGCCGTTTCACCATCTTCATTAAGAAGGTAGTCTTTTCTATATATACGCCATTCTGCGCCAGTTTTCTCGGCAATCAGGCGGTCTGACTCTTTTGCAACTTTCTCTTTCCCCCAGGTCCAACACGTTTTGACGCCGTCAGGTGCATCGGGGAAAACTGGATCACAATGCGCATCAGATTGAGTTAGTGAAACAGAGCCGTCCTCCGGAGATACATAAAGGGGATAGTACAGCTTCGGCCTTGTGACAGGGTTGAAAGACTGATTCCTGTTACGAAGTCCCAATAGTCTATATGCACCTTTATTGTCGGATCGGTTATACTCCTCCACCATTCTCCCTTCCTTCTCGACCCCCGAGATGGAAGAAAGCTCCATGGCATCTTTTACGATCACTAGAATGGACTCGTGCGTCTTGGCCACAAATCTGTCAAGATGACGACCCCGCGGATTCAGTTGGACCGCCAACTGAGCGATAAAGTTTTCACTTCCAAAAATCTCGCTCGATATCTTCATTAAATTTTGAGCTTCGTTGTCATCAATTGAAATGAAGATGACCCCGTCATTTTTCAAAAGTCGGTGTGCGAGCTTCAGGCGAGAATACATCATGCTGAGCCAGTCGGAATGGAATCGACCATTACTCTGACTATTTGCAACCAACCGTGCGCCACCTTCGTCAATTTGATTGCTGCGCGTCAAGAAGTCTGAGGCGTTCTCCGCGAAGTCATCCTCATAGATGAAATCGTTCCCCGTATTGTACGGCGGATCGATGTAGATCATCTTCACCTTTCCCAGATAGCTCTCTTGCAAGAGCTTCAGCGCATCGAGGTTGTCGCCTTCGATGAAGAGGTTCTGGGTGGTGTCGAAGTCCACGCTCTCCTCGCGGCAAGGCCGTAGGGTCTTGGCAATGGGGGCATTGGCAGTGAGAAGCGCCTCGCGCTTGCCGGGCCAGTCGAGCCGATAACGCTCCTGCGGGCCTTCGACGATATGATCCGAAAGCGTCTGGCGCAGCTGATCGAAGTCAATGGCGAGCCGGATGTTGCCCTGCTCGTCGGCGGCCTCTGTCACGCAATCAGGGAAAAGGGCGCGGATCTTGGCAATGTTGTCCTGAGACAGGTCCGGGCTGTGCATGTTCATCTTGTCCATGGCCCAAATTCCTAGCGGCCACGACAGCTTTTGTAGAACAGTCAGCGGCCCTTGATCGGCAAATTTGGATGGGGCACCAATGGGAGCATACCGCCCCAAGGGTGGAATC
>CAZOHW010000596.1:0-2150 GCA_964579525.1 uncultured Nitrospira sp. | reverse complement strand
CCCCAAATCGGCCGCACGAGGGCTGGGATGGGTCGTGGCTGAAATGGAACGGCGGTATAAGTTGTTGGCGGAAGCCGGAGTGCGGAATATCGATGCCTATAATCGAAAAGTCGCTGGGTTGCACGAGGCGTTTATTGATTCCCAGACCACAAGTGTGGAGGCGAATGAGGCTTCCATGCAGTTTCTTTCTGACGAGGAGCGGCTCTCTGCCGGTGAATCATCGATTGCCGAAGGGGAGCGGGGTTCCATGCAGCCGAAACCGACACCGCCGGAACCACTGTCGTTTATTCTCGTCATGATCGACGAGCTGGCCGATCTCATGATGGTTGCACCGAAAGATGTGGAGGATAAGATCGCGCGACTTGCGCAGATGGCACGGGCATCCGGGATTCATCTTGTGCTGGCGACTCAGCGTCCATCGGTCGATGTTCTCACCGGCTTGATTAAGGCCAACTTTCCGGCTCGAATCGCGTTTCAGGTCTCTTCAAAAACCGATTCACGAACCATTCTCGATGCGAACGGAGCGGAGGCTCTTCTCGGTCGTGGAGATATGCTCTATTTGGCTTCTGGAACAGGTCGCCTCGCGCGCTTGCATGGGTCTTTTGTATCGGATGATGACGTCCGCGCTGTGGTTGAGTTCGTGAAAAAGCAAGCGCATCCCGTCTATAATCAGGACCTGCAGGCGCTGAAGCTGGAAGAGGCGGCGGAAGAAGAGGCCAAAGACGAAGTCTATGAGCAGGCCAAAGAGCTTGTGCTCTCAACCGGACAGGCATCGGCGTCGTTGATTCAGCGACGGCTACGAGTCGGTTACCCACGAGCGGCGCGTATGATTGAACAGATGGAATCGGAAGGCATCGTCGGGGCGGCGGGACGCGATGGGCGTCGAGAAGTGCTTGGACGACGCGGCCCTGTCGGGGCGGCCGAAGCGTGAAGCGCTGGGTGTTGGCTGTTTTGTTGAGTATGGTGGTCGTCTTGCCGGCTTGGGGGGCCGATGCATCAACTGATGAAAAGGTATGGCAGGACGTCCGGGATGCCGTCAAGCAACTGCAAGCCCGCTACGAGAAAATGAAGGATATGCAGGCTGATTTCTCTCAAAAAACCAAGATCGAAGGGTTTCAACGACCTGTGACCTCAGCCGGCAAGGTCTATATCAAAAAGCCCGGCCGTCTCCGATGGGATTATCTCGATCCGGCAAGCGAGCAGATCTATGTGAATCAAGATGAAGTAAAAGTCTATGTCCCTGAGCATAAACAGGTGCTGATCGGGAAACTGACGCAGATGGCCGCGTCCCAAGCTCCGTTGGAACTACTGCAAGGAGCGGCGAGATTGGATGAGTCGTTTGATGTTGAACCGACCACGGGAAAGGAGCGTGGCCCTGGCGGGGTTCCTCTCATCACGTTGATCCCAAAAGCGAAGGAGAGCCTGTCGACACAAAATCTCCAGAAGATTGTCGTGGAGGTTTTCCCGAGAAGCTATTTCATCCGCATGGTCGCGCTGCATGAAATCAGCGGGAACGTTGCCGTGTTCGAGTTTTCGAACTTGAAACCCAATAGCGGATTGGGTAATGAGATATTCGACTTTAAGATCCCGCCGGATGCGGAAGTGGTCAAAGCTCCGGTGTTGAGCGGGCCGTAAACAGTCACTGGTCACTCGTCAATAGTCATTGGTATGAGGGCGCATTGCCACTGACTAATGACCATTGATTGATGGCTAAAGGAATTGAAACAGGTGCCAAATCTCGTGAACAGCGTAGGAGAAGCGGTTGATCAGGCGGTCGCACGGCTGGATTTTTCCCGTCTCCGCCAAGAGTATTGGGACCAAAATGAGTTCCTCGTCATTAAACAATTCCTCTCGCGCGCTTTTGTGGAAGACGTACTTGTTCCTCAAGCCCAGAGTATGAAAACCGATCTCAATCGGAACTATATTCCAGATCACAAAAAAGGTGGAAGCGTCAGCTATTATACGGTGCAGGAGAAGGCCCCGCTCTTTCTTGATCTCTATCGCGCGGCATCATTCCGTGAGTTTTTAAACCGGCTTGTCGATGCGACACTCATGTTTTGTCCGGACAACGATCCGCACTCCTGCGCTCTCTACTATTTATACCGAACCAGGTGACCACATCGGTTTTCATTATGATACCACCTACTACA
>CAZOHW010000595.1:0-2163 GCA_964579525.1 uncultured Nitrospira sp. | reverse complement strand
TTGGCAAAGCGACGTCTGAAAGCTACCGCTCGGCGTGCACGCCGCCGCGCGCTAGGCAGAACATTTCACTTAGGGCGCGACCCATTATGAGGTCCAAATTGTAAAAGAACCTGTTACATCAATACAGTAGCGGCCTTTTGCTTGCTACTTTCACTGTAATAAAGTCGCAATGTCACTTCCGAGAGGGTCAACCATGATGACGGTGGCCTCGTCTACGGGGTCCAAATACTGATCAGGACGAGGAATCGGCTCATCCTGGCGCATTAGGGAAACGATCCGTCGCAACAAAGCGTCCTGTGCTGATCGAACGGCACCGTCTTCGGTGTTCGCCTCGCCGACGAGGTCGTCAAAATCCAAGAGACGCACTGTTACGGCATCGGGCTGCTGGATCAGCATCGCAGGGTAGGGGATCAAGTGATCCAGGACGGCTTGCCGACCCTTGTGCTTTTGCCCCTCGAGCTTCCTGACTAGGCGCTGTGCCTTCAGGTGCGTGTAACGCTTCAGCATGGCGAGGCTCTTGTGGCCGCTGATTGCGGCGATCTCCATCATGTCCATGGTGCCCAGTTCAAAAAGTCTTGAAACGGCTTCATGGCGAAGATCATGGAAATGGAGGTTTTCGATGTTCAGCTTTTGAAGCATGAATTTCCACGTCGATTTCAGCCCGGCCGAGGTGTAGCGGAAGACCGGTCCTTTCGGTTGTACGCCGAGACGTGTAAACGCGTCGCGCGCTCGGATCGATAGAGGGACGTCACGCTTCGATCCGTTCTTCGTTTCCGGTAGGTGCGCCACTCGGCTCTTTAGATTTACGTGTTCCCAACGCAGCTTGAGGATCTCGCCTTGGCGCATGGCCGTCTCGAGCGCAATGACAACGATGGAATAGAGATCGTGGTTAGGATGGGCGTGCGCGTATCTAAGGATCAGTCGTTCTTCGCGCGGTGTTAGGCGTCGGTCTCGACCTGGTGCGGGCTTTGGTTTCCGAACATTGGCGACTGGGTTGCCGTCGCAATAGCCCCACTCAATGCGGCAAATGTCGAAGAAGTTCGAGAGAAGGCACAGCTCCAGTCGCACAGTCGCTGGTGATAACAGTTTGCCGGTTCGTGGATTCATCTCAGCCAGGCGCATGTCGCGATGCGAGGCAATATCAACGCTTGTGATCGACCGAACAGTTCGGCCCAGCGCCATCGGTGCTGCCATCAAGCGCTCAATTCTGTATCGCTCTTGCGCGTAGCCCTTCTTGAGTATCGAGACCTGCGTACGATACTTATCGAGAGCATCGCGCATCGCGGCATCTCGAAGCGACGACATGCCTTCAGTCGTCGATGACATTTGTGAGACGCGCGAGATCCTTCTCGACCTCGATCGCTAGGCGAGATAGGGTTATATCCAGCGCCGTGCACAGAGCGCCCAAGGAGTCGAGGGTTGGTGAATTGATTCCCCGCTCGATTAACGAGATGTAGGTACGATCGAAGCTTGCTTCAAACCCCAGCGTTTCCTGAGTGAAACCTCGTCGTTCGCGCAACCTCTTCAAGGCGCTTCCGAAGGCGGTTCGTAACCGCTTGTTTGTCTTTTTCTTCTTCATCCGATTCCCTATGACGGCCGGGAATGTACGGCTCGGAGGATTCTCCGTCTTCGGAGTAAACCGCGAGCCAGCCACAACGCTTCCGGGCGTTTTCGTGGGCCGGATTGAGCGAATCAAATGCTCTTGAACTTTGGCCAAGCCGTGAAAGGATGGCGATACCAAGTGCAACAGAGCCAAGGAGGCGCATTATGCTCAAAGGGTTTGCCTATACCGCTCCGACGGTTGGCCGCATTGCGATCGGAGAAGTCGTCGAACGCGATGGCAAGCGTTTGCCCGCCAAACTCGACCACTTCGTCGTCACGTCAAACGTGAAAAGAGCCGACGGATGGGTGGAACATCCGGTGATGGCGACGCTGAAGAAGGGCGGCGACGAGTCGGAAGCCAACAAGAAGCTCCGGGAGATTCCCATTCGGCTGATGTTCAGCAATCCGGAGCTCAACTTCCGGGAGTCCTACGAAGCCTTCGAGGACGGCAGGCAGCTTTGCGTGAGCAAGGGAGCCAGCGCGAAGCGCCGCGTGGACGGTCGAATCGAGTCGCTGGACTGCCCCGGACCCGACGTATGCGAATTCGGCGCGGTGCATCGC
>CAZOHW010000594.1:0-2195 GCA_964579525.1 uncultured Nitrospira sp. | reverse complement strand
CTGTAATATCGTGCCGAATGAAATAATAGACGGATGCCAGCAGAATAAATTGAAGTAGGACGCCAATCCCAAGCAGGACAATCGTGTTCGTCGTACCGGCCGCGGATTCCAACACACGTCTTCGCAACGCCTGTTGTTCGTAGGTTACCATCTCCGTGATGACCTGGCGAATCACTTCGAGCTCCCGCTTCGCGGCACCCTCCAATGCCATTTTTTTCACCGCCTTGAGTCCACTGTCCTGAAGCATGGCAATGGCGCGCGACTCTGCCCTCAGTTGCCACTCCATCATTTGATCAAGCAGCCGAACACGGTCTCGTTGTTCGGCCGATCCTTCCGTAAGATCCTTCAGATACGTCACAAACATGGGTTTCTGTCTGACCACTTTTTTATAAGCTTCGAGATAGGTGGCGTCACCCGTCACCAGGTACCGCCGATTATTATCCTCGGCCTCGTTCATCGCGACATCAATGTTGTCCAGCAATTGCACGAGCTCATGACTTCGAGAATCGAGGGCGCTATTGGTAATGAGAATAGTGGTGTTGCGGTATGAGACCGTCGTAATGATCAGCACGCCGATGAACACGAGGCTAAAACCCGCCAACATCCTCTTTTCAATCGTCAGCTTCTGAAACCATGCGGCTGAGGTACTCCGCTCAGCAGTCGATTCGGGAGGAGCCACACCAGGTGTCCGTGGCGAAGCATTAGCGATAAGAGGCCCCTCAGTCTGACCATTCGTGGGGACTTCAGTGGGCAAGAACGACTCCCATGAGGTTCCAGTTCACTAGGAGAGAACCGTACCATAAGGGTTCTGCAACCGGTCTAATTGTAACAGAATGTCTCAGCGGTGGAACCGGAATCTATCCGCCGAACGGAGAAGTCGAAGGAACGATGGTCGCGGATGGGGGAAGGATATTGGAAAACATGAGTGTCGCGGCGACAACCCAATCGGTGAAAGGCTGTGGGTAAATACCGATCACCAACGTGCCGGCCAGCCCGATATAGATGACCGTCTTGATGGGAGTAGAAATTGAAATAGGCGTCGGATCAAGTGGCTCGTTGATGTACATCTTTTTGACGACGATGAGGTAATAATACATCGAAATCACGATATTAATCAGTCCGACCACAATCAGCGTATAGAGTCCTTCCTTAATTGCTGCGATGAATATGTAGAGTTTTCCGATAAATCCGGCAAGTGGTGGGACACCGGCAAGCGAAAGGAGAAACAGCAACATCGCAAAAGCCAAAAACGGTGAGCGGCGGTTCAAGCCGCTGTAGTCTTCGATTTCATCCCGTCCAATGGCATGACTCACGGCAATGACGACGGCAAACGCCCCAAGATTGGCAAACAAATACGCCAAGAGATAAAACAGGATGGCATCACTCCCCATTTTCGTCCCGGCGGCAAGGCCAATCAGCACGTTCCCGATTTGGGCCACACCAGAATAAGCCAGCAGGCGTTTAATGTTTCGCTGTGCAATGGCCACGATGTTGGCATAGGTCATCGAAAGGACTGATACGGCAACGAGCAGCGACACCCACATCGGCTTGAATGTGGCCAATGCCACGAGCAAAATTCTAATCAGGATGGCAAGCGCCGCACCCTTTGGAGCAATCGACAGGAAGGCAGTGACCGGTGTCGGTGCGCCATGATAGGTGTCCGGGATCCATGAATGGAATGGAACGGCGCCGATTTTAAAGCCGAGGGCGGCAAAGATCAGAAGGAAGCCGATGATCAGACCAGGAGTCGCTTGTGCCGAGACCATATCGGAGAAGACCAATTTCCCGGTTTCTCCGTACACAAGGCTGATCCCATAGGCGAAGAGCCCGGCAGCGAATACCCCTAAGATGAAAAACTTTAGGCCTGCCTCGCTGGAAGCCAGATCATCCCGAAGATAGGACACCAGCACATAGAAACCGAGCGTCGAAAACTCCAAACTCACAAAGACAGAAAGCAAGTCGTTCGCCGACGACATGAACATCATGCCGATGGCCGACATGATGACAAGAAAATAATATTCCCCACGGAAAAATGTGAAGCGGTTGACGTATTCAATCGACGTAAGGATCACGAGGATCGTCGCCCCAACCACAAACATCTTAAAAAAGAGGGCCATGCGATCCAAGACGAACATGTTCCCGAAGAGGGTGCCGGAAATATGACTGAAGTCAAACCAGGCCAAACACCCTAACGT
>CAZOHW010000593.1:0-2202 GCA_964579525.1 uncultured Nitrospira sp. | reverse complement strand
GTGGATTGATGTGTGTGAGAACAACTTCAACTATTCCTGCACCTTTGTATGCGTCTAACCTCCGGTCAGTTCTGGCTGCCTTCCGGACATATCCCGGAACATCCGATAACCGTCACAGACGAACAGCATCACGATAATTGAGACAGAGTGTACCATGAACCGTGCGAAAGGCCGCTGGATCGATCGTGGCCTTGTATCCTTTCGCCAGCCCATAGGCTCAGCACCCACCATCTCTATGTTCCGAACAGCGCTCATTTGCTCTCCCTTCATATCTGTCAGAGATAGGTCTGGTGTGGGAGCAGAATCTTACAGCGATCGGAAATATTTACCTTTCTGTGAGGAATCCTTATGGTACTCCGTTAAGGATTTCTGGAGTCTGTCCGATTAAGACTCTGGGCCATGACTAGGCCGGACGACAAGTCATTTCAGAGCCCATTCAACACGAACGTATGGAGGCCACAGTGCGAGTTCGGCATGGCAGGCACACAAGCGTCGTGCTCATCATTCTATTAGCATTCCTCTTCCCCCTCGTCGCCGCAGCCGATGACTCTCGGTGGTACGACCACTTTGGGCTGTCGATCGGTGGTGCCTACGACGTCGGCATGATGGAAAACAATGGCATGGGGATCCCCTCCCGGACCATGACTGCTGGATCGGTCCAAACACTGCTCTCGTACGAAATCCTCAAAAACTAGCAGGTCGGGGTGGATTTCGACTTTTCCGCCGTCAGGCAGTTGACCTCCCTCACCCACGCGGGTGGCACCAATGAACGGGGCAATGCCTGGCTGCTCGGAGTCGGCAGTCGCTATTTCTTGAACGACCAGTGGGCGATTCAAGGCGCCATCGACTTCGTCGGACGCCATTGGTTCAACCATCCCACCGGCGCCAACCAACCAGATCATCTCGCGAGCCCCCTGGCTTTCCGGGTGAAGGTGCAGTGGTTCGCGTTTTCGTTCTTGCCTGGGCTGAGCCTCGATGCCGATGTGCGGTATCAACGTTGGACCATATTTGATGTGCAGGGCACGGAACATTCACAAGCCACCACGCAGGTCTTTGGCGGTTTAGGACTCACCTATCACTTTGGAAAGCCATGACCCCGGTGGATGGAGGTTGTTGGTAAAGGAGAGCATCCCGATGCAATTAATCAAAAATCTTGGCGCAGCCTATTTGACCCTGTGTCTCATGACCGCCTGTACAGAAACAGACGGTCCGTCACTGGTAGGAGCGGGGAGCGGCACAGGAACTACCACACCGGCCACCTTCCTGAACTTCACAAATGGCCAAGCAGCCTTCACCGTGATCGGACAGACTGACTTCATTTCCAGCGGCAGCGGACACTCACAGTCGCAACTCTTCGATCCCAGTGCTGGAAAAATTGGAGCGAGTGGAACCCTGTGGGTAGTAGACCAATTCAATAACCGTGTGCTGGGCTTCACAGCAATTCCGACCGTTCCAGGTCCGAATGCCGATTTGGTGATCGGCCAGCCCAATTTTACGTCCACTGTGCCGGGATCCGGCAGCAATCAGTTCGACAATCCCCTCTCGGCCCATGATAATGGCAGCCAATTGTTTGTCGCCGATAACACTAACCACAGAATTCTCGTGTTCAATACCATTCCCACGACCAACAACCCGAATGCCGACTTTGCCATCGGCGCAGCCAATCCGAATGTCGCCGGAGCTGGAACATGCACGCAAAATACCATGCATTCCCCTCTCGATCTGTACGCGACCTCCGCGCACCTCTTTGTCGTCGACGACGTCTGCAATCGCGTCGTCGTATATGACATGCCGATCACGAGTAATCAGCCCAATGCCATGCGAGTGATTGGACAGTCGGATTTTACGTCAAGCACACCCGGCGTATCCTCCACGATGATAGATAACCCCACTTCCGTCTGGAGCAACGATACCAGGATCGTAGTGGTCGATGCTAACAACAATCGTGTCCTGCTGTACAACTCGTTTCCCTCCGCCGACGGAGCGGCAGCCGATGTCGTGCTCGGGCAAGTTGATTTTACGTCGAGTGTACGAGCCGCTACGGACCATAACTTTGGAGTCGCGCCGTCCGGTGTGACCTCGAACGGCGTCCAGGTGTTTGTCGGCGACATGGACAATTGCCGGATCATGATCTGGAATACCTGGCCGACGAGCAATGGACAAGCTGCAGACGGTGTCCTCGGTCAGTCTGACTTTACATCG
>CAZOHW010000592.1:0-2203 GCA_964579525.1 uncultured Nitrospira sp. | reverse complement strand
TGTTTATTCTTGTGCCCATGGAAGCTTGTGGCCGCTGACACGTCGTGGGTAGCAAGAGTATCGCCAAGGTATGGTTGTGTTCGTCTGGTTGAATTGACGCGATCCATATTTCTTCTCCCGTTCCACCTCTCGAAGTAAGCTTCCCTAACAGAGTTGCAATATTTTCATTTTTTAGAGCCAAACCTCGTGCAACATGATATCCCAAAGTCAATAAGAGGACTGGTGTCAGAACTACATAGTTACTTATTGCCATGGTAGATGACTCTATTTGGCAGATCTGCGTATACGGAATATGTGTCGGCGTCGTCATCGCCGTCATGTTGGGAGTCCCCCCATTGCTTGGCGAGCGTCACTGGAGGAAACCCGAACGTCAATCTGAAAGCGCGACCGCCGTTCCCTATGAATCGGGGATTCGGCCAACCGGCAACGCGCAAGTACGTCCGCCCGTGCAGTACTACTTGATCGCGATGTTCTTCGTCATTTTTGATGTGGAGGCGGCGTATCTCTATGCCTGGGCGGTTGCTGTGCCGGAAACCGGCTGGCTTGGGTTTATTGAAGTGTGCATCTTTGTCGTCATTCTCCTGACATCCCTCGCCTATCTTTGGCTCACCGGGGCGCTGAACTGGGGTGTTCAGTATCAACGTCCTCCGGTCCGTCAGGCCCATACGATACCCATCAAGGAGCAGTACGATGACCGAGTGGCGTAACGGGGTGCTCGATAGGACGGCGCAGTATCAACGTCCTCCCATCCGTCAGGTTCAGAAGACGCCCGTCAAGGAGCAGTACGATGACCGAGTGGCGTAACGGAAGGCTTGAGGGGGTGCGTATTACAGATGGCGGGGACGGCGCGTTGACCTCAGTCGTCGGCCAGTCAGTCCTCTTTGCGACATTGCAAGACCTCCTGGCATGGGGGAGAAAGAATTCACTCTGGCCGTTGAACTTCGGCCTGTCCTGCTGTTTCGTCGAGATGGCGACGAGTTTGACCAGCGTCTATGACGCCTCTCGGTTCGGAGCAGAGGTGGTCCGTGGCTCACCACGCCAGGCCGATGTATTGGTCGTGTCTGGAACGGTGTTTATGAAAGTCGCTCCCGTCATCAAGCAGCTGTATGAACAAATGCTGGAACCTCGTTGGGTGATCTCCATGGGCTCCTGCTCGAACTCCGGAGGGATGTTCGACGGCTACTCCGTTGTACAGGGTGTCGATAAGTTCCTGCCGGTGGATGTCTATATGCCGGGCTGCCCACCGCCGCCGCATGCCTTTATGGAATGCCTGCTGCTTCTCCAAAACATGGTCGGATCTGAGCGCCGACCGTTGGGCTGGTGGTTCGGTCCGCAAGAGGTCCAGAAACCCATCATGCCGTCGATGCGAGATGCAAAGCGAGTAGAACGAACAAGTCAGCGCGAATATCCCAGCATTGATGTCCTGACTCGGACGGACATCCTCTCCCCCCATTTTGCCGGACAACCCAACGGTCTCTCGAAGACGAAACCATGAATCCACGATCATCAACCATTCAAGATATGGGAACAGGCGAAGGGGCTGGTGTGGTGGCAGAGCTCGAAGGCCGTTTCGGTTCAGCAGGATGGCTGAGCGCCGTACAGCCCACCAAGGATGAGATTCCGACGATGTGGGTTGAGAAGGGGAGGCTTCGCGAGACGCTCCAGTATATCAAGTCCGACATGCCTCGTCCGTTTCCTATGCTGTTCGATTTGAGCGCAACGGATGAACGATTGCGCCGGCACCATGAAGGATTGCCGGTCGGCTCGTTTACCGTATTTTACCACCTCTTTTCTTTCGATCGGAATCAATCGATCCGGATCAAGGTTCCGCTCCGCGGAGATGATCTCTCGTTGCCGTCGATCGTCGATCTGTGGCCGAACGCCGACTGGTATGAACGAGAAACCTACGACATGTTTGGGATTCGATTCGACGGACACCCATTTCTCAGGCGGCTTCTTATGCCTTCGTGGTGGAATGGTCATCCGCTTCGCAAGGATCATCCTTCCCGCGGGACCGAGATGGGGCAGTTCCAGTTTCCCCCAGAGAAATTCGAGATGAGCCAGGAGGCGTTGCAATTTAAGCCGGAGGACTGGGGCTTAGCGCGCACGCAGCAGGATCCGGACTTCGACTATATGTTCATCAATCTTGGCCCCGCCGATCCGGGGACACATGGCGTGCTACGACCCGGGGCGCTAATAGCCG
>CAZOHW010000591.1:0-2222 GCA_964579525.1 uncultured Nitrospira sp. | reverse complement strand
TTTTCAAGTTGGGATTATTCCACAAATTTTCGGTGAGAATCCTGGGAGGGTACGAATAAGTAGGGTTGTCTCATGAACAAGGTGGCTCGAAGGTCGAGGCGGACGCCACGATGATTGCAGGCCGTGCAGGAGATCTCATTGAGCCGCAGCGGCACATCGGGCTGTGTCCGGGGATAGACCTCCATGTCGGTATAGACCGGAAAGGTATAGAAGCACTTCTTGCAGATGCCTCGCCAATCTCCGTCTGGCCCCATAAACCGTTCGTCAATCGCAAAGCTGGACTGTTTACAGACGGCACAGGGGACGGTATTTAAGCGCCGTTCGACTTCTTGTTGAGTCAGAGTAATCATGGCGGAAAATGACCCTTTCTCGTTCAACGAGGTCGTCAGTATAGCGGGCGGAGAAATTGAATCGCAACTGTATTAGGGAGAGACGAGAATATCTTGACGTCTAGAGGGGGAGGTTTATATTTAATCCACTATGCACATGATCACGGATTATTTATTGGTGGGAAGTTTCGTTGATGCGCAGGAACCGCCACCGGTCATCGGGACGCTCCTATTCGTAGCGGAAGAGTTTACGATCGACCCGCCAATCTGGATGGACTATCAGCAAATCCCCTTTCAAGAATTTGCCAAGGCCGATCCCATAAAATTGGCTCAAGCGATTGAGTGGCTCGAGCAGCGGGTGCCGAAGAGTCGGGCACTGGTCTGTTGCCGAGCTGGGATGGGGCGATCTGTGTCAGTTGTCATGGCCTATCTGTGCTGTGTGGAAGGCAAGACCTACGATGACGTCTTGAAGCTCGTCATGGCTCGCCATCCTGCAGCGACCCCACTTCCGAATCTTCGAGTCGCGATTGAGCAGGTTCGCCAATCTCGCCGTACGGCTCATCCTGTTGACCCTCGGTAACAATCCTCTCCTTGACTAACAGACTGTTGACAAAGCCCGCCAGCGATGCGAGAACGCCGCTGGCGGGCTTTGTCCGCATCCTGTTGGTTTAGTCGACTTATGCCTGAGCTCCCCGAAGCTGAAGTTGTTGCTCGACAAATCCGTGCACGTCTACTTGGCGCACGATTGACCGATATATGGGTCGGGCGTGCGGATATCGTTCGAGAAGGGCACACCACCGCGCCGTGGTATCGAGGCGCCACGTTGCAGTCTGTCGATCGATACGGCAAGAGTGTCGCTTTGATGTTTGTGAACAACCGAGCCTGTCGCTATGTGGTGGTTGAGTTGGGGATGACGGGGCTGCTGCTGTTCCGATCGACACCGACGAAACACCCACAACATGTCCATGTAAAGCTGTCATTCGAAGGAGGCAGCGAACCTGAACTGCGGTACTGGAACCCTCGCAGATTCGGGCGCCTTTCGCTATTAGATAAGGATGGGCTGGATCAGTATCTCAGCCGCCGATTTGGACTCGACCCACTCTCTGCTTCCCAGCAGGATTTTGTGAGGCTTTTACAGGAAAGACGTGGCCGGCTCAAAGCTCTCTTGATGCATCAACAAGTCATTGCTGGGATCGGGAACATTTATGCGAATGAGATTCTCTTCCGGGCTGGCCTCCATCCCAATCTTCCGATCGGTCGGCTGTCGAGGCGCAAGACGGAAACGCTCTATACGATCATGCGTGAGGTCCTTGATGAGGCGATTGTCTATGGAGGGTCGAGCGTCCGAGACTTTTTTGCTCCCGATGGCACTGAAGGGCACTATAAGCGGCGGCATCTGGTCTATGGGAAAGAGGAACAACACTGTCCGAATCACTGTGGCGGAGTCATTCAACGCCTTCGGGGTGAGCGAAGCTCATATTTTTGTCCGCGCTGTCAGCCCTTGCGTGTGAGACGATCATCGTAAATTATAAAAGGTATTATATTTTAGATACTTACAGGAAATATCGGTGGAGAATTTTCTGCTAGGTCTTTTGATCCCCTATGCATTAGTCCCTCTGGTGTCTTGAGTCATCCTGTCGGTTTCCGCTAAAATCCGGGTCCCCTATTGTCTGAGTTACTATGGAGGAGAATTCGCATGGCTAAGGTGTTGGAAGGCCCCGGTATGGGGCTGATGAAGAAGTGGGGGATTCATGTCCCCAACTATGTGGTGGTCACGTCTGCCGACGAATTGACCAAGCTCGGACAAGCCAATGACTGGATGAAGTCCTCAAAGTTGGTAGCCAAAGCGCATGAGGCACTGGGCTCGCGCTTTAAGCTCGGCCTGGTCAAGGT
>CAZOHW010000590.1:0-2235 GCA_964579525.1 uncultured Nitrospira sp. | reverse complement strand
GTATTGGATGCGGTGCCGGCCTTACTTGCTGGCTTGACCCATCCGAACTTCCTCATGCGCGACCGGTGCGCTGACGGATTGGTTCGCGTCGGACCACAATGTATCCCACTCATCGAGCAAGCGCTCATTTATGGCTGCGTGACCGTGCTTGGCGAAACCATTCTCCTGAACGTCAACGCTCGAACAGCAGCGATCGCGGTCCTCGATCGGCTGAAGGGACAGGTACCATGTTGAACAACGCACAACGAAATCATTTGCGCATCGTGATGAGCCTGATTGAGGTGAAGATGGACGCGATCAAGTCCCAACTGGTCAATTCCGAAGAGCACGACGGATGATGGCAATATGTAATGATCTTACGCCGGCAATGAATCAGGCCCTGCGAGAGAAGGTTTTGAAGGAATGAGAGGCATTCGCTCGTGCCCTTGATGGAGCATAGTCGTTGATCGGCATGTGTACGATCCTGGTTGGACGAGGGCGCCCATGCAACAGTCGGGTATCGTGATCAACATCCCAGGATTCGGCGAGCGCACCATTCATACGGTCATCTGTGATTACACCGGAACGCTCTCCTGTAGAGGGCGACTCGTACCGGGTGTCAGGGAGCAACTCCTCGAACTGGTGAAACGCGTGGACCTGCATGTCATCACGGCGGACTCGTATGGCACAGCCGGGTCGGAACTGACAGGAATTGTGGTGCCGTACTGTCTAAGGAAAGAGGGCGGACAACACGATGTCGAGAAGCGAGAATATGCGGAGAAGTTTATCCTCCGGCAGGTCGCAGCGTTCGGCAATGGCAATAACGATAGGTTGCTCCTGAAGCAGGTCAAGGAGGCCGGGGGGCTCGCTATTGCCGTTGACAATGGCGAAGGGTGTGCAATTGATGCGGTCATGAACTCGCATCTGCTGATCGTGGGCGCCGTCAACGTCTTGAATCTCTTGCTCGAACCCAGGGGGTGCAGAGCGACCCTGCGTTTTTAAGACAGAGGGACCGCTGGGGAGGCGACACCCAGTATGTCGTGGCCGCCGCATAGTGAGCTGAAACGGAGCGGTACCTCAATGGCTTTCTACAGCATACTCTTTGAGAGGCCTGAGGACAGTATAGAGGGAGCAGCGGTTGACGCCCCTGCCTTTTTTTCCGACTTACATCTCGACAAGATCATCGGCGCCATCACGACCGGCAAGGAACAGTACGGACTCACACCCTTCTTCTCTTTTCCTCTGCACAGTCTCAACGCGATTACGTATCGCCAGGAAATCATGCGTGATCTGGAAAACCCCGCTCTGCTCTCCTCTATCACCGCATTCGCCAACAGCATGGGCGCCATGCGCGAGCATCTCGCTCGCGCAGAAAAGGCTCACTTTAAGTACCAGAAGGAGCGCTGGCTCTTGGACGCAGTGGACCTATATTGCAATGCGGTGAACGATCTCGCATGCGGTTTGACGGGGGCAGACATAAACGCGCGCGGCTTGGTGGCCTTTCGCGAATATCTGTGCCAATACGCTCAATCCTTTTGGTTTACATCGCTTCTGGCTGAAACCACAAAACTCGAAGCCGATCTATCGGCAATTCGATATTGCCTACTCCTAAAGGACGGCGGCTTTACGGTCCGCCGATACGAATTTGAGGGGGACTACAGCCTGGCGGTGCTGAGCACGTTTGAGAAATTCAAACAGGGCCCGGTGAAAGATTACCGAATGACGTTCTCGACCGGATGGGACATGAACCATATTGAAGATAAAGTGCTGGAGTTCGTCGCACAATTATTTCCCGACGTGTTCGGAAAACTTGACGATTACTGCCTGACATATGCCAGCAGTTATCTGGATGAACGCATCCGTACATTTGACTCGGAAATCCAATTCTATATTGCCTATCTCGAGTATATCTCCACCTGCAAATCAGCGGGCTTGAAATTCTGCTATCCGCAACTCTCCGACACCAGCAAGACCGTGTACGATTACGAAGGTTTCGACTTAGCCTTGGCCCATACACTGATTTCGGACTGCTTGCCCGTCGTGTGCAATGATTTTTCTCTCAACGAGCAGGAGCGCATCATAGTAGTCTCTGGTCCGAATCAGGGCGGTAAAACGACCTTCGCCCGCGCGTTCGGACAGATGCACTATTTGGCCGCCCTCGTTTGTCCCGGCCCAGGCAGAGACGCGCACCTATTCGGATTCGACACACTGTTCACGCATTTTGAAAAGGACGAGGACGTTAGAACGTTTGGCAGA
>CAZOHW010000589.1:0-2260 GCA_964579525.1 uncultured Nitrospira sp. | reverse complement strand
AATCTTCCAAGCGAATCAGCGCCTGGGCGGCGCTATTCGCGTGAATAGTGGAAACACCTCCGGGATGACCCGTGTGCCAGGCTGTCAGCAACGGCAGAGCTGCCGCTCCATCTCTGACGTCGCCGACGATGATCCTGTCCGGCTTAAGCCGTAGCGCAACCTTGAGGCACTTGAGTTGGTCGAACTCCGTCGTCGCCAGCATGCTCAGACTGTTGGCAGAATCGAGCAGAAGTTCCTGCGTGTCTTCGATCACCAGAACGCGATCGCCCGGAGTGAGAGTGCCGATCTCTTCGAGGATGGCATTCGCAATGGTCGTCTTCCCCGCGCCAGTTCCGCCAACGATGAGCATGTTCTTTCGCGCGCGAATGGCTTCCTGAATCACTTCAATGTGGTCCAGGCCCTGCAACCTTGCGATGAAGTCTTCCTGCACTGCCCGACGGTTGCGAGGATCGTCTTTCTTGGTGAGAATCCCCTGCATTTGCAGATCGCGCAGGCTTCGTTTCCTGTCCGGCTTGACTCGGATCGCGAATGATGGCGATGGCACAACAGGTTCAATCAACCCTGCGAAACGAAACTTCCAGATGGGAAGCTGCGTTTCAAGAACAGGCCGCAACTCTGTCACGGTCGTTTTCTGCATCGAGGCAATCGTCATCATCGCCCCGCGGGCTTGCCGACTGGACAGTGCTCCTACCTGTTCAAATGAAGACCCGGTCCGCTTCACCCAAATCCGCGAGTCCTCGTTAACGATGATGTCTTCGAGCCCACTGGATTTATCGAGCAACCCGACAATCACCGACCCCAGTTCGTCCCGCAGCTTCTCTCTGAGCCGTTCCTGTTTCTCGTCATTATGGGCATCTGGGTACATACGCTAATGCAATGAACCTTTCACAATGTCCGACTGCCGAAACTGCATGCATTTCAAAGAGACCTGAAGTAAAGGGCTTGCCACTCAATCCTAGTGCAGTGTACATTTCACTACAGCATCCTAGCACTATTCGGGATGAATTTGGCAAATGCTTAGTGTGGGAATCGAAAATGGACAGAACTCTCATCGCCGTTCGGAAGATGCTCGCTGCGCTCGGCGCACCTGCGTATGACATCGGAATTCTGAGCGACCGTGGAATGCTCCCTGGCCAGTCGGATCTTCCGCCTGATCTAGTAATGTCTCGCCTTCCACTCCTAAAGGCCCACAATTCACGCGGGGCACACATCTACGTGCGCCCTTCGGGTGCGCACCGATTCACAGTCTTGGACGACCTGAATCAAAGCTCGATTGACCAGCTCGCGGCGGACGATTTAGAACCATGCGCAGTTGTTGAGACAAGTGCCGGAAACTTTCAAGCGTGGCTCAAGCATGACGATGTCTACCCAACAGACCTCTCAACGTTCGTCGCTCAGACACTCGCTAGTAAATATCAGGGAGACCCGAGTGCCGCCGACTGGCGACGTTTCGGCAGACTTCCCGGCTTCACGAATTGCAAGCCGAAGTACCGCAAGGACAACGGTCTCTATCCGTATGTACTGTTGCGGAGCTGCACTGGCAACCAATACCGGAGGGCGTCGCTCCTTCGTATTGAGCTGACAAAGCAATTCCAACTGCAAGAGCACGAACGGCAGTCTCGTATCGCGCAACATCGCGCGACAGTCTTTCCCCCTGGGAGGGGGACGAGGTACTCGCACCTATCGTTGGAGAGATTCCGTACTGCACCGAAATACCACGACCGACCGGCCGCTGCGGACATCGCTTTCTGTGTGGCTGCTTATTCGCTAGGGATGCCCGATGCCGCAATGGCAAACACACTTGACAACGAATACCTCTCCCGCGATCCAAACCCCGCAAGGAAGGCTGCCTACATTAGACGCACTATGGCGAAGGCGAGATTATGGGCGAACAGATAGTCGCTCAAAACGCACGGTTTTCTGGCCTTTCATTCCAGTCAGGTCGTTGTGCCTCGCAACATACAGTTGTGATCGCGCGAGCTCTGCAATCGGAGACGAGACATATGAAGAGGTTGAGCACTCAGCTCCATTTCCGTTTGCCTTTCTGTTTGCGTTCAGCGTGCCGCGCTAAGAACACCCCCGCCCTTCGGACGCACGCTCTCCTTCCAAAGATTCGCTCCGCGCCTTTCAGGCGTGGACTCCTCCCCCGAGACAAGCTCGGGTCCCCTTCCACGAATCGTTTCCAGTCGCCTTGGGAGGCGGCCGCGTCGGCACCCCCTCCGGCCAGGCATGTACCGCACCCCGGGGACAACCCAAAACA
>CAZOHW010000588.1:0-2266 GCA_964579525.1 uncultured Nitrospira sp. | reverse complement strand
CATCATGTCTATCGGTGGCATCATCGTGGCCATCGGCGACATGGTGGATGCATCCATCGTCATGGTCGACAACGCGCATCGGCGGCTTGAAGAGTGGGAGCGTGGAGGACGCATCGGCGATCGGATGCAGGTCCTCATCGATTCAGCGAAAGAAGTCGGTCCGTCGATTTTTGCCTCGTTGCTTGTCATCGCCATCGCTTTCATGCCGGTCTTCACGCTCGAGGCGCAGGAAGGACGGCTGTTCCGACCACTGGCCATGACCAAGAACCTCGCGATCGCGATGAGCGCGGTCCTTGCGATCATTCTGATTCCAGCGTTACTGGACTTTCTGGTTCGCGGCCGCATTATCTCTGAACAACGCCACCCAATCACTCGGACTCTGCAACGGCTCTATGCGCCGATCCTTCGACTGGCTTTACGATTTCGCTGGGCCGTGATCGCCGGGGCTATGGTCCTCACGCTGCTTACCATCCCGCCGTTTCTCCGGCTCGGGTCCGAATTCATGCCCCCGCTCTACGAAGGCACGATCCTCTACATGCCGACAACCTTGCCGGGTCTGTCTATTACGGAGGCAGGGCGCCTGCTGCAGATCATGGACAAGAAACTCCGCTCATTTCCTGAAGTCGATCATGTCCTCGGCAAAGCTGGGCGTGCGGAAACGTCGACCGACCCAGCGCCGTTCAGCATGATGGAGGTGGTGGTTGAACTCAAACCGAAAGAGCAGTGGCGACCCGGGATCAGCTATGAAGGCTTGATCGATGAAATGGATCGGGCGCTTCAGCTGCCGGGTGTGACGAATGCCTGGACCATGCCGATCAAGGCGCGGATCGACATGTTGAGCACCGGCGTCCGCACACCGGTCGGGATCAAGATTTTTGGGCCGGATCTCAAGGAGATCGAACGTATCGGCGAGCACTTGGAGATGCTGCTCAAGGAAGTGCCGGGGACCAGAAGCGTATATGCGGAACGGGTTTCGGGGGGGTACTTCCTCGATTTCGACCTGAACCGTCAAGAGATTGCTCGGTACGGGCTCAAACTCATGGATGTGGGTCGGATCATCGAGTCGGCTATCGGCGGGGAAAATATCGCCACGACCATCGAAGGACGAGAACGCTATCCGATCAATGTCCGCTATCTGCGCGAACTGCGTGACGACCCTGACAAGTTACAGCGCGTTCTGGTCCCCACTCCGACAGGCGTCGAGGTGCCTCTGGCTCAGCTGGCGACGTTGCGGTTTGTGAGCGGGCCACCCATGATCCGGGACGAAAATGGGATGCTCGCCGGTTATGTGTTTGTGGATATGGGTGGACGGGATATGGGGAGCTATGTAGACGATCTGAAGGCCGTGGTCCGTGACAAGGTCCCCCTTCAGCCTGGATACACCATCAAGTGGTCCTGGCAATACGAAAATATGCAGCGGGTACAAGAACGGCTCACCATCTTCATCCCGCTCACGATCGTCATCATCTTCGTCCTCTACTACTTCACCTTCCGCTCGGTCGCACAATCGCTCATGGTGCTTCTTGGTGTTCCTCTTTCGATGGTGGGTGGGATTTGGTCACTAGCCTTGCTGGGGTACAACATGAGTATTGCGGTCTGGGTGGGCCTCATTGCATTGGCCGGCGTCGGGGCCGAGACCAGTGCCGTGATGCTCGCTTACCTAAATGAGGCCTGTGCCAGACGGAAGAATGCCGGTACGCTCCGCACTCTGTCCGATCTAATCGAGACTGTCCAGGAAGGAGCGTTAGTACGGATCCGGGCAGTCAGCATGACCTCGCTCGCCAATATTCTCGGACTACTGCCGGTCATGTGGGCCACCGGCACAGGTGCTGATGTCATGAAACGGCTCGCTGCCCCGATGGTTGGGGGTGTCTTCACCGCCATGCTGCTTACGCTCGTGGTGGTCCCGGCCCTCTATGTCATCTGGCGGTGGCAGACCGAGCGTCAGCAAGAACAGGTGAGGGCCATAGGCGAGGAAGTAAAAGGGCTATCTAATCCATGACAGGTTTGACGGTGCCCGGACGATTCTCTCATGTTGATTGTGCCATAGAAACAGTGCGCACGCGTTGGGGCAAAACTCCCCAGCAGGGCGAGGTCAGCTGTCCCGTTTTTCCGCAATGCTCTAACCACGCCAGTCTGTGGATCTGAAGGCGGCAGGGGTCGGCAGAACCGTCCGAAAGGAGTAATGCACGTGTTTCTGTAAGCTGCTGTCTGTCAGATTAACTCTTAATCAAGACCTTTCTGCGGGAGGAGTCTGTCGTTCTCA
>CAZOHW010000587.1:0-2266 GCA_964579525.1 uncultured Nitrospira sp. | reverse complement strand
TTGCGGAGTGTCGCGGTGATGTGTGGCGTTGTGGACGGCGGGGTTGGCGTGGTCGGGAATGTCGAACGCCCCATGCGTGAAGGGCAGTTGGCCGCAAAAGGGGCAGCCAAGCGGGCGATGAGCTAAGTGACTGAGCCGATTATTGCTATTGTTTTGGTTCTCGGGTCCGTCTTTGCTCCAGTAGGATTTATCGGGGGGATTACCGGGGCCCTCTATAAACAATTCGCCGCGACAATCGCGATTTCCGTGACCGTGTCGGGGTTTGTCGCACTGACGCTGAGTCCAGCGCTCTGTGGGGTAGTCCTGACACCCCATCAAGGAAGACGGAGCGGGTTTTGGAAATGGTTTGATCGTCTATTCAGTCGGACACAGCAGAGCTATACTCGCACCACGGCTGCGCTGCTTGTTAGGCCGATTCGTGTCATGGCGGTCTTTGTCCTGTTGCTGGTGGCCTCTGTCGGACTCTTTGAGAAGTTGCCGAAAAGTTTTCTGCCCGAAGAAGATCAAGGCTACTTCATCGTGATCGCGCAATTGCCTGATGGGGCGTCGAAACAGCGGACGGTGGCGGTGCTTGAACGGATCGAGCGGTTCTTTCAGGCCGTTCCGGCGGTCCATTCTACTGATGCATTGACCGGGCAGAATTTTGTGTTCGGCACGCGAGGGCCGAATTCTGCGACGATGTTTGTCCCATTACGGTTATGGGATGAGCGGCCCGAGCCTCAGTACCATGCCAAGGCGCTGGTTGGTGCGGCCTATGGAGAGTTTGCCAAAATTCCAGAAGCTTTGCTTCTTGCGTTCAATGCGCCGTCGATTCGAGGAGTCGGTGCTGTCGGAGGGTTTTCGGCTCAAATCCAAGACCCAAGCAGCGGCGACTTCAAGAAATTCGCCATGGTGGCGCAGCAATTCGTCGAGCGGGCACAGAAGGAACCGGCGATCGGGCGGGTCGGGACGAACTTCCGAGTCTCTTCGCCGAGGCTCTATGCCAATGTGAATCGGGAACGAGCGAAAGCGCTGGGTGTGCCGATTTCGGATATTTTTGATACACTCCAGGCGTACTTCGGCAATTTTTACATCAATGACTTCGTCAAGTTCGGTCGTGTCTATCATGTGCAGACCGAAGCCGATGCCGAGTTTCGTGCGACACCGCAGAACCTGTCGAACATCTATGTGAGGGCCCAAAGCGCAGGGGGGATCAACATGATCCCGCTCGATACGGTGGTGACGGCGGAATACCAGAGCGGACCGGATCCAGTGAATCACTTCAATGGGTACAATACGGCATTGCTCCTGGGGGCGGCCGCGCCCGGTTATAGCTCAGGCCAAGCGCTGGAGGTCTTGGAACGAGTGGCGAAAGAGGTGCTGGTTCCTCAGGGGTACGCCATCGATTGGAGCAATATTTCCTTCCAAGAGCGACGGGTCGGGGGACAATCCAATCAAGTCTTTATCATCGGACTGTTGATGGTCTTTCTGGTCCTGGCGGCTCAGTTCGAAAGTTGGGTCGTGCCGTTTGCAGTCATTCTGGCCGTTCCCTTCGGCATCTTCGGCGCGCTGACGGCCGTGTGGCTTCGAGGGTTTGAGAATGACCTCTATTTCCAGATCGGGCTGGTGACGTTGATCGGTCTCTCGGCGAAGAATGCCATTTTGATCGTTGAGTTTGCCAACACTCGATACGAGGCCGGACGTCCCCTCATTGAGGCGGCGGTGGAAGCGGCACGGTTGCGGTTTCGACCGATTATCATGACCTCAATGGCCTTCATTTTTGGTATGTTTCCACTGGTCATCGCCAGTGGTGCGGGAGCGGCAAGTCGTCAGTCGATCGGCACCGGGGTGTTAGGTGGCATGTTGGGAGCGACTTTTTTGGCGATCTTTTTTGTGCCGTTGTTCTATGTCTTGATTCGCAAGTGGACTCAAGGTAGAGCTCATGCAGGTGCCGTGGCGACTCAGCTGGCTGAGTCACAGTCACCGGAGGGGAAGGCCTAACGTGCGTGTGATTGCGATCATCGTGCTGTCATTATTGTTTCTATCCTGTTCGCTGGGGCCGGATTACAAGAGACCACCGGCTGAGGGAGAGGATCGTTTCCGAATGGCCGAGGGCTCTTCTGAACTGCCGTCCCTAGCGAACTTGCCTTGGTGGGAACTCTTGCGTGATGAGCAGCTGCAACAGCTGATTCGCATGGCGCTCGCTGAAAATAATGATCTTCAACGTGCTGTCGCAATCGTTGAGGAGTTTCGAGCCAGGGCGTTGGTCGCACGATCGGATTATCTC
>CAZOHW010000586.1:0-2267 GCA_964579525.1 uncultured Nitrospira sp. | reverse complement strand
ATCCGACTGCAAGTCATCGCACTCCATATCAACGAATGGATTGCCGAGATACTAGAGATCCCCAACGTGCTGTTGGCCACCATGATCGGAGCACGCTGGGTTGTTGGTCAGTTCATCTTGCCTCCACTTCCTGGTATCAGACTTGGGGTCGGCCTTGTAGCCCTCAGTCTCATGATCGTCATGGAATGGATATTTCTCCAAGTCCTGCAGAGTCTTGCCGTCGCGGGCTACATCACGTCCCAAGATGCAGCAGTATCGACGCTGCCGATCGGAGCGCTTGGGGTCTTGACGGCCATGCCCTTTCTCGTGGGTTATCGGTGGGAGTCTTAATCTGCTATTCTCTCCCTATCCATCGCCAAGAACAGTCAATCACACACTCGAACATCCCCATCAGAGGAGTACTGTATGATCTATTCGAGATTTTCTGTGTGGATGATCTTGCTACTGTTGAGCGCTCTTGCTCCCCTTGCTCAAGCCTCGGAATCAGTTGATCCTGAGACAGCCATTCGACGGCTCGTCCGTGCCAATGCCGAAAAGGATCTCCCCACGCTCTCACGCATGATGGCCCACGACGCCGACATCATCAGTTATGGGGTCGAAGATGACACCGTAGCATCCCGTTCGCCTCGTCGCGTAAAATCAAGCGTCGTGATTGTTGGTTAACTGGGACCATGTTGCAGCCGATTGTATTCATCACTGTGCTTGCCCTGTTCAGTCTGCCGCTTTCGGCCAATGGTGAGCCAGATCACCAGCACATCACGATTGTTCCTCACTGGGAAAAAGGAGATCGGTTTGAATTGGCGATCACTCGGACACGTGAAAAGTCGGTCAATGGCCAATCCACAATCTCGGGTAAAACTGAAACCCATGTGACCCTTGAAGTGCTCAAATCCGGCAAGGATGGATACCTCGTCGGCTGGACCGCTGGTGATACCACATTCGAAGTTCCATCTTCCTCTGAATCACTTCTACGACAGGTCGTCTGGCTTATGAAGGGCAAGCAGATCGTACTCCAGATTAACAAACAGGGAACACTGATGGGCGTGCAGAACTGGAACGAACTCAAACATGAAACCGTGAAAATCCTGGATGACCTACTTGCCAAAACACGCAACCTGCCGCAACAACACAGTGACCATTCAGCCCTGTCTAATTTGCGAGCGCAGTGGGAATCCCTGTTTGCCACCAAAGAACAGATGGAGCAACTATGCACACGCGACGCTCGAATGTATTTTCTGGCTCTCGGCAGGAACTACACCTTCGAAACGCCGTATGAGTATGAAGATCATCTCCCAAACCCGCTCGGTGGTGAACCCTTCCCTGCCCACACCACCATCACGCTCAAGACATTCGATGCTCAGTCGAGGCAAGTGGTCCTCACTTGGAACCACACGGCGGATCCTCAGCAGGCGGCACGCATCGTCCAGGCCATGATCAAGGACCTGGCTACCAGCCGTGGAAAGTCCTTGCCTGATGGAACATTCGCCAGAACCATCGCTATAGAAGACACCGCCGAGATCACAGTCGACGCTTGGACTGGATGGATCACAAATCTTACTCGGCGACAGTCCGTCAATCTTGGCACGCGCGTCCAAACTGACAAAACGTCCATCGTCAAATTCGTCCGCTGATTTCGGTCAACCGTCCAAGTATTCGATATCGCCCTCGAGGTGATGAGATCATCCCACGGTGGCGGTTCCGACATAAAAATTGATACAGTGCCGACATGGACTCGTCAGAACAGACCACATTCACCGAACTTCGACTGAGTCCTCGATATATGCACCAACATCCTTGGGTTGTGACGGCCATCAATGGGTTTCTGTCGGCGTATTTTATGGAACAGCCTGGGTTTCGCGTCCAACGCCATTTTGATGAGTTGGAATCGGGCATGCACGTATGGATTTGCGACGTGCCCAGTACGATGAAGATGACGACCCTCTTGCGAAGGCTACAGGCCGATATTCCTCCATGCCGATATCAGCAGACTGCTTCGACAACACCCAACCAGATGCGATACGTCCTTGACACACTCGAGAAACCATGATGAAGCGCGAGCAGATAAGCAACTTTTTATAAAGCAAGTGCTCCCCTCATCGTGGTGGAGTATAATCCACCATCATGCCTCGCCTCCTCGTGCTCGGCGCTGGGAAAATCGGTTCGCTAATCGCCTGTTTGTTGGATCAGCGAGGAACCTATACCGCCCATCTCGGCGATTTCAGTCTCGATGCTCCCAATCCGCTCGTCGCCCGCCTGGCATTACAACG
>CAZOHW010000585.1:0-2269 GCA_964579525.1 uncultured Nitrospira sp. | reverse complement strand
CCCATGGGGAAAGGTCGCGCAACATCTTCACCCGATTCCAGCAAGGGTTCCAAGACGGCTTCGAGCGCTTCCGTAACGGCTACACCGCTCAGTTGGAATGGGTGATAGCCAATCGTGTTAAGTTCGTCATAGTTTCATTAGCGATATCAATGAGCTCCCTCGTCCTTTTTTACTTCAACGGCACGGAGTTCTTTCCCGAGATCAAATCTGGAATCATGCAGATGCACATGCGGGCGCCGCTCGGCACGCGCATCGAGGTGGCTGCGCGGATTACATCCCTAGTCGCAAAGGACGTTGAGCAGCTGCTGCCGGGCCAGGTCGAATCTATCGTGAGCAACTGCGGTATTCCAGTGGGGGCTCATAACCTCGCGTTCATTCCGACTCCCACGGTCGGCACCCAGGATTGCGACCTCGCTATCTCACTAAAGGACGGGCAGTCGGCTGTGTGGGACATTCGCCGCATCCTTCGGAAGGGCCTCTCGGAACGGTACCCCGGCACTGAATTTACGTTTCAACCAGCCGATCTTACCGCGAAAATTCTGAATTTTGGCTCTCTGGCGGCGATCGATGTGCAGATCAACGGTCCGGACATTTATGCCAACCATGAGTTCGGCCGTAAATTGGCGGGGAGATTACGGCAGATTCCAGGTTCCAGCGATGTGGTGGTCCAGCAGCCGATGGGGATGCCCACCCTCCTCGCAGAGGCTGATCGACGGTTTGCACTAGGGATGAACCTGGACCAGACGGATTTCGGGAACAATATGCTCGTCACCACTGCCGGCAGTCAACAAGTCGATCAGAAGTATTGGCTCGATCGGGTGACAGGCATGTCCTATCGCATCAATGTGTATACCCCTCAACCCCAGCTCACCAGCCTCAAAGACCTCATGGCCGTTCCCGTCGCAAAGGAGGGTCGCGAATCAGGAGAAGGGGATGTCGTGAATCCACAGCTCCTTGGAAACCTGGCGAACCTCAGACCGGTTGGGACACCAGGGGCAGTCACGCACGGGAATATTATGCCGCTCATCGACGTCTATGTCGCCGCAGAAGGACGGTCACTCGGCGATGTCCTGGCGGATGTGCAGCAGGTCACGCATGACATGGAAGGAGAGCTGCCTCAAGGGTCGGTCATTGAAATCAAGGGACAGGCTGAAGTAATGCATGCCGCACTTCGCGAAATGCTCTTCGGACTATTTGCTGCGGTCGTTCTCGTCTATCTCCTGATCGTCGTCAATTTTCAGTCCTGGCTCGACCCCTTCATTATTATTACGGCCCTGCCCGGCGCGTTGGCCGGTATCGCTTGGGCGTTGTTCATCACTCATACGAATATTTCCGTGCCGTCGCTGATGGGCGCCATCATGACGATGGGGACGGCAACAGCCAACTCGATCCTGCTCGTCTCCTTTGCGCGCGAACGGATTGCCGTCCATGGCGACGCGCTGCGAGCGGCGATTGAAGCTGGCACGGCTCGTATTCGTCCCGTGCTTATGACCGCCGCGGCCATGATCATCGGCATGCTCCCGATGGCGACAGCCAACTCTCAAAATGCACCGCTGGGACGAGCCGTCATGGGCGGCTTGACTGTCGCAACCCTGTTCACGCTGTTCTTTGTTCCTTCCGTTTACGCCATCATCTATCACCGACGAACCGCACCGCAAAAGGAGTCTGCCTGACATGAAGCTCACCGGAAAGTCTCTGATAATTATCCTTGTCGCCATCGTCTTGGGGCCCGGTTATATTATCTACCGGGTTTACGAAGGGCAGCATGAGGCAAAAGCACTTGAAAAGACCACCCTGGAAGCTGCCGTTCCAACCGTGTCTGTCATCCAGGCCAAAGCGTCGGACCCGACCGACAGCATTACGTTGCCTGGCAATATTGAGGGGTGGTATGAGGCACCTATCTATGCGCGTGTCGAAGGGTATGTAAAAGCCTGGTACAAGGACTATGGCAATCTTGTGAAGGCTGGAGACGTACTCGCGGAGCTTAATACGCCGGATCTGGACGCCGAATACCGACAGGCGATGGCAGATCTTGAATCAGAGCGTGCGAAGAATGCACTGGCCCAACTGACGGCTCAGCGCTATGTGGCTATGCGTGAAAACCAAGCGCTTTCCGAGCAGGCCATCTCCGTGCAACTCGCCGAGGCGAAGGCGGAAGCGGCAAAAGTGAATGCGGCAGAGCAGAAAGTGAAGAATATTGAGGCGTTCATTGGGTTTAAAAAACTCACCGCGCCCTTCGACGGTGTCGTGATTCAGAGGAATATCAATG
>CAZOHW010000584.1:0-2273 GCA_964579525.1 uncultured Nitrospira sp. | reverse complement strand
TCCGGCCGGGCTTGCTGAGCCACCGGGGGGGGTGGGGGGGTAGGGGTGGGGGGATGGAGTGCTACAGAATATCAAGGGGGAGTCGAGCAAGTATTAACGGACGGGGATGACTCAACGCTCGATGCGATCGTTTTGGGCTGGATGGAGAGTATTGGTCCGACGACGACGAGTGAATTGGCTGACCGGTTGCATCTGCCAGCCAACCAGATTAATGAAGCCATGCTGCGGCTTGAAGCGCAGGGCCAGGTCCTTCGAGGGGAATTTCGTAAGGCGTCAGGCTTGAGGGGTAAGGAGAACGGACGATCGTCTCACCTTTCACCCCTTACCCCTTACGAGTTTTGTCACCGCCGTCTGTTGGCTCGAATCCATCGTCTGACGATCGGTATCTTACGCAAGGAAGTGGAGCCGGTCACCGCGTCGGATTTCATGCGATTCTTGCTGCAATGGCAGCATGTCATCCCAGGATCGCGTCAGCATGGCGAAGCTGGGTTGCAACTCGTGATTGGACAACTGGCAGGATTTGAAGCAGCGGCCTCGGCATGGGAACCATATCTATTGGGCACGAGGATGGTGAAGTACGAACCCGAATTGCTGGATCACCTCTGTCTCAGCGGCGCGGTGAGCTGGGGACGGCTCTCTCCACATCCGAAGTCTTTACACACTGGGGAGACAGAGCAGCGGCGCGTTATTCCAACGAGCCTTGCTCCCATTGGTTTTTTTCCGCGCGAAGACAGTGAGTGGTTAACGCAAGCGTTTCGTCGTGACGTTTCTCCCGCCGGCCCTGATCCCTTTACGCACCTCAGTTCGGTGGCTCAAGATGTCCGGCGCGCATTGCAGCAGCAGGGCGCCAGTTTCTTCACTGATCTCGTGCGTGTGACCCATCATCTGCCGACCGAGGTGGAGCAGGGGCTCTGGGAACTTGTTGCAGCCGGCCTGGTGACGGCCGATGGGTTCGACAATCTTCGTGCCCTCATGGATCCCCATCGACGCCGTGCTGAAGGGCGTGAACGGACGCGACGGCCGCGACATGCTGCCGGACGGTGGTCACTCCTGCGACCTGAAACTTCGTCAATCGTCAATCGTCAATCATCCGTTGTGGCGAGCTCAGCATTGCACGAAAAGGTGGCTCGCCAACTCCTGCGCCGCTACGGTGTCGTGTTTTGTGATCTCTTGGCGCGGGAATCGCTAGTCTCATCTTGGCGGGATTCGCTCGTTCAGTATCGACGGATGGAGATGGCGGGAGAGGTTCGCGGGGGCCGATTCGTGAGCGGATTTACCGGCGAGCAGTTTGCTTTGCCGGAGGCGGTTGAAGCCTTACGAGCGATCAGGAAGACGAGCGCACCCTCAGGTCAGGAGATCACCCTCTCCGCCACTGACCCATTAAATTTCACCGGGGTGATTCTGCCTGGCCCTCGTGTCCCGTCGGTGCCGACGAACTTTCTTGTGTTGAGGGATGGCGCGGTCATCCGCACGGTGATCGGGCGGCATGGCGCTATCGCCGTCTCTGCTGTCGATTCAGTCCGTCCGGCAACAGGCTCATCACAGGGATGAGGTTGATCGATCAATGTACGAACGGCTGCGCACTGTTGCGCAAGAGCGCAAGTAATGCTGTCGGACCTTGGTCGGCCATCGTGGTATAGCCTGCCTGAGCGGCGGAGAAAAATGCCGGTTCTTGATCTATCGGCACGCCCAACAGTCTGCTTATCGACGCCAGATACTCTCCTTGTCCTGCCGCGAGATCTTGCTGAAGATTGTCGTAATTAAAGGAGACAAACGCCGTGGCTTTGAAGTCCGGCCTGATCTGGCCGTCTTCGCTCCACCAGGCGGCACCGGAGGTTGTGCCGGTGATATTGGATGTTGTGTCGGTTGTCTGATTAAGTGTGGCTTTGAGGGTACAGCCGGTCGTACCAATGACCATGACAAGAGCGGCGATGATCGTGAATCGATATTGCGGCATACGATCCTCCTTGTTCTGACAGATGAAGCGATCTGAGATGAGCAAAACTATAGCATAGCTCGGCTCAAGTTCACGCTTTTTCCTGCCGATAGGGGAATGGCGGGTGAGTCCTCAATCGTTGTTGAAGGAGAGTCCGTATGACCGTTCAAGCCGTAGCGGCATTCGATCCCCGCCAGTTCTTCAGCCTGCGCCAGCCGCTTGACGCACCGGTGTCGAGATTAGATACGAAGGTGGCCGGTGTGGCTGCTCCAATGATCTCTCCAGCCGACTCAGCGTGACGACGGCTGAGGGCGATCGCATTACCCTGTCTGCGGAC
>CAZOHW010000583.1:0-2284 GCA_964579525.1 uncultured Nitrospira sp. | reverse complement strand
GTCTGAAATGGTCTTGACACCAGTTCATCAAGCACGGTTGCGGCAAGCTCGTCTAGGTTGGGACTGGCTAGGTCGAGTGGAATGATTCGACCTATGGAGAAGTTGGCAATTCCGCAGACGCGCATGAGCCGGTCTCGAACGATCGTCGGATCGGCTTCTGGAGGCAGCATAATACGGATGCGACTGTGAAGATTTTCGACCTGACGAACATGCACGTCGCGAAGCGCGGTCCGAATGTTGTCGATCAGACACTGTTCAAAGTAATCGCGGTTCCGCCCCTTGAGCGCCAGCTCATGGTAGTGGACGATGATGGTTCTCATGGACGGTAAGGAGTAAGGGGTGAGGAGTGAGGGGTAGAAGCAGAGGAACTTCTTCCATCCCGCGCATGTTTGATAAGTCCGGACAAAAGCTTATCAAGGTGGTTCATATCGATGTCAATCGATTTCCATTGCTCTTGATGTAGAAGCTTGAGCCTCAGGGCAATCTCGAGTTGCGTGTCGAGTTCACTCAGCGATGCCTGCGCCATATGCAGAAAGTTAGCGAAATCCTTCTTTGTTTGTCTTGCTGCCCCCTCTGCAATGTTGCTGGCGATACTCAATACTGCGCGGCGAATTTGGCTGGAAAGATCGAAACGATACTCTTTAGGAAAGTTGTCTGTTGCATGGTACACGTCGATGGTGAGATCGACAGCTTCTTCCCAGGCATTGAGTTTCTTGTGAGGTTTCTCCATTCAGACACCCCTACCACTCACTCTGCGGTGCTTCAAACTCCTCCCCCCCTTACCATTCACTCCTTACTGTTCTCTAGGAATCGTTCCACATCCATTGCGGCCATACACCCACTTCCAGCCGCGGTCACAGCCTGGCGATACTTGGAGTCCTGCACGTCACCAGCGGCAAAGATGCCCGGTACACTGGTGGTCGTTCCACCATGGGTTTGAATATAGCCCTTCTCATCCATGTCCAATTGTCCGACAAACAATGCAGTGTTCGGGCGGTGGCCGATGGCCAAAAAGAAGCCGGCACAGGGGAGGTCCCACACTTTTCCGGTGATGACGTTTCGAATGCGCACTCCTGTGACGACGTTTTGCCCGAGCACATCCTCGACCACGCTGTTCCAGACGAACGAGATCTTCTCGTTGCTCATGGCCCGGTCCTGCATGATTTTGGATGCCCGAAGTTTGTCACGGCGGTGGATAATTGAAACCTTCGTGGCGAATTTCGTCAGGAAGGTCGCTTCTTCCATCGCACTGTCACCGCCACCGACGACGACGAGCTCCTTGCCCTTAAAGAAAAACCCGTCGCAGGTTGCGCAGGTCGAGACCCCATGACCCCAGAGGCGCTTTTCGCTTGGGAGATCGAGTGTGATCGGCGAAGCTCCGGTGGCGATGATCAGGGTCTTCGTGTCCACCCTATGCTCGCCATCGACCACCATTGTAAAGGGTCTGGTCTGAAGATCCACTGATGTGACGTCGCCGGTGTGAAAGACCGTTCCGAAGCGCTCCGCCTGAGCCCGCATGTCTTTCATGAGCTCCGGGCCCATGATACCTTTGGCAAATCCCGGATAGTTCTCGACCTCCGTCGTGGTGGTGAGCTGGCCACCAGACTGCCACCCTTCAATGAGTAGGGGCGCGAGATTGGCTCGAGCGGCATAGACCGCGGCCGTCAAGCCTGCAGGCCCTGAGCCGATAATGACGACGTTCTGCATGCCGCATGACTGTATCATAGCGATGGAAGGGAGAGGTAGAAGGTTATTTACGGCTTGGCAGAGATCAGCACGTAGTGCAGTTCGCTTTGCAGTCCGAGACATTCAGCCCAGGACCAGAGATAGTCGAAGTCGAATTTTTATCGAATAAGGGCGGTCATCACTAAGTGACATCTTTCGGTTCAGAGGCAGAGGTCAATGGTTGACTGTTTGCTGATTGTCTCCGTAGGTCGAGCGCCTTTTGGAAGGCCTTGGAAAGAGCCAGGACCTCATCAGAAAGCCGACAGACGGCCAGAATGCCCTCGGCTGGCGTAGTCGGATAGTCGCTGGGGCTGATCTGTGCGGCGCTCACATGCAGTTTGCGCAACCAGATCGGCGGATCATCTGGATCAATCGGCATGAGATTATGATAGCGCAGAATAGAAGGAAAACCTATCAGTCATTGATGTCCCGATCTACTGTGGACAGTGCTCGAAAGAGGTTTGCGACGTCCTGTTTAAGGCGTCGTCGATCCTTGGTGCCATCGAGCGTATGGTCGGCCATACGGATCTTTTTTGATAGTGGCATCTGACTCCTTATC
>CAZOHW010000582.1:0-2287 GCA_964579525.1 uncultured Nitrospira sp. | reverse complement strand
GCGATTTGTTCACAGCGTTATCCCCAGAAGATGGGGACGAGTGGTATGTGGCGGCTTATGTCCTGACCGTTGGGTTCTCCCCATGCGTTGCGTTCTGCAACCCCCTCCGATGGTTAATGTCCTTGATATCTCGCGATCGATCGCCTCTTCTTGAATTTGTGGCCGTATATCCAAAACATCTACAATGAGTTTGCGAAACCGCTGCGCTTTCTCGGAAACTCGCCGGAGCGCCTCTGACAGTTTCCGGAAAACACGCGGCATGACGCGGGGTACCAACTGGAACAAGTGCAGCACGGCAAGCAGCCAGCCGATTTCCACCGATGCCGTCGGTCAGATAAGGAGTCGAAAAACTACGAGTGTGGGACGACTCCGTCATCCGAGAACCTTCCGGCCCACAGCGGCCTGGTTCAAGGGCGGACGAATCCCGAACGACAATATTTGGAGACAAAGTGGGGGCTCGCTGATTCCGTTGAGAAAGTGGCTAATTTGCTGAAAGAAGTGCTGCCGGTCAGTGCGTCGACCAATTACGAAACGGTGCGAGAACATCTCCACACGATGGCCGAGCGGATGGAAGCGGAGTTGGGAGAAGAACGACTGCCTGATCTGGTGCTCCCCGAACTCGATCACGAGCTGCCGGCGCCAGATGGGCCGATGACGGTGGGGTTGATGGCAGCTATGTGCGGGCCGCTCACAAAGAGGGCTTTTTCGAGGTGATCGCGGGACGAAGCGTAGTGGCGTTTCGTCGCGGAGACGAGGAGGCAGTGCCGCCACCCAAATGCTTCGGGTTTGTCCAAACCTACGATCCGAAGCCACGCCGACGAGTATGGGAACTTATGAAGTCCAGGAGATGCAAGAAAACCAGCAGGTGGTGTTTCTCTCCGACGGCGGCGAAGATATCCGGCAGGTCCGGGAGTATCTGCATCCCAACAGCGACCACGTGATCGACTGGATTCACATCACGATGCGATTGACGATTCTCCAGCAGCAGACCAAGAGGCTCGCGAACGCGCGACCCGAGACAGGTGCTGAGGTCTCGCGGCAACTAGAGAGTTAAGCACTGGCTGTGGCATGGCAAGGTCGACGAGGCACTCGAGTGGTTGACGAATCTGATCTAGATAGAAACACCAGGTCATAGCAAGCCACACCATACAACGGCAGGAGCAAGCCTATCAAGGGGTCTGTGGCCTGGGTAGTGCATCAGTTTGAATTTGGATAAGGATAAGTTGGTTTGAAATCCGTTCCCGCCTGTGGCATGCTTAGCGGTATGCAGAAGAAGCCTAAGCGGCCAAGAGACCCCAACCAGCTCGGCAAGTTCATTGTAGATTTGAGCGTGGGCGAAGCCGACGACTCCGAGAACCTACCAGATGAGGGTCAGAAAGACCCAGCGGCTGTAGCCCTTGGGAAAAAGGGCGGGAAGGCGAGGGCTGAGAAGCTTACCGCTAAAAAGCTTTCAGAAATTGCTCATTGCCGAGACCGACCCGCGCATCCTTGTGCGCCTGCCTCAGGCGTTGTCTGAATCTCTCCCGAACGTAAGAGTTGATCTTTGCACATCAGCAGAGAGCCTTGCCCGTCAGTTGAGTCTCTCGTCGTACGAGACGATTGCACTGAGCCCGCTGCTCATTCAAGACTATCGGCTGGTCAAGCAGACAAAGCCTCTGCAATTCCTCGCGCCGCTGCTCGTGACCGCCAGTGCGGAGCAGCGTCCCTTGGCACAGGCGGCGCTTGAGACCCAGGCATTCGACCTCATCGTCAAACCCATCGTTCCGGCCGAGGCGGCGCACACGGTGCGGCTGGCGCTCTGGCAAAATCGATTGCTTCGCTTACTCACCGCTCAAGAGCAGGCCGTCTCCCGAGTTCATGAACATATGACGACATTTCCTCATGCGCGACCGGTCGAGGAGCAGTTTAAGGAGAAAATGAGCGCGTATGAACGAACCTTCACAGCTTCGCGCTCCAGTCTCTGTCGGCTCCTGAATGTCGAGGACGAAGAAGCGCTCTTTGATATGGCGGCAGCTGTGGAAGGCATCACAAGGCAACGCGCCTTGGCACGGCTTCATGCTCTCAGCACGAACTGACTCTAGCCAAGAGCCTCCACAGTTCGTTATTCTACGCGCTCCTACCATGAATACAGTGCCAGTAGTCCAAGGAGAAGGAGAATAACGATGTTAATGGACGAAGTCATACGGTTGAGAAAGCAATGGTTGGAAAAGGGTAATCTGCCCTGCCAGCATACAATTCCTCAAGTTCTGTGGGTTTGATCTCAGTACGCAGCAGTCTGGACAGTTTC
>CAZOHW010000581.1:0-2297 GCA_964579525.1 uncultured Nitrospira sp. | reverse complement strand
ACCCCAATGGCCCGGCCATGTCGCCGCAACAGCATATTGGCGACAGAGTGGAAGGTCCCGCCACAGACCCGTTGGCTCCCAGCCCCAATCAAATCACCGGCGCGTTCCAACATCTCTTGAGCAGACTTGCGGGTGAATGTGAGCAAGAGAATGTTCGATGGATCCACACCGGAATCAATCAGATAGGCGACACGGTAGACCAACGTGCGTGTCTTCCCACTACCGGCACCGGCAATGACCAGCGAAGGCCCATCCCCCGCCGTCACTGCTGCCAACTGTTGAGGATTCAACGCCGCCGCATAGTTGATGGACAACTTGCGCGGCACCGCGTCCTCAGTCGGCCGCTTTAGCACATAGGTTTTCACTTCTCGTTCCATTTTGAAATGTTCGAAGAGAGTAGCTGCTCGTCTCGTTTACTCAGGAAGGACCGTTGTATACCACACTCGCCAGCCCATTCCTATCCACCCGAGACTATCGTCCAGAGCTTATAGATCAGCCAAATAATGATGCCCATCGTCAGCAGCAAGAGCCCCACTGTGCCGCCGATAATTCCGGCTACATAGAACCAATCGGCATGGGTTTCGCGATCTGATTCCATCGCCGCCTCTCGCAGCAGTGCGGCATTCCTCGCATGACTCCGAAACCACACCGAGAAAATATCTCCGACAACCGGAATCGCTCCGATCGTCCCGTTGATCAGCAGATTGAGACTCATTCGAGTCAGGACGATGCGTGGCAACTGGAGGCGTGTCGCAATGCTAAGAATGACCGTACCGATCAGATTGGCAATGACATCGCCGATCCCCGGAATCAGTCCGAGCACCGGATCCAATCCGACGTACCACGACGTCCCTGGAATTCTTATCGACGTATCCAGCACCTTGGCCAGAATATCCGCGATCGCAAGCAGATGCTCCCGTGCCTCATCACGCGGCAACACTCTGACCCGAGGCTCTGACTCTGTATCTCGCACCGAGCTGAATTCCATATGGACAGCGATCTGATTTGTAGCGGTCACTGTATCGGAAGCAGTGTGTAACGGGCAACACTCAGGGAAATGAGCAAGCCCAAAACCCCTGATTCGTCTGAGAGGATGAGCTCTTGATCGTTTTCAGGTACACTGCGCCACTGAAACCACCTCGATAAAGGCTCTTGATGCAGTGGATCGCTCCTTCCGAAAAAGACACGGCGACGGATACGCTGGAAAAGCGACTATGGGCTGCGGCTGATCAACTACGGGCCAACAGCGGCTTGAAGTCCGGAGAGTACTCCGCACCGGTCCTCGGCCTCATTTTTCTTCGCTTCGCTGATGTGCGCTTTACAAAAGTACGGGCTGGGCTAGAGAAGATAGCCGCTTCCTCACGACGCGGATCGCGTGTTGACGAACCAACGGCCTACCATGCGGAGGGAGTGCTCTATCTCAAGCCGAATGCGCGGTTCGACAAGCTCCTGCATCTGCCGGAAGGGGCCAATGCCGGCAAGGCGATCAATGAAGCGATGCGGGATATCGAGAAGCACAATCCTCAGCTTGCCGGGGTGCTGCCTAAAACCTATGAGATCTTCACCGGCACGCTGCTGAAGGAACTGCTCAAGCGCGTCTCGGAAATTCCTGCCACCATCGACTATGACGCCTTCGGGCGCATCTATGAATACTTCCTCGGGGAATTCGCACGGACGGAAGGCCAAAAGGGCGGTGAGTTCTACACGCCCTCCAGCATCGTGCGTCTCCTGGTCGAAGTGCTGGAGCCGTTCCACGGGCGCATTCTTGATCCGGCCTGCGGATCCGGCGGTATGTTCGTCCAGAGCGCCCGCTTTGTAGCTGAGCATAAGAAGAACCCGTCATCGGAGCTCGCCATTCACGGGCAAGAAAAAGTCGCGGCTACTATGGCCCTCTGTCGTATGAACCTCGCGATGCACGGCCTCGAAGGGGACATCAAAGAAGCCATCACCTATTACGACGATCTGCATAAGAGCACCGGCAAGTTCGATTTTGTCCTCGCCAATCCGCCGTTCAACGTGAACGCCGTCGATAAAGAACGGCTGGAAGCTGAGGTCGGCAAAGGCCGCCGCTATCCCTTCGGTCTCCCGCGCACGGACAACGCCAACTATCTCTGGATTCAGCTCTTTTATTCGACGTTGAACCAGACAGGACGGGCCGGATTCGTCATGGCGAACAGCGCCTCTGATGCTCGTGCCTCTGAGCAGGAATTGCGCAAGCAGCTCATCGAAGCCCGCACCGTGGATGTGATGGTCGCCGTCGGGCCGAACATGTTCTACACCGTTACCTTGCCCTGCAC
>CAZOHW010000580.1:0-2304 GCA_964579525.1 uncultured Nitrospira sp. | reverse complement strand
TGCTCTATCCTGACGGCCGCGACGTGAAAACAGGTGAGCGGCGGTATCAGATTGATCCTGCGCCCTTCCAAGCGGCAGTCGCCAGTGCCAAAGCCAAGATCGCGGAGGCAGAGGCTGGTGTCGTCCAGGCCAAGCAGGATTTGTCCCGAGTAAAGCCGTGATTGGCGGAACATGCAGTGAGCCAAAAAGATGTCGATGATGCCATCGCTCAAGAGTTATCCGCCAATGCGGCACTGCAAGGAGCGCAGGCTGACCTCATTAAGGCCCAGTTCGACCTGGATAACACGCTCATCACGGCACCGATCAGCGGCATCATTGAACGCAGTCGGTACTATGAAGGACGATTGGTTTCAGCTCAAACCGATTTATTGACCACGATCCATCGGGTCGATCCAATTTACGTGGTAGTGAATGTGCCGGAGACGTTCATTCTAAAACGACGACGGGACATCGAAGCGAAGCGAATTGCTCATCCGGGAGACTATCAATTACGAGGGCGACTCACCCTCATGGACGGGACGGCCTATCCTGAGGAAGGTGTCCTCGATCTCCTAGAGCCCGGATTGCGGACGGAAACCAGCACGCGCCAAACGCGCATCACATTTCCGAATCCCAATCGGATCATTCTCCCGGGGCAATTTGTGAAGGTTCGATTCACGGGCGATACGAAAACGAACGCTGTCCTCATTCCGCAGCGAGCGGTGTTACAGGGTCCGCAGGGCCCGTTTGTCTTCGTAGTCAACCGTGATGAAAAGGTCGAGATTCGAGACGTCGTTGCATCGGATTGGAAAGGGAATCAGTGGCTCATCGACCACGGCCTGCATGCCGGCGATCGGGTGGTCGTCAACGGGGTCATGCAAATCGGCCCTGGAGCCCAGGTGAATGCGGTTCCTTGGGTTGCCGCGAAGGCGGAGTCCGTTCCTACCCCTCCTCAGTAAGGATCACTGTGATTTCGCATACATTCATAGACCGGCCGATTTTTGCCTCGGTCGTTTCAATTGTTGTGGTCGTCATGGGGCTGCTGGCCATGCAGTTCCTGCCGATCGCGCAGTTTCCAGAAATCACTCCGCCGGTGGTCCAAATCGATGCCGACTATCCCGGCGCCAGCGCCGAAGTCGCAGCGGAAGCGGTGGCTCGCCCGATCGAGGTCACGCTTCCTGGCATCGACAATCTGCTCTACTACGAATCGACCAGCAGCAATGACGGACACGTCACGATCAAGCTGACGTTCGAGATCGGGACGAATCCAGACATTGCACAAGTCCAGACGCAGAACCGAGAGAAACTCGCCGAACCTCAGCTGCCTCCGGAAGTCGTCAGGCAGGGCATCTCGGTCAAAAAGATGTCCCCCGATCTTGTGTTGGTGGTGGCGCTCAAGTCGACCGACCCTCGGCACGATGCCGTCTTTCTCTCCAACTATGCCACACTTCGGATCGTGGACGATCTGAAGCGAGTGAAAGGTGTGGGAGATGCGTTGGTGTTTGGTCAGCAAAATTACAGCATGCGGATCATCCTCAACCCGCTCCAGATGGCCAAGCTGGACCTCACACCAAGTGATATCACGGCCATCATCCGCGAGCAGAATCGGGACTACCCGGCAGGTACGATCGGGCGTGAACCGGCTCCGAAGGGGACGGAGCTGACGATCCCCATCATCACGAAAGGCCGTCTGACGGAGGTCAAGGATTTTGAAGAGCTGATCGTTCGCGCGTTTTCGGACGGTTCGTTAGTCCGATTGAAAGATGTGGCCCGTATCGAACTCGGCGCCCAGGCCTATGGGCTGGAGGGGCGATGGAACAGCAAACCGACGACCTTCATTCTGACCTTCTTATCACCAGGAGCCAATGCGCTCGATACGGTGCGCCGCACGCGAGCTCAGATGGATGAGCTCGCCAAGAATTTCCCTCCCAGCGTATCCTATGACACTCCCTACGACACCACGCGGTTTATTGAAGTTTCGATCAAAGAAGTGGTCAAGACGTTGCTGGAAGCGATGGTGCTGGTTGTCTTCGTCGTGTATCTGTTTCTCCAGACCTGGCGGGCGACCATCATTCCCACCGTGGCTGTCCCAGTCTCATTGATCGGCACGTTCATTGGTCTCTATGCCCTCGGTTTCTCGATCAATACGATCACGCTCTTCGGGATGGTGCTGGCGATCGGGATCGTGGTGGACGACGCGATTGTCGTGGTCGAGAATGTCGAACGCCACATGCGTGAAGGGCAGTTGGCCGCAAAAGAGGCAGCCAAGCGGGCGATGAGCGAAGTGACTGAGCCGATTATTGCTATTGTTTTGGTTCTCGTGTC
>CAZOHW010000579.1:0-2314 GCA_964579525.1 uncultured Nitrospira sp. | reverse complement strand
GTGCCGCAACACCCGCTGACGATTTGCTGTCCCCCCGCCTCATCTTTTAAGTATAACCGATGAGATAAGAATGTAAACTGGAATAATCGGCCCTATTCTAGAGGCCTTGGGCGGTAGTACCGTCGATCCTTGAGGGGAGTGGGGAGATGGACTTGTTCGGTTCGTGCCGACGGGTCGTCGTGGACATACCGATACTCGGTTCCATACCCGAGATCGCGCATCAACGAGGTGACCGCATTCCGGAGGTGAAGCGGAACCCCAAGATTTCCATAGGTTTTTGCGTCTCTGAGTGCTTCCAAGAGACCGACATAGGACGCATTGTCCTTGGGTCTTGATGCCAGGTAGGTCGTGCCATGGGCGAGATTGATCTGTGCCTCCGGGAGCCCAACGAATTGAACCGCTTGCGCAACTGAGGTGGCAACGAGAAGGGCCAACGGATCGGCGTTTCCAATATCCTCAGAGGCGAAAATCACCATCCGCCTGGCAATGAATTTCGGATCTTCTCCTCCTTCCAGCATCCGGGCCAACCAGTACAAAGCCCCGTCGGCATCGGAATCTCGGAGGCTTTTGATGTAAGCCGAGATGATGTTGTAGTGCTCTTCTCCGGATTTGTCGTAACGTACTGATTTTCTCAGCAGGGCAGCTTTCACCGCCTGCGCATCGATCACTCTCGTTCCATCTGACCCCATTACGCTCTGGAGAACGACGAACTCCAATGCAGTCAGGAGCGCTCTGGCATCGCCGTTACCGTACTCAATCAGTCGCTGCCTTGCCTCCACTGAAAGACAGACCTTCTGCTCACCCAATCCCACGACTGGGTCTGCTAATGCTCGATTGAGAATCTCCTCCAGGGCAACCTCGTTCAGAGGTTTGAGCACCACAACTAGAGACCGCGACAAGAGAGGGCTGATCACTTCAAAGGAGGGATTCTCCGTGGTGGCACCGACCAATACCACCGTGCCACGCTCGACATGTGGGAGAAACGCATCCTGCTGTGCTTTATTAAAGCGATGGATTTCATCGACGAAGAGGACCGTTTTCTGCTTCTGCCCCACCAGCCGATGTTCGGCTAGCTTGATGATCTCCCGCAGCTCAGGAATGCCTCCGGTGACTGCGGAAAATGATACGAAGTGAGACGAGGTGTGCCGGGCAATCAGATGGGCAAGCGTGGTTTTCCCCGATCCTGGAGGCCCCCAGAAAATCACGGACGACAATTGGTCTGATTCAATTGCCCTTCGCAAGGGTCGATCCGGTCCGACAATGTCGTCCTGCCCGACAAAATCGGCAAACTCTTTCGGCCTCATTCGTTCAGCCAGTGGGGCAGTCGTCCTCCGACCAGCTTCTGCTGGGGCGAACAAATCAGGTTGCGGATCATGTGGCGTCGGCATAATCAAACCTACCCCATAAGATTTGCAGATTGTATACAGCCTGTCCGCTCAGCACAAATAGCCCCTTGACCTTGCCCACCGCCGATGCTAGGAACAACGCCATGCCAAGAGGAACCTGTGCAGGCTAAAATCAATGGCATGACCATCGCGTATCAGGACCAGGGGAACGGGTTCCCCATTGTTTTTCTCCATGCCTTTCCTCTCAATCGCACCATGTGGGTCAAACAGGAGGAAGCGCTTTCATCACAGTTCCGCGTCATTACGCTCGACCTACGTGGGCATGGAGAATCCGATGCGCCGCTTTGGCGCTATTCGCTCGACCAAGCAGCCGACGATGTCCGTGGTTTGTTGGATCACCTGTCGATCCGGCAAGCAGTCTTTGTTGGACTGTCCATGGGAGGGTACATCCTGTTCGCGTTCTATCGAAAATATGCCGAGCGTGTCAAAGGACTAGTCTTGGCTGACACCAAGGCCCAGGCAGATACCGACGAAGGGAAACACGCGCGGTTCGAGATGGCTCAAATCGCCTATATACAGGGGTCGAGGGCGATCGCCGACATCATGATTCCCAAGTTGCTCAGTCCGGCAACCATCCAGACGCGACCAGAGCTGGTTCAACGCGTGCGAACGATGATTGAGAGGAACCAAGTGAGCGGCATCGCAGGGGATTTAATGGCCATGGCAGAGCGGCTCGACTCCACCACACTTCTCCAACACGTGAGTTGTCCGGTTCAGATTATCGTCGGTGAACTGGACCTTCCGACTCCGCCTTCTGATGCCAAGCTGATGGCGGAGAGAATCCCCAATGTCCGCCTGACCGTCGTTCCAGGGGCTGCTCACCTTTCGAACCTGGAACAGCCCGACCTGTTCAACGACATCCTCCACTCCTTTGTCGCCAGCATCATGAGCGAGGGAGGTCAGTCGGC
>CAZOHW010000578.1:0-2315 GCA_964579525.1 uncultured Nitrospira sp. | reverse complement strand
GTTATAGCGGGCGTGCACGCGCAACTCTATCGGATCATCGCCACGTGCCACATAGGCCAAGGCTCCCTTCAAATCCTGTTGGAGCGCCGTCGTCACGAGCACGCGTAATGAGCCGATGGCATTGCTCGTCGCAGCAGGATCGGTCGCATCGGCTTCAAGGAGGATTGCCGGTCGCTCGCCGCGAAGCACGTCTCTTGAGAAGTTCGGAGGAATGTTGATGACGAACTGAGCCTCTCCCCGTGCCAACACCGCCTCGGCTTCCTGTTCAGTCGTCACCTCCCGGACGAATTCGAAGTAGTTGCTGTTGCGAATCGCCTGTAAGAGGGTTCGCCCCTGGACACCATAGTCAGCCAGCAGCACTGCCGTCGGCAGATGTTTCGGATCGGCATTGATTGCGAAGCCGAACAGAACAAGTTGGATCAACGGCACCCCAATCATCATCCCAAAGGTCACGCGGTCGCGGCGCATCTGGATGAACTCCTTCACGACGATCGCCCAGAAACGAGATAGTGAAAATAGCGAATGGATCTTCATGATGCGAAGTTGTCCAGTGAGTGTTCCATAAGATGGATGAACACATCCTCAAGTCCTGTGTCGACCCGATGCCACTCATAGGGACTGGTGCGAAACGAGGCCACTGCGGCTTCGAGCCTATCCGAATCGGCACCGCTGACATGGAGCCGATCTCCAAACGCAACAGCCTGTTGAACCGCAGGCTGTCGACGAAGCTCCACGGCGAGTTGATGGAGGTTTGGACCGCTGACCGACCAGGTCGTGAGCCGCGCATGCCGAATCACATCTGAGACAGTTCCATTGGCCAGCAACTTGCCATAGGAAATATAGGCCAGCCGATGACACCGCTCGGCTTCATCCATGTAATGGGTTGTGATCAGAAATGTCAGTCCGTCGGCAGCCAGTTCATGGATCTGTTCCCAGAATTCTCGTCTCGCTTTCGGATCAACCCCGGCGGTCGGCTCGTCGAGCAGTAACAATCGTGGTTGATGGATCAAGCAGGCGGCCAGCGCGAGCCGCTGCTTCCAACCACCTGAAAGTTGACCGGCCAGCTGTTCCCGCCGACCCGCGAGCCCCAGCCGTTCGAGACTCCGCTCCACCGCAGCGCGTCGATCAGGAATCCCGAACATACGTGCAACGAAGTCCAGATTCTCTGCGATGCTCAGATCCTCATAGAAACTGAACCGTTGGGTCATATAGCCGACGGCAACCTTGATGGCATCGCTTTGGCGAATGACGTCATAGCCCAGACAGGTTCCGCTGCCTTCGTCCGCTCGTAGAAGTCCGCACAACATGCGGATGAAGGTCGTCTTACCGCTGCCGTTCGGGCCAAGGAATCCATAAATCTCCCCGCGGCGCACTTGCAGCCCAATATGATCAACCACGGTGCGAGCCCCGAACCGTTTGGTCATCCCGCTCACATCGATGGCCAATTCCTGTCTGTCGACTACAGTGGTCATTGAACACCATTGAATCGAATGTCCACCGGCTGGCCGGGATGTAAATCAACCGCCGCAGCCTGATCGAACAACACTTCAACCATAAAGACCAACTTGTCCCGGCTTCCCTGACTGTAGAGCACCGGCGGCGTATATTCGGCTTTCGGTGAAATGTAACTGACCTTTCCTGGGATCGAGCCCTGCACCCCATCGACTATAACTTGAACGAGATCACCGAGCTTGATCGTTCCAAGTCTGGCTTCAGATATAAATGCCCGCACCTTAATGTGGTCAGGAGGCAACAGGACAACCACGGGACGGCCTGCCGACACCCATTCACCTTCCCGATACAGGGTGTCAAAGACAAGCCCAGCCTTGGGCGCGAGCTGACGCTTCTGCGCAAGATCCCACTCGGCCTTGGCGAGCGCTGCCTCCTTCGCTCGAACCTCAGCTTCGGCCGCCACAACTTGATCCGTGCGGGAACCCAAGAGAGCCGTCTTCAAATCTGCTTCGAGCTGTGAGACTCGTTGTTGGTTTTGATCCCGCGATGACCTGGCCCGGTCCACCTCGAGCTCCACCGCCGCACCGGGTACTGCAGCAAGTCCTTCCTGGCGAGCCATTTCACGCATCGACAGTTGCAGCGCCGCTTGGGCTTGTTGAAGCTGGGCCCGGAGGGAGGCAATTTCAGAGGGTCGTTTGCCTTTTTTTCGATCTTCAAGATTCGCCCGTGCTTCGCTCAACTTCCGCTCTGCTTCATCTCGTGCCGTTTTCTCTGAAACCTGTTCCAGCGCGAACAGAGGATCGCCAACACTGACTTGCGTTCCACGCCGCACCGATAAGGTAGCTAAGGCCCCGCCATAGGGG
>CAZOHW010000577.1:0-2316 GCA_964579525.1 uncultured Nitrospira sp. | reverse complement strand
TTTGTGTGTCCCTGCGCACCCTTACTACCCCACCATAGGACAACACGGGGCGGCGAACCTTGCCAAGTTGGCGTCACACATTCTCCGAGCCAGCTGAGGTTTCGAAACTCACCGCGTCCGCCAGCCACTCCAGTGTTTCCGGGCCACCACCCTAATCGGATATTGAAGAGCGCAAGCAAGAATGTGACGGGCGGGGAAGAGTGATAACCCATGTTGGGGCTTGCAGCTGCACCCGAGATCGCTAGCGCTGTTCCCAGCGAGAGACATTTCCCCCTGCTTTTATTGCAGCCATATTGCCAGGATCGTCGATAACGCAATGTCGGCCAAGGGCTGCCGCAGTGCAGCGGGGTTATGGTAAAGGAGGCAGCCTTGCGATCCTGCCACGCGCGGTTGCGGATGCTCAATAAATTGACGGCGACGTTCACCACATGGAACAGGCGGCCGCCATTTGAGGCCGGTTCATGCATTTCAATGTTGTCTCGCGGATCCATGTCGGTAAACCAGTTTGCTTGGCGCTGCGTGTTTGACGCACCAAGGAAAGTCCGAATCAATCGTTCTCGGTAGAGGGAGTGTAGTGAAAACTTATTGATATCGACGAGGAATCCCATGACGACACTTACCGCCATACCTATCACGATGAATATGAGGAGCGTCACGATACTGGTCTCTTGAATAATGAGCTGATGGATGTGTGCAACAAGCCGGATGTAGGACCAATCGTGATGGATAGACATCTGCTCCCTGGCATGATTGAACGTGCTCGATGGATCCCACTTTAGGACCATGCCACTCGTGCACCAGGAGAGAACCACAATCACGAAGATCACGCCAAGTGGAGCGGCGGCAGATAGGGCCCATCGTCTAGCCGTATCTGCCGTGCTTTCTTTTTCTTCACCAGCCGGGATTGCCTTGGTCTTTGCGCTGAATCCCAAGAGGAGTGCCAGGAGTCCAGAGATTCCACCGAATGAAGATAGGAGTACTGGATATGGGAACTCAGCAAGCCATCGCGGCCCATAGAGAATAAGTGTGCTCCCTCCGATCCATGCGGCACAAATCTTCAAAACATATGCATTGAAGCGAGCTTTCATTCGCGGTGTTCGTCAGTCTTCCACCTTGAGAGGAATCCGATGAGCAGGTCTCCAGCAAGGAGAAAGACCAGGAGGAGGAGGAGTGGTGTGGCAAGCGTGACGTAAAGATGCGGATTGCTGCTGGGTTTGTCGAAAACTTCTGTAGCTGCCGCCCAAACAGCCAAGCCACTCACGCCGCTCGCAAAAACAAGGGCTAGCCCCGCCCTGATGATATTCCAGAAGATATTAGTAAGGTTCTGCCTATTGGAAGTGTCAGATTGTGGAATGTCGGATTGGTTTTGTTTCGGTTTACATAAACAGTGGATACTTCCCAAAAGAGCGCCGACGATGTGGACGACTATTGCAAAAAGAACAAACTCGCACATCTGCACCAGACCGTGCGGTTGCGCCCAATAGATTGATAGCAATACTGCCGAAAGTGTAAGGCAGGCTACGAGATGCAAAACCTTGCGGCCTTCTCCCTTGGCTGACGATGATGATGCCTGCATCATTAAGGCTGTAATGGCAGCAATACTCGCTATCGTGGAAAGGGTGCCGAAGGCCAAGAAAAGGTTCTGTGCCCATTCATCAACTTTCAGTGTGACCAGAGACACGCCGAGTCGAGGGACCGCAAGGAGTCCAAGCAAGGCTGGGATGATGACAAGCCAGTTCAGAAACAGATTGCGAGAATAGGTCGCAAGCAACGTCCAGGTATCCGTAGAAAAGACCGACCAGTTCGGGCTCAGATAGTTACGATACCGGCGGAGCCAGGTGATTGGGGTGGCGTCCGATTCGAGTTCATTCTCAGTCTTCTTGGTTAATGCATCGCCTATCTGTTCTAGGACTTTGTCACATTCCTTGTTATTGTTTGACTCTCGATGGATCCAAGCTGTGAGCCAACTGCCGATGAAGCCCCCACCGGAGACTGTCGAGAGATAATGGAACCGGCCAAGGAGCTTGAAGCGAGCGAGTCCTTGAAGGACTCCGAGCGCAAAGGTGGCGCTTCGGATTCCGCCACCTGAGAGACAAAGTGCCGTGGCTCCTTCCGGAAGTTGGTGAAAAAGTTTGTGGACCTCAGATATAGGCAATTTCTCGAAGTGATCTGAAAATATGTCGCCCAGGACTAAGCGTTTAAGGAAAGGAGAGGTAGGCAGCCTATCATTGAATTTCTTGAGGAATTCCTTAGTGAGGTTAGATAATAGAAAGGGTGCGATAAGTGGCGCCAAATCAAAACGCGTGTCCTTAAGCC
>CAZOHW010000576.1:0-2319 GCA_964579525.1 uncultured Nitrospira sp. | reverse complement strand
AGGTGACGCAGTTCGTCCAACCGAATGCGTCGGCGATCGCACTCAATCGGATTTTCGATCAGAACCCAAGCCAGATCTTGGGATCGCTCCAGGCCAATGGCACCGTCATGCTGGTAAACCCCAATGGTGTCTTTTTCGGCTCGAACGCACAGGTGAATGTCGGGGGTCTTATCGCGTCCTCCCTTAATATCACCAATGCGAATTTTTTGGCCGGCCACTATCTATTTACAGGCTCGGGCATAGAAGGTGTTGTAAAAAATTTAGGACTGATTCAGGGCATTCACGACGGGGTCTATTTGCTTGCGCCAAACGTGACGAACGGTGGTGTCATCACCGCACCAGGCGGCAACATTGTACTGGCCGCGGGCGCGAAGGCCTATCTCGCCAGCCGTCCGGATGGTCGAGGGTTTCTCACTGAATTGTCTGCGCCGACTGGTCAGGCTACCAACGTGAGGGATCTCATTGCGGATGGTGGGCATATCACGCTGGCCGGGCGTGTGGTCAATCAAGGGGGAATGGTTCAAGCGAACAGTGTTCGTGAAACGAGTGGCAAGATTGAACTGTTCGCGAGCGAGTCGCTGACATTAAAAACTGGAAGCCAAACCCTTACCAAAGGCGACGTTACGGGAGTGTCGCAAGGGGGCACCGTGCTCGCGATTGCAGACAAGACCAAGGGAGCGGCTTCCTTTGAAAAGGGAGCCGTCATCGATGTCTCAGGAGGGACGAAGGGAGGACGGGCGGGCTTTGCGGAATTGAGTGGGAGCCGTGTGAAGCTCGGTGGACTTTTCACGGGATCAGCATTGTCCGGGTATCGCGGTGGCCGGCTGTTGATCGACCCTACGTCCGAAGTGGATATAACAGGGTTCGTCGCAACAGACTTTGCCGATATCGAGTTCTCCACTCCGCGGGATGCGTCCGGCAATCTCGTGGCAAGCAACGATCTGCGGGTGACCGGTTTTTTTGACCTGAACACGGTTAAACCGCCTGCTACAGGCGGCAATGTCCGGTTCAATGCCGGTCAGGATCTTATCTTCAATGACTTAGTATTGTGGAACAACCCGCTCGGTGTTTCAGCAAAGTGGAACATCACAGGAACAGCGGAACGGAACATTCTCTTCACGAGTCCATCCGGTATCGGTTCGACCCTCCAAACGGCGTACGGAGGCAGTATCAGTCTTCAAGCAAAAACCGGGGACGTGAATCTCATCGATCCATCGACCGGTGCTCTTGCGACTGTTCGGGCTCAAGGGGGTGGTGGCATTTCCATCACGACTGGAAAGGACTTGATTGCCAGCACGGGATTCAGCGACACCGGCGGGCCGCTTGGATTGTTTAATATCCAGGGCATCAATATCGATGGGCCAGGTCGGCTTGATCTCCAGATTGCGGGAAACTTCATCGGAGGGCTGGCCAATGGTGCCGCTCATGGACCAGGTTTTGTACTCTGGAATAGTGATCCAACAGCTAAACCGCAACACACCGTTACGGTCGGAGGAACGATCGGGGAGACCAACCTTCCTCTTGGATCGGATGGGCTTCCGCTGACACCGAAGCAACAGCGGGCTCAAGATCCCACCGCCGCTCCTATACGCGAGCGGACCGACAAATATGCTGATTTCGCCCTTTCAGGCGGCGAACTCACGGTGACGGCGGGTGGGAATATCTATGTTCGTCGCGTCCAAGATGCGGGCCTGGTAGGAGGAATGGATGCGCAGGCACAACCCAGAGATCCTGCCTTTGCCTCAGGGCTGGAAAACAACAAAGTGACGTTCGTCTCCCAAAACGGACATATTATCCTCAATACGAATAAGTCTGATGCAGTGCAGGAACCGATTTCTGAACTTGCAACACTTCGAAGCTGGTTGCCGGCTTCATTCGAAGCGAGAGCGGAAAAAGGGACGATCCAGATCAAATCGGATCTGATGTTCCTGCCGTCGCCAACCGGATCGGTAAAATTTTTTGCGAAAAACGATATTCAAGGCGTTCCGAAAACCATTCGCCAAAATAACCCGGACTTTGAGTGGCTGTACGTCGGATTTCCTGGTATCGCGGGAGGGCATTGGCAAGCTGTCAACCGGACAACGATTGCGCAACATCCTGAACTCTTGCCGTACTGGGTCAATAGAGGTAACTTGCCTGCCAACATTCAAAATACGAAGCCCGGCGACGATCAATTTCCGGACTCAGCCAAAATCGATACGGATCTTTCCCCTCCGACGGTGCGCATCCTGGAGGTCGATCCGAGCAGACTTGTGGGGATAACCAATTATAGCCAAATCTCTCCATGGGCCACGGCTCCACGCATCGACCGTTCAGTAC
>CAZOHW010000575.1:0-2322 GCA_964579525.1 uncultured Nitrospira sp. | reverse complement strand
TTGCACAGCCGATCGAATACGCTGCATATCCTGCACAGTTTCTTGCACCGCCACACGACCATCTTCGGTCGCCTTCAACACGCGACGAGCCGATTCAGAAGACGCGTCTGCGGTCTCAGCGACCTGCCGCATCGATAGGGTGAGCTGTTCAACCGCGCTGAGCGTCCGTATTGACTCATCAGCTTGATGCCGTGCGGTATCGGCCATTTGTCCGGCATTCTCATGCAAGGCCCCTGCAGACCGATTGACACGGTCCGCCGCTTCACGAACTTGCCTCATGAGCTGGGCGAATCGCTGAATCATGAGGTTGAACCCGTCCGCTAAGTTTCCAAACATATCGGCCGTCACCTCACCACGTTTGGTCAAATCACCTTTCCCCACGTCGGAGACCAAGATAAGAAACTGCACGAGGCGTTTTTGCATCTGGTCGCGTTCTTCTTCCGTTGAAACCAGGACCGTAATGCGATCCAACATGACGTTGAAGGCTTGTGCCAAATGCCCGACTTCATCGTCGCTTTCCAGCCTCGCTCGAGCATGGAGATTTCCAGCGGCTGCTTGTTGAGCGACATCGGCCACATGCGTGATCCCGTTGACGATACCCCGTGAGAGGAAATATCCGATTGCGAGTGCCAAAAGCAGAGCAAGCGCTGCTCCGCCCACCATGAGATTGGTAAGATAGGTGGCCACGTTTCGCCCCTGGTCATTGAGTTCACTGGCCAGATCTCGAATGAGCTCCGCCATCCATTGGAAACGCCAGGTGGACCTGCCGTGCCACAATGCAACCTCCGTCGAGAGCACCATGGTGCCTAATTCCCTCATCGATCGCCTTTGCTCGTCTGTGAGGGACGGATCAAAACTGTCATTGATCGCTCCAACCGCACTTTCAGCGGACGCGAAATATTCTTTCAACACAAATAGGAGGACGTCCAAATCCTGGCCATCACGCCGTCCATCGGACGTCTCATGATTTGCAAACGGTCGGTAGGATTCAAGTGGAGCCAACGTTCTTTTCTTCAGTTCAGCCAGAGGAATGATCGACTCATCAAAATCGGCCTTCTGCGTTTGGCTCGCGACGCTCAACAAGGCATTGTGGTAGAGACTGAGGTTGGCACCGCTGACGGCAGTCTGGGACACTCCCACTGTTGATTCGGCGTAAATGAAGCGCAGTTGCTCTTTCAACTGGTTGAGACCTAGCAAACCGACCACACTGATCGCCATCATGCCGATGATGATGAGAGAAAATCCGAGCAGAAGCTTGTCCCGAGTCTTGAGATTCGTAAACCAACCCTGCGGTGACCAATTCCACACCTTAGCCGTCTTCGCCATGACGTTCCTCCTCACCACGCAAGAGACCGCTCGCATACATCGACACGGTGGGCGCCATTCCCATCATCAGCTCATGAACGCATGTCATCCGTCGCACCCTCTAATGAGGCCACCAGGCGTGAGACCTCTAAAACCCCGCACAATCGATTTCCGACTTTGAGAAACCCAAAGAGAAACGGATTGGCTTGACCTATAGGATGGGACAAAGGCGCAATCAGGTCGTCTGGATCAAGAGACCGAGTTTCCGGAACCTCATCGATCACAATCCCCAAATGATGACTCCCGTGCCGAACAACGACCACATAGTTGGGACTGGCCACAAGCGAAAGGCTCAAGACCGCTCTCAGATCGACGAGCGGAATGATCGTCCCACGAAGATTTGCGACACCGACCAGCGAGTTCGGCATTCCCGGTACGGGTGTCATGGATTCCAATTCAAAGACTTCCTGAACCTGACGAAGATCGACGGCGAAGAGTTCTCCACTGAGCGAGAACATACAGATCCGCAGAAAATCAGCCGATCTCTCCTGACCTTGGATCAGGTCCGTACTTAGCTGAGGCAAGTCACCTAATGAGTGCATCATCACCAGCCTACCCATCATTGGGTTGCTCAGTTGAGGGCAAGTTTCACAGCCTGCAGCAGATCCTCCGACTTGAACGGCTTGACTACATGCCCGTTGGCTCCCTGTTGCTGTCCCCAAAATTTGTCGCTTTCTTGCCCCTTCGACGTACACAGAACAATGGGAATGCTTTTGAACCTGATATCGCTTTTGAGGTCCCGACAGACCTGGAACCCATTCCGACCCGGCATGATCACGTCCAAGACGATGAGATCAGGTTTCTCATCGGCAATTTTGTCTTCCAATCCGTCGGCAGTTGAGAACGACAAGACAGTATGGTGGGCTGACTTGAGATACGATTCGATCAGTTGCAATTCTGCATATGAGTCATCGACGACCACGATTTTGCTCATAAGCGCTATCCTCCCCCTTTCAT
>CAZOHW010000574.1:0-2333 GCA_964579525.1 uncultured Nitrospira sp. | reverse complement strand
CGTCTCGATGGCGCGCACCAACGATCCGAACAGTGCTGGATCCCAATTTTTTATCGTGGTGAAAGACTCGAATTTTCTGGATGGTCAATATACGGTGTTCGGTGAAGTGGTGAAGGGAATGGAGGTAGCGGATAAGATCGTGAATTTGCCGAGAAATAGTCGCGACCTTCCGACGGAGCGTGTAGAAATCACCGTCGCCATAGAATAGGTCAGCAATTTACTTATTGAAGAGGAAAGCCAATGGCGATGACGAATTTTGTGAAGCCAAGCAGCTACTCGTTACTGACCATGATCCTAGGCTGCTTCATAGTCCTATCAGGTTGCTGGGGGAAGAAAGAAGTGAAGACGATCGCACCTCCTCCAGACCCTGGGCCACGGGCGATCATCAAAACAAAGTTCGGTGACATCGAAATGAAGTTTTATCCCGATGTGGCTCCCAATCACGTGGACAACTTTCTCAAGCTGGCAAAGTCGGGGTTCTATAATGGGACTATCTTTCACCGAGTCATTCCCGGGTTTATGATTCAAGGTGGCGACCCGAATACCAAAAGCTCATTCAATAGGGAGATCTATGGGCAGGGTGGGCCGGGCTATGCTATTAAGGCTGAGTTCAGTGATGTGCCGCACAAACGTGGCATTGTCTCGATGGCGCGAGCGGCCGATCCGGACACAGCTGGGTCGCAGTTTTTTATCGTGATTGAAAACTCGCCATTTTTGGACCAAAAATATACGGTCTTTGGCGAAGTGACCAAAGGAATTGGTGTGGCGGACAAAATCGTCAATGTGGCTCGTGACGAACGGGACAATCCAAAGGAGCGGGTGGAAATGACTGTGACCATTGTGGAATAACTCGTTACTCCCTCATCTTTCTCAGACGGATGGCTGATAGAGACGCATTCTCTTTCCTTGAGCAGATTCTTTCTCGAAAAGCGGTCGCCTGAACCGACATGCAGAAAACGTCTTACTGATTAATGGTGATGGTGCTCGCAGCCTGGGCCGTGGGTGTGAGGCTCAGCCGCGGGTGGTGACATGAACGATTGTCCAGGAAGAATGATGTGCCCTGGTTCATGCTTCTTCTTGAGCTGTTCGGCGATGTCTGGATGATAGGTTTTGACATAGCCGATGAGCCCTCCAAGAAACCGGCTGGATTGAAATTCCTTTCCTGAAAAGACAGAAATAAACTGGATAATTCGATCCAAAATTTCAGGGGCACCGGAGGAATCGGCAATCTGCTCCGGATTTTGTTTGCGGAAGCTCTCATACTCTTTCCGAAGGTGTTCTGCAAACACCGGTATCGGCGCCGAAGGAATGTGAAGCGGGCTGAGCATACGGCGGAGAGCCTGAACCGCCGCCACGACCTCAGCGTCTTGTCCATCTCGGCGCCCTTCGAAGTCCCCAAACGTAATCACCTCAATGAGATTGAACAAGGCGACGGCTTTTTGTCCTCCAAGCTCTTCCAGCTCTTGATAGAACGTCCGGCGAGCCGGTAAGAACTGTTCGCTGAGCCGTTTTTGTTGGTAGTCGCTTCCACTATCGAGATAGACACAATCGTGGGGACAGGCGATCCTCGTCATGCGATGTTCCCCACAGCAGGGGCTGCAGATCACGCCTCCAAGCGCGGGACAGGGACGTTTCCCCTTACGATTGTGACAATGGACGCAGCCGCTCATTTCTTTGTTGCTCCATCTGGCCCTGGTTTAGGCGGTGGAGGAATGAATCCATAGTCGGCCAATGTGCGTTTCTCACCCTTTGCTTTCCCAATCGAGGGAGTTTCAAGCCCGTTCATCTCGGCAGCGTGAACATAGCGGTAGGGCACCAATATCAGATTGTTCGTGCGGTCGATGCCGATATCGGCTGGGGCAGGCAGGTATTCGGCAATCACTTGAAATCGATGATCCCTGGTAATGCGCCAAATCTTCCCTTTGGTAATATCAGAGACATACATGTTGCCCCACTGATCAAAATCGACCCCGCTCAGGTTTTGGAAGCGACCGGTAAAGAACCCGTTCGATTCTAATTCTGTCAGTTGCCCTTCCGGCGTCAGTTCGAGAATTTTCCCCTTCTCTTGGCTCACGATGATGAGATGGTTCGTCTTGGGATGAATCGCGATTCCCGAGGGACCGGCGAGTCCTTCATCGTGAAGCAAGAGATCGACTCGATAGTTCGCCGAAGGATCGACATGGTAAATCGAGTTGGCAGCCTGGTCTGAGACGTACAACTGGCCGTTCGTTGAAGCTGGCATGTGCCGGCTCCGGCTGCACACGTCGCAGAAAGTCTTGGAATGATCGATACGGACCATTCGTGGTACGCTCGCTGACAATCCTCTCGCCGAG
>CAZOHW010000573.1:0-2342 GCA_964579525.1 uncultured Nitrospira sp. | reverse complement strand
CGGCGATGCGACCTTACACCATCCTTGTTATTGACGATGATGCTTCCGTGCGAAGGCTGCTGGTTCAAGTGCTTACCGATGCCGGATATCAGGTCTACGCCGCGGCAGATGGCCGTCAGGGACTCACGCAGTTCCATGCCCAGCCGGTGGATCTGGTGCTGACGGATCTTGAGATGCCCACCATGAATGGCCTTGACCTGATCTTAGAACTGACTCGCGCCTTCCTGGATGTCAAAGTCATTGCCATCAGCGGGGGCTCCGCAACAGGCTTACAGACCGCCCGACTCTTAGGGGCACGGCAGACCTTTCAAAAACCGCTCGATCTTTCCACGTTGCTTCGAGCGGTGCAGTATGAACTACACCACTAACGAATAGCTGGAAGTGAACCATTCACGGCCATACTGGAGTTAATGTATGCCGACACAGAAACACAAGCCTCGTTTTATTGCCAAGCGCAAACGGAGGGGATTGAGCGGGTTAGGTAAAACATCCGTCAACCAACCGCCCGACACCAGCCGGATCCCGTGGTTTTCAACTAAACCAAAGACTGGGACGGGTGCCTAGGCTTTCATAGAGTCTTGAGACTGTCCACCAAAGCCTGCACGGTCAATGGGGCATTCCCTTCTGAGTGATTGTTGACCAGCACATACCGCCCGTCGCTTGTTCTGCACCGTCGTATCAAGTTCCGGTACTTCGCCATATTTCGACCAGCATGCGCCAGTGAGGCAACCCTCATGATCATCACCGAGAAGAATAGCCCCGTAAGTAAGATAGTTCACAATAAACATGGTATCTAGCCAGTCGCCTAGGGCTCTCACTAGGCGTACCGCAGGAGGCTTATTGCTAACATCGCGTTCGATGAATAGACGGAATCATGGACTGGAGGACATGATGGGAGGACATAACAAACGCGTGCTACTGGCTGGTGATAAGGGGCCTGGATGCGTCTGTCTCGCGAAGTACCTGGCGTCCCATCAGTATATAGTGGTGACTGTTACGGATGGGTTGCAGGCCTTGAGGGAACTTCACCGGCAACAGTTCGACGCCGTGGTCACCGACCGGCATATTCAGTACTTTGATGGCCTCGACGTGCTCTGGCAATGTCATCTGGTGTGGCCAGAGCTTCCAGTCATTCTGCTGTCCGAAAATCTCCTCGAGAGCATTCGACTTCCGACGGCGCACGGCGTGTATCCATGTCTGCCTAAGCCAGTCGATCCCGAGCAATTGCTCCATGTCCTTTCGGAGACCCTCTCCGACAAGGGTGTCCGCGGAGCTATTCAGGCGGATCTGATCTCTCATATGTTGGAGATGGAACGACATGAGCCAGTGTCAGCGTACAGCCAAGGAGAGTGATGATGACCTGGAGACGCACTTACGGTTCATTTCCTTGTGACTCCTGAGGGAGTTGTGGAGGCCGTTGAGCAGGCACGTCAGTAGCTTGAGCAAACATGGCCACAATCGTGAAGAGGACACTATGAACTTAATTGACCGTCTTCAAAGCAAGACAGTCAACTGCGTCCAGAAGCTCATTGATCCGGAGACAGGCCAGGTTGTTAAAAATTAGGCCGCGATTCACCCATATCATCGCCTTCCAGCTATCTGCTCCGCTACCTACGAACGGTTGTACGAGGATGGAGTAGGGACCGTCTGGAATCTGTCACCAACCGGCTTACGCCTCTCAGGTAGCCTGCCCTTAGAAGTCGGAGATGTGTTCTCTCTGAGGACGAACTTACCTACTAACGCGCATGTCTCTATTCTCGCGGGCATTGTGCGATAGGTTCGCGGTGAAGACTTCCGCTCCAAACGTGAAATGGCGAACCCCATATTATATTTGAGGAAGCTCTATGCGAGTCTTCATTCTTAGCCTTGTGCTCCTCGTGCCAGCCGTTAACTTCGCACAAAGCCATACTCAGTCAGCTGAACCCACACCAAGTCCGGCTTCCCCCACACACAGCATCACCGTCTATGATCTCGGCAATGGCATGAAGTCGTATCAATCGCAGGGCGGACGGGTGGAGACCTTTAACACGGGCATTCCTGGCTGGCAGAACTATACGGCGCGAGACCGTGATGGGAACGTGGTGGGGCAAGATTCGATCTATGAACCGTTCAGACGTGCGCCGCTCAGGGATCCCGGTGATAATGACGGCGCACTTGATATCTACAACCAAATGGAAGGCCGTCGCTAGGGTTTAATTATCACATTCACAAACAGCGTGGGCGGCAATAATGTTCATCGCATTGTTCCCGCCCGTGCTTTTATTTCCCCCTCACCGACTGGAGATGATGACCTTCCCCCATTTATGACACCAAAGCTGAAGAAGTTAGCTCCTGTGTCAGAT
>CAZOHW010000572.1:0-2343 GCA_964579525.1 uncultured Nitrospira sp. | reverse complement strand
GTCATCACACCATCAAAATGTGGAAGCGGAAGACCAAGTTCAAGGGGAACATCTTCCACATGCAGCATTGGCACATTCACGAACTGAGCGACGATACCCCCCACGCCCAAAATGGCAAAGTATGGTACGGCTGGTTGAATATCTTTGAACTTCTTAAATAGATAGACAAAGAACGCGAATCCGATGATGGAGATGGCGAGCATCTTAATACGAGCTGTGTTGAAGAACGTATCAGCCGCTACCAAGTCGGGTGGAAGCTCGTAGGTAAAGGCTGAAAACTTCAGGGCGATTTTCAATCCGATCCCCGCTAACAGTCCCTCGACCAGATACACCGGTACCGCCACTAACAAGTACCGCTGCCAGTTAAAGTGCCAGCAGACGGCCTGCATGGCAGCCACCAGAAAGATGAGGAACGCCATATTTTGCAGCCCGAAGCTCGACACACCCAACGCTAGGGCCGGTGCTAATCCTGCTGCGATGCCTGGACAGCCGATATAGTTACCTGGTTTAAAACACGCGTTGATCCATCCCACTAAACAGGCAAACGCCACAGTCGCAAGCCCGACCTTGATTGGATAGTCCGACATCATAGCGATACCGACCGACAAAGGGAGCGCCATGACTCCGGTGATGATTCCGGATGCAATATCGCGACCGGCATACTGCGCCTGAAATGCCGCTGTCCCTATGACCGTGGGTGTTGCCGTGGCACTCGATGCAACGCTTACAGAAATTTCGTGACCGTGCCCACGGTCTGCAGACGTAATCGCCTTCTCCAGATTTACAACTGGGATACCGTCCAAAATCTCCCTCCAAAACTGACAAGCATAAGCGGAAAGACAGGTCCTATTGTTTATGCAGATCTTCAGCTCGGCGAACAATACGTGCAATTATATGCACCATGGCACCAGCGGGTTCAAAACTGTAGCCCATGTATTCCCTGAAGCTCAAGTATGATCTTGAAGAATGAATCGACCAAGAGCGATGCAAGAGCGATGATGGTGGGTGGTGCGACTATCAGTCATACAGGATCGTCGCATCATGTATTGCGTCACATGCGGCGTCACGGAACGTCTCCGCCACGCCTCCACGCTGACGTCACGACCGATTCCACCTGAGAATTAGAGGGAAGAGCTGGAATTTCGACAAGTAAGACGAACCATCGCCGCTAACACTTTCACAGAGTAATAAAAAATTGTATCAGGATAATGTGGTTCATCTGATTGGCAAGGTTAGGAATCGTCCGGCTATTGAGCAACTGATTCTGGTAGCCGAAATCCATATTAAAGTATCTTGAGAAGGTTCGGTTTACGCCGACAAAAAACCGATTTTGGTCGTATCCGGCGGCAGGTCCTTTGCCTCCTTTAGTCGTGCCGACTGTATTAAGGTTGACAAAAATCTCATCGTAGGCGACAAGCGCCCATTCCGGTGCCATAGGGAACGGATACATCCCCCGCAGCATCGTGCGGAACCGCAGGGCCGTACCGTCTGCGTGTTCGATCCAGCGTTCTTCAAGGCGGGTGCGACTGAGAATCTTGAAGGAGTCGAACTTGTGCGTGTAGTTGACCTCCTGATAAATTCGGTTTTCATCGAAGAACGGCGACTGCGAGGGTTTATGCGCCTGATTAAAGTAGCCGACCCAGGCATAACCTTGCCAGATAGAGAGATTCTCCCTCAGCTTATAGCCAAGCGCCGGACGGAGTAGGAGTTGATCAATATGGCCAGCATTATCTAAGTCTGCGAAGCGCGAGTTGACCTCCATGTAAGCAAGAAACGATGAGGGAAGGGAAACTGTCATAAACACCGGCGACCAGAGCCGTGAGTCTTGATTAAAGGTGGAGGCTTGAGCCTGGGCTTCACGGACCATGCCTCCCGTGAGGCAGATGGCCAGGACACCAATCATGACTACTTTCAACCCAACCTTGATCCTGTCGACTTGGGTAACAAGTTCCACGCATGCCTCCTGAAGCGAGTTTAATCCCATCCATGGTTGAGATAATCCCGCACTGTCAGCCCCAAGCAAAGTAATTTCGTCATATCCGCATGTTTGACAACAATCTTTTGTACACCATAACCTCACGGAGCGACTCAGGTTCTACTCCGCTTTGACGGATACCTCGTTACAGCTCCGAATGAGCTAGAAGGTGTCAGGACACAGAAACGGAGGTTTTCGACCGAGTACAAGCGTGAAGTGGTGGCAAGATTGGAAGCTCCGGAGGGACCATGAGCTAGATTGCCGATGAATTAAGATCGGTGCTGGGATGTTGGCCCGCCGGCGACGCCGGGAGGGTTATCTTCGGTGTCTCGATCGCTGTGCTCCATGATCGGTCTGTCTTCGACTAG
>CAZOHW010000571.1:0-2346 GCA_964579525.1 uncultured Nitrospira sp. | reverse complement strand
GTTGTCGATAGCGCAAAGGTGCGTATTTCCAAGATCATACAGGTAAACTTCGATGAGGTGCATCAGAAGCTTATTGCCCCGGCGTTGGATCGTCTCCACATTGCGGCTAATACAACCGAAGCTGTCATCGAAGCCGGAAACATCCGTGAGGATATGTTTCATTTATTAATGACTGCTGATCTCGTCGTGGCTGATATGACCATTCACAACCCAAATGTGTTCTACGAACTCGGCATCAGGCACGCGTTCCGTGATAAGTTCACGTTTCTGATCAAAAGCGAGGGGAACGACGACCCCTTCGATCTTAAGACCGATCGCTACTTCCACTACAACTACGGACGCCCTGAGGCGAGCGTCGAGAGTCGTGACAAGGCGATTCGGGCAACCTTGGCGTCGGAGCGGACAGATAGCCCGGTGTTTCGACTTCTGCCTCGGATGCGCGCAGAAGACCGGTCGCGGTTTATTACCGTGCCCATAGATTTTCTCGAAGACGTCGAGCGGGCGAAGAAGCATCGGCGGGGGGGCGATCTGAGATTGTTGGCGCATGAATCCGCTGGATTTCTCTGGGAAGTGGAAGCGTTGCGTGAGATCGGTCGGGCTCAGTTCGAACTGAACTTCATGGGTGGGGCGCGCACAACGTGGGAAGAGATCGCGAGGCGGTATCCCAACGATATTGAAGCGAATATGGTTCTGTCGACGATCTATCAGAGGGTCAGCGACGGAACGCGTTCCGAACAGGCGCTGGCGCGGGTCACAAAGCTCAATATTCCCGATGTCAATGTTGTCGCGGAGATACAGGGTCTGATCGGGCGTAACTTAAAATCGCAATGGATTGAAAGCTGGCACACACAACTCCGAGAAGTACGGGAAAAATATGAAACCGGTTGCCCCGATTTCATCACGAAGATGAAAGGGGTCCGTGAACGAGCCTTGCGATCTCCCTTGTTACGAAAAGCACGGGAAGCCTATGCAGAAGCGTTCCGCGGCAATCTGAACCATACCTATGCAGGATTGAGCGCGCTCTCGCTGTTAGTGATGGAAGTGTCGTTGGCGAAAGAGTTTCCTGCGGTCTGGAAACTGATGGCCAACCGAGGGGAAGACCCGGCGGCAACCTTGAAGAGCCTCTGTGAGGAGATCGAGCAGCTGACCGCTGCGCTTGACTATGCGATCGATGCTGAGCGGAAGCGGTTGATAGCCCAGCATCGTGTCGATTTTTGGTTCGAAACCATGGAGGCGGCGTTCCTCTGTGTGACTGCGGAGAACAAGGACAAGGTTGCGCAATCCTATCTGGAGGCGATGTTGTGGGCCCCACGATATGCGGAAGTCTCAATGAGGCGGGCGTTGGGGCTCTATGTCGATTTGGAGACGAAGCATCCCCGCCATCCGACCGTCGACATGCAGGCAAACGTGAAGGCGGCATTGGAGGTGATCCGTCGGGAGGAGGCAAAGAAGGAAAGCGGGAACATCATCATGTTCGTGGGGCTGCGTATGGAGGAGAGGCTGGTCGTCAAAGAAACCGGTGACCAAGCGGGCACGCCGATGCGATTCCTCCCCCACCATAATGTGAAGGCTGCAAAACAGGTGATTCAGCAGGCGATTGAACGAGAACGAGCCAAGCACGGAGATATCCTGTTTGGAATGGCCTCGGGTGCAAACGGATCGGACTTGCTCTTTCATGAAGTGTGTGATGATTTAGGGATCAAGACGAGGCTCTATCTTGCGCTCCCCAAAGATCAGTACATCGGCGAATATGTGGGACCGGCCGGTACAGACTGGGTAGAGAAGTTCAATAAGATTTATCGGAGCAGAAAGGCTGAGTGCCGCATGGTCAATTCGGTGGACTCAGATAGCGAGTTAATCGTGAGCATCCTCTCCGATTCGATGGAAATGCCGAGGTGGCTGCAGGGGAAACCATTGTATACGATCGGGAAACGCAATGCGGTTTGGATGCTCCAGCACGCGATGGTGCAACGGCATATCCACGATGCGGAGGGGACGAACGTCACACTCATGGTGCTCTGGGATCGTCAGGAGGTGGAGGGCAAGGGTAGCATGGGGGATCTAGTCGACCTGGCGCAGAAAAATGGCATCAAGGTCGTTCATATTGATTGTTCCGAATGGGGGAAGGCTAATACCTTGTCTGAAGCGGCGGTGGTGAACGGAACTGACCACGACTACACATCGAGCCTTGAGCTAGTGCCTATGCCGTAGATAATGTTGATGCGGAAGCGCAGAGGGAAGTTTGAGAAAAGCGGACAATAGTCAGAACCCGGTCATAACATTGGTTGGTTAATAGAACCTATCTCAAAATTGTTTAAGGAGCATGGTGATGCAGGCGAGCTGCAC
>CAZOHW010000570.1:0-2349 GCA_964579525.1 uncultured Nitrospira sp. | reverse complement strand
GACGCCCTGTCAGGTCGGACAACAACATCTCAGCCACAGCACTCAGTTCGTGGCCGCTTGATAAATGGGGAGCACTACAGCATCTCTCTGCTCCAATTTATACTTTCGCATCAGTTTCTCCCGCATTTTCATCGCTTCCTGACCGATTTCCTCCCAATCGATATCTGCTTGTTCCGCGGCTGGAAAGGTCTCATTCTCCTCTTTCTCAATATGGTGTTTCACTAATTCACTGAGGACGAGAAATTTGGCAACATATCGTTCGTCTTTGGGTTTCATTTTTTTCAGCTCTTTGATCAACAACGTCGCCACATGGTGTTCTTCTTCGGCCTCATCGATCATCTTTTCGTTTTCGCCCACCTCCCGAATAGCTGGATAGATCAAATCTTCTTCCAATTTAGTATGAACTTCCAACATGGCAACGGCTTGAGACACTAATTTGTGCCGCATTATCGTATCCGCTTCTTCAAATTCACTGAAGAGCTCTTGGACCTTTTGATGGTCCTCTTTGAGCAGTTCAAGTGGATGTTGAGATTCCTGCTCCATGCCTTCTTCCTCCTGCTGTTCTTCTTGTTTGTCTTTCATCGCCATGACGACCTCCTTTTCTATACCTGTAGGGTTGAATGAATATGGTGAATAATAGGGCCGCTTCTAACCCGCATGATTCATGGCTCGTCTGCTGCAATCGCCGATCCGCTGTTGCGATAATCGGCGAGCTCGCCCCTCAGACCTTCGACGTACTGCCGGGTTCCGCGCGCCGGTCTCACGACGCGGCAGGGCGGTTTTGCGACGAACTGTCATGAATCATGCGGGTTAAGTTCGGCGGACGAAGCAACTGCGCGGTTCCACATGGTGCAAACCATGGGCCACTCGAACATATCTGTCGACTCACTCTCTGGTTTTTATAGAGCGGGTATGGCCGATCTCGCTGACAACCTGTCTTGCGCATGAGACAGAACATCCTCAGTGAAGCGTTCGAAACATATCAAGGCTATCGGCGGTCGAAGGACAGCGATGCAACGCTTTCCGTAACCTGCATTATTTTTCACGGCGGCTGCAGTAGAAGCGTTCATGAATGATGCAGGTTAAACACGAGCAACGGCATTTTGCTTGCATGATTTCTAACGTCGCCCTCGTCTTTCTTGAGGAGGGGAACAGTGTTGAGACCGATCGATACCATCTGGAATCACCTCTTGGTGATGGTGCTCGGTCTCTGGCTCATGATTTCTCCAGCGGTCATGGGATACGAAGGACCGGAACGGCTGATCAATCTGTTCACCGGCGCGCTTGTGGCAAGCATGGCGCTCATCGCCTCCATAGAAACAACTCGAATGTTTCGATGGTTCAATGTCATCTTGGGGACCTGGCTCATGCTCGCGCCGCCGATGTTGCACTACCATCCTTTCCATATCGGAGTGCGCAGCAGTCTGATCGGTTTAGCCATTATAGGATTGTCTCTGATCGATAGGTCGCGTCATCGTCAGCGGGCCCGGTGGGGCTGGATTCAACTGAGTCTCTATCACGGAAAACGAGAAGGATGAACTCCAGATTCTGCAGGATGATCCTGTAAGGGGGACACAATCCGGCGATAAGCGGCGATACTACGCGAATTGTTTATCCGGGACTCTCAATCATATATGAACGTGCGAAGGAGGACCGTATGGCGACCCACATCTCTGTGCAAGATCCTGCGAGGGCACAACAGTTCTTCGAATCCAAAATGGCCTTTACCACCGGCCCGGTTGACCTCGAGCGGATGATGAAGAATAAGGAAGTCAACGTTATCGACGTGCGAGCGGCCGATGATTATGCCGAGGGGCATATTCCTGGAGCGGTTAATGTACCGAAAGACCAATGGCATTCCCCTCAAGGATTACTCAAGGACAAAACCAATGTCCTGTATTGCTATTCCATGGTGTGTCATCTTGCAGCAACGGCAGCCGTGGAGTTCTCCGGGAAAGGCTATCCAGTCATGGAACTTGAAGGCGGTTGGCGTTGGTGGAAAGACAATGGATTCCGGATTGAAAAGTGACGCTCGAGCGGTCAACGACGTTGCGGAACAGGCGCTGACCAGCACCGAAGTACAATCGATCGATGCCTATTGGAGGGCAGCAAATTATCTGTCCGTAGGACAAATCTATCTGCTCGACAATCCGCTGCTTCGGGTGCCGTTGCAACTCAAGCACATCAAACCGCGATTGCTCGGCCATTGGGGAACGACACCGGGCTTAAATTTTCTCTATGCCCATTTGAACCGAATCATCAAAAAATACGATCTGAATATGATGTGCGTGTGCGGACCAGGCCACGGCGGCCCCGCCATCGTTGCCAATGTTTACCTCGAGGGTACGT
>CAZOHW010000569.1:0-2354 GCA_964579525.1 uncultured Nitrospira sp. | reverse complement strand
ACGAAGCAACAACGAAATCCCTGACCAACTCTGCGTTCCCATTGAGACAGTCTAAACCCACTTGCATCACATCTATCAAAAACGGTTCGTTGATGGACGCGAGGAAGCCATCCTCACCTATCGTCGTGCTCAGTTAACCAGCATTCATCTGCTCTCACTCCGTCGATGGAAGCAAGAATTCAATCCTCCGGGTGTTAGCATAGGAGTCTTTCGTTTTCTAGAATACGGCCAAGTTCAAAGGATGGTCCAGGTACCCCTTTTCAAGGAAGGAGACCTTTCAAGCCAGGAGGTGGATTATGCGTGAGGTACACATTCTCGACGAGTTAAAATCTGAGCCCATGTGGGCGTACCTGTATGCAGCCTTTTTCATCGGGATCGTGGTTTTTGCCTTGATGAGTGGAGGGTTCATGGGTTGAGTGGCGTAGCGGTGTGACATTCTGTAATAGCAGGGTTTCTCATCACTCTTCACCGTAAGGTATTCCGCCGAAGTCGCTCCCCCTGCCGGCTTCGGCGGCTCTCACACTCCCTCATAAACACATAAAACAATCGGCCAAGAACGTCTGCACAAACGGTGTGTTCTTTATCATTACGGTCGGAAGACATTGCCGGGTACTCCAGACGTCATATGGCATCCTCACATGTTTGCTATTGCAAGAACGGTGTGCTATCCCTACCCATTGTCTACTGCGTTCATCTTCCTTCGCCTTTCTTCGGCGTCTAGCAGGCTGCGGAAAAACTCACGTTGACTTCTGGAGCCGTCATGGATATCGAAGTGTGAGACCACGCAGAACAACCTTGCAGATGCGCAAGGGATTGTTGAACCGAAAGGAACCTGAATGGGCCGTATGAACGTGGAGCCGTTGATGACATTTTCGGATGGATCCTACTTGGCCATCAGCACGGAATATTCGAAGGATGGAGACTTTTCGTGCTCTGTTTATAATGTCGTTGAGACGGGCAACCGCATGGACTTTCATAGTATCGCAAGCAATCTTCTTTCTACCACCTTCTTATCTGCGCAGGAACAGGCCTATCGGTACACCCTGCGCCTCTATCCTCATGCGACTGTCGCAATGAAGAAGCCGCCGTACCTGATCTGGCCTGGGCCACAAACTGTGGGGAGCTAGCAGTCGACGGCTCAATCGACCGGTCACAGTGAGCGTCTCTAATCCGGCCCTTCCTTGTTCGCAATCTGTCCGGCCATATGGTACACTCCCGTTATTGAAATTCTGATCCTCGCGCTCTTCCTTCCCCGTTCTGTTCCCCGCGCGATTGAATTGATCAGTCCCTGGGCACTCCGGTTCGCCAAGGCCTTTTGAAGCAGGCACCACTCGGGGTAATGGTTTACGGTGACCGATGCGCCTTCAGTGTCCGTGCGTATGACAATGATTCGTTCTGTTGGGAGATTGCTGCATGAATGCAACAAAACATGACTGGGTTCCCTCGGTCCCACAGTGGGTCCGAATACCGGATGGCACACGGGTGCGCCATCGATCTGAATCCTACGAAGGCACAGTAGATGGGTTGACCGAACTGGTGTCCGGTTCCGAGCGAAACCCGGATGGGCGAACCCAGTATCGTGTCAAGGTCGGAGACAGTACCCGGTTATTGGTATCGGAAGATCATCTCAACATCGTACTCGACAATAACGACCTCGTTCTGCTCAGTCGGGAATCTGAGTTGTATCGTCGATCCGTGACCGACCGACTCCGAGCCGTCTTCCCGAACGATCGGTTTGTGACGGCCGCAGGCAGGGTATCGCCGTCCCTTGCCAAGTTGCGTTAGTGGAGTGCCGGACATTCGCCGTCCATGTGAAATGGTTCAACCTGTGAAGAAGGAGATGCCATGAAGACATCATGGGGGACCAAAGCCCCACACCGCCGGAAACAGGCCAGTCTTCGCACCAAGGTTCGTTGGGAGAGGCTGGGGCTGGAGGATCCAGCACAGTCTCCAAGGGCGCTGTCGATCGATGACATCCGCCGCCAGATTACGTCAGCTGCCAGTCAGGGGCTGAGTCCGGATACCGTCTCCCGCTCGCACCAGAAAGACGGACACGTTAAGCCAGCGTCCAAGAAGTCGGCCCCAACCCGCAAGCGTGGTGCCGCGTCGTCGTAAACGCTACCGAGGCACACCGCGCTCGAAAGGAGGGCATCATCGGAGGACCAGGCAAAACGACAGCCGCGAAGCGAGACCGCGAGAAAGCCCGTCAGCAAAAGCAGCGGGACAAGGAAGCGCGCCGCGCAGAGCGCAAGGCCAACAAGGCTGACCGCCCGACTCAAGATGGCGAAGACCCGGATCTTGCTGGGTTGCAATGGGACCCGCAGGCACCACTCTATTGAGCATGCACCGCACGC
>CAZOHW010000568.1:0-2361 GCA_964579525.1 uncultured Nitrospira sp. | reverse complement strand
TCGTGCCGTGGAAGCACTACCTCGCGATTTCCACGTTTCTGCATATCCCCACAGAGACTGTGCTTCGTGCCGCAGAGAAAGACGCCCCCAACCACGTCCGGCAGTTCAAAGCCATGGCCAAATTGTTCCAGCAGACTGGCACATGAGCACCGTTTATCGACGACCGACCGGGTACTTTCTCTCCTGGTATTGTGCGCCGGGATGCCCCCAGCATGAGAGCGGCCACCGTCAACATTGCGTATCGCTCCGCACTAAGTCCCTAGAACGGGCGAAGGAATATCAGCGGGCGAAGGACAAAGAGATCCAACAGGACAAGGCCCGCACGGCCCTCGGTCTCCGTCCTGTCACGAGCCCGTTGGTGTCATGGACCCTACAGGAATTCTTGGATCGCTATCAGCAGAAGGTCCAAGGAGAGCACATTGTCTCGCCGCATACTTGGACACAGGCGGAATACTGGGCCTTGAAATCCGTCCTCGTGTTTCGAGGAGAGACCGTCCGAGTGTCGGATCTCACCGAGTCATGGATCAGCGACTTTGAATCGGCGCAAAAACGCAAGCTCTCGCCCTATACGTGGAACAGTCGCCGCGCCACATTGAAAGCAATTGGGAACCGCGCTGTGTCCTGGAAGTGGCTGCCGGAGAATCCCTTCCGCCATCTCACGCGAGCCAAGGTGATTCGGAAACGCCCCAAGCGCCTGGATCAAGAGCAGCTGCCGATTGTGCTGAAGGCCATCAAGAAGCCCTTCTGGCAGTTGGTAACCTTGCTGTTCTATGCGACCGGCCTCCGTCTGCAGGAAGTGTGTCGACTTAAGAAGACGGATGTCCGCCGAGTGCAAGGCTATATCAATGTGGAAACGAACAAAGAGAACAAGCCGAAGGTGATCGCGCTCACACCAGCCATTACTCAGATCCTCGATGCGCTAGAACCGTTGACGACAGGCAACGCCTATGTGGTCGGACGAAACGGCATCGCCATGCATGCGCACGGCATCAAGAGTTATTATGAATCGATCAGCAAAAAGGTCGGCTTTAAGGTGAGTAGTCACCGGTTCCGGCACAGTCATGGTACCCACCGCATGGAAGCCGGAGATAACCTCAAGGCCGTGTCTGAGACGCTGGGCCATGCCAATATCAAGACGACCGCCGACTTTTACTTGGAACTCAATCTTCAGGCACAACAGTCTTCCCTTTCCAAGCTCCCCATCCCCCAGTTGCTCGACTTGGTCGAACTGAGAACAAAAAACCGTCGAGATCGTAGCAAATCACTAGTAAGTGGTTCATAACTCGTTGATTATATATGAGTATGCGAAGTCCGTTGATCTGGGCTGCGATTTCAGCACATGGGTTTGGCCACGCGGCGCAAGTGGTCCCAGTGCTCAACTCATTGGGCCGTCTTGTTCCTGACTTACGGGTGTTGCTTCGAACCACTGTCCCTCCCTCTTTTTTTACAGACCGCCTCGTCATTCCCTGGGAAATCCAGCCTGTCCAGCAGGACGTTGGCTGTGTCCAAACCGACCCACTCACGATCGATATAGAAACAACCTGGCGCAACCATCACCACTTTCATAGCTCGTGGGATGAACGACTGCAGACCGAGGTCGGCGCGATGCGTGCTGCTCAGCCCAGCCTGATCCTTGCCGATACTCCATACTTGGCTCTGGCTGCGGGAAAAGAGGCGGCGATTCCTTCCGTTGCACTCGTCAATTTCACCTGGGACCTTGTGCTGTCGGAATATCCGGCCCCTCCATGGATCGACCACCACACCATCATTCAAGCAATTCGACAACACTATGCGAAAGCCGATCTCGCGCTTCGTATCACTCCAGCACCGACAATAGAGAGCTTTTTGCACCAAATCACTCTTCAGCCGATCGCTGAACCGGCAGTTCAGGCACGGCAGCAACTCGCCCAGATCTTGGAGCTTGCCCCAGGAGAACGGACGGCACTTATTGGATTCGGTGGAATTCCTCTGACCATACTTCCTTTTGATATGTTGGAATCGTTCACTGGGTATCGTTTTCTGTTTGATGGTCCAGTTCCTGCCACGAGCACACGATGCGTCTCGACACGTTCCATCCCCTTCTCATTTAGAGCATTACTCGCTTCCGTCGATATTATTTTGACAAAACCAGGCTATGGCACATTGGTCGAAGCTGTTACTTTGCAGATCCCCATGGTCTATGTACGGCGATACAACTTTGTCGACGAACAACCGCTGGTTGACTACCTCCATCACTATGGAAAAGGCATCGAGCTATCCAGGGATGATTTTATGAAAGGCCGATGGCTGACAGCGCTCCAGACTGTTGAAACCATGTCTATCGCAGCTGCACCTCCGGCTCCAACCGGAGCACAACAAGCC
>CAZOHW010000567.1:0-2365 GCA_964579525.1 uncultured Nitrospira sp. | reverse complement strand
ATAAGAACAGGCAACACGCCGGTGGCAGCTGGATCTAATGTACCGGCATGGCCGACTTTTTGTATCCCCAAGAGTCGACGCACCTTCGCGACCACATCGTGAGATGTCCATCCAGTTTCTTTACGAACAATGAGAACGCCTTCCGCTCCTTCGTCATGGGAGAGTTTCATGTCAATGGTACCCATAGGGCTAGGACTCTGATCCCTTCTCCGCTGAAATTCTGGAATCTTGCCCTTCCTCCGATACCTGACCAGCGTGGAGACCATCCAACAACTCAAGAATGCGATCGCCACGTTGGCCGCTGATATCTTTCTTGAAAATGATCTCAGGAAGATACCGAAGTGTGAGGCGTCGCCCTAGCTCCGCACGGACAAACCCACTGGCTTTGGTGAGCCCCGCAAATATATCTTGTTCCGCTTGACCTTGCTCCATGCTCGTGACAAACACATACGCTATGCGTAAATCACCAGTCAGCTCAACGTCCGTGACCGTCACCCCATGCACCCGTGGATCCTTGATCTTTCGCATGAGGATATCGGCGACTTCCATCCGAATCTGATCGGCTACACGATCAGCCCTTTTATAGGTTGTCTTTGACATCGATGTGATTGAACCTTACTGATGGTCACCTTGAGATCACTAAAGCAACTCGAGCTGAGTCCGAACTATTTCGACAGCAGGCATGCCTTTGATCACATTCAACGCCTGTTCGAGCACCTGCTGGACGTGGCGACTCTCATTCGCCACGCAGGCCATCCCAACCACCGCTTTCTGCCACAGATCCTGTCCATCTACTTCGGCAACAGAGAGATTGAACTTTTCACGAAGCCGATCTTTCAAACTGTGCAAAACTTGTCGCTTGTCCTTCAGTGACTGGCTTTCCGCGATGAATAATTCAACCGTGTAGACACCCACCACCATGCTCTACCACCTACCTCGCACCCACCTCAGCTCCCACTATCGTCACCCATTGGAATCTATCGAACGTACCAACTTCCTTCGAACACCGCCGGTAGAACGACACCAGGCCTCTACAGCTTGGCTGCGATCTTATCGATCGCGTATGCCTCGACGATATCGCCGGCTTTCACGTCGTTGAAATTCTCAACGCTTAACCCGCATTCATACCCTTGCTGAACTTCACGCACATCGTCCTTGAACCGTCGCAACGATCCGAGCTTACCCTGATAAACGACGACGCTGTCGCGAATGACTCGCACCCCGGCGCTTGAACGAGCAATCGTCCCATCGATCACATACGATCCCGCGACCACCCCGACCTTTGGAATGGTAAAGACCTGCCGAACTTCAGCGCGACCCAACACACGCTCCTTCAAGGTTGGTTCAAGAAGCCCTTCCATGGCCGCCTTAATGTCTGCAATGGCATCGTAGATGATGGTATAGAGCCTGATGTCCACTCCTTGCTGTTCAGCAAGTGCCGTCGCCTTTGGCTCTGGCCTGATGTTGAAGCCGATGATGATGGCGCGCGAGGCGGCAGCCAGCAATACATCAGATTCCATGATCCCTCCGACCGCATTGTGAATGACCCGTAGCTTCACGGCATCGGTTGAGAGTTTTTCGACCGCTCCAGCCAAGGCTTCGGATGACCCTTGCACATCGGCCTTGATAACGATGGCCAATTCCTTCATCGAGCCTTCTTGGATCTTCGCAAAGAGATCGTCGAGCGAGACTTTTGCTGAACCTCCCAATTCTGCCGCTCTCCGCTTTTGAGCCCGCTCCTCTGCGATTTCCCGTGCCACTCGCTCGTCGGAGACCACATAGAATAGGTCTCCAGCCGCTGGAACACCGGGAAGCCCGATGACCTCTACCGGAATAGAGGGTCCCGCTTGTCGGCTCTTTTCACCCCGATCATTGATCAAGGCTCTCACACGTCCGCTGAAGGAGCCGACGACGTACGCGTCTCCGACTTTCAATGTGCCATTCTGCACCAAGACCGTCGCAACAGGTCCTCTCCCCCGTTCAATCTTGGCCTCGATGACGGTGCCTTTTGCCTGCCTGTGTGGATCAGCCTTGAGTTCAAGCACCTCCGCCTGGAGCAAAATCATTTCGAGCAGGTTATCAAGTCCCGTTTTTTGCTTGGCGGAGACTTCCACCATAATAGTATCGCCCCCCCAGGCTTCTGAAATCAGCCCGTGCTCAGAAAGCGCATTTCTGACACGATCTGGGTTGGCGGTGGGCTTATCAATCTTGTTCATGGCCACAATGAGCGGCACTCCGGCTGCTTTGGCATGATGAATCGCTTCTATGGTTTGCGGCATCACCCCATCATCGGCTGCCACAACCAAAATCACGATGTCGGTCACCTTGGCACCACGAGCCCGCATCGAGGTGAACGCTTCATGGC
>CAZOHW010000566.1:0-2390 GCA_964579525.1 uncultured Nitrospira sp. | reverse complement strand
AGTCCGACCAGCCGCCCATCCTCCAAGACCGGAAAGCCGCCGTAGCCGTATGATTGAAAGTACCGATTCACGGCCTCATCCAATGTGCAGTGGGAAGGAATCGATGTGACGCTTGTTCCCATCAACTCCCGAACAGGAATCGCGGCCAGCGACTCGCGAATGATGGCCTGACGACGGCTGGCGAGCGCAGCGGCAAAAAGAAACAGGCCGATGACCAAGACCCATCCTCCATTGGAGACTATAGACGGAGGCAACCCATCATTCACCGCTCCATACATTGTAAGAAGGCCACCTACTCCGATCAGGAGACCGAAGATCAGACCAACCAGAGCCGCTTGTTTCGTAGCGCGATAAAAATCGTTTCCCCATGCCCACAGGGCGGCGCGGAGCACTCGGCCGCCATCCAGGGGAAACCCTGGAATCATATTAAAGAGCCCGAGCTGCAGATTGACAAACCCCAACAATGCACCAAGGATGAGCCACCCCTGGAGGCCGTGCTGCTGTTGGATCGCCTCCCCCAGCTCCACAAAGACAAAACACACACCGCCAATCACAAAACTTACCAGAGGCCCAGCTAAGGCGATGAGGAATTCTGCACGGGGGGTAGGAGCTTCTTTCCGCATGTGCGCCACACCGCCAAAAATAAACAGCGTAATTTTTTCGATTGGAATGCGATAGTACAAGGCGACGTAGGAATGGCCGAGCTCATGGAGCAGCACAGAAAGGAACAACAGGACCGCTGCGATACTCCCCATGGCCCAATACCGCACAGGAGTCAGACCAGGCCAGCTTTCCGGGAGATAGCCGGTCGATAACGTCCAGGTCACCAGGAGGAAAACGAGAAACCATGAGGCGTGAACGCGAATCGGAATTCCCATCACACGCGCGATTTCCCATGATGGCAACTGCATGGATACACCGTAACAGCCGAACACACAAAGGGTCAATTCTTGCCCGCTCGTTCAGGTATACTAGCGCCGATGCGACGAAACGTCCTGTTAAAAGTATTCTCTTGCGTTGTGCTGATGGGAAGTCCTTGGTTGTTCGCGGGAGAAGGCCGCGCGCAAGTTATCAAGTCCGGTCCGTCGACATGTCCGGGTGTGGCACTCACGTTCGATCTCTGCCCCGTGCGGAATGGATCTGGCTACGATCGACCCTTGATGGACTATCTGATCACTCACCGCATCCCTGCCACATTCTTTATGTCCGGCAAGTGGATCACCAAGCATCATACAGACGTCACCCATCTACTTGGTCTGGACTTCTTCGAAGTTGGAACGCACGGTGACGTCCATGCCCATCTTCCCATGCATGATGCCGACGAACAGCGAACAGAAATCCTTAGACCAGTGAAAATGTTGCAAGAGCACTATGCCCATGAGGCGACACTGTTTCGTCCACCGTACGGTGAATATAATGATGTCACCGTCGCGGTCGTGAACCTGCTCGGTCTGCAGTTCATTCAATGGAATATCGAATCGGGGGATCCAGACCCGACGCTCTCTGCGGAGCAGATCCTCATGCGAATCGCAAAACGTGCTAAGCCAGGCAGCATTATCGTATTTCACGCGAATGGGAAGGGGAAACAAACCCGACAAGTGATCGAACAACTCACATCGGAGATCCTCCCTCGGAAAGGACTCCGGCCTATGACAGTCAGCGAGCTGTTGGACTGCACATCCCCACACCAATGATGGACCCAGTTATCAGAAATATGCAGTCGGACGACCGTGAACCTGTCGTCCAACTGCTCGGTGAATCCGATCCTTGGAAGACACTCGGCTATGGTCCGGACGATTGGAACCGCATCTTTTGTCCCACACCACGAGAGCGAGACTGCTACATCGCCCTCCTCGATGGGCGAGTAGCAGGCGTCGCCATCGTGAAGCAGAAGTTTCTCCTGGGCGACTATCTCGAGCTCTTGGGCGTGGCCGTATGGGCTCGACAGCGGGGTGTCGGTGGCAGCCTGTTACGGTATATCGAGGAACTCGTCTTTGAGAGAACCAAGAACCTCTTTGCCTGTGTGTCGGATTTCAATGCACCAGCGAGGACCTTCTACAAGAAACACGGCTATCAGGAAATCGGCCCCATACCCAACTTTCTCATCCCTGGCAGCGCGGAGATGCTTCTCCGCAAGACCGCAGGACCGGCAAGAGAAAAAGGTCGGTAGTCATTCGTCATCGGTCAATGGTAAATTCAACTCAGCACTCGTTCCTCTAGCGACCATTGACTATTGACCGATGACGAATTCGAGAGTCACAAAACTCCTCCACACGCGCATGCGAGTCAGCGATTTGGATGAGACCATCCGGTTTTATACCACTGTCCTGGGGCTCGACGTCATTGAACGAACAACCTCTCATCGTGGCACCAAACTCGCCTTTTTAAAA
>CAZOHW010000565.1:0-2390 GCA_964579525.1 uncultured Nitrospira sp. | reverse complement strand
GTACAGGCCTTGTCTGCGTTGTCGCCCTGAGCTCGCACCGGGCAACGCGAGTGTGGATGCAACCAGGCGTCTGGCACAAGCCGCAGCCAGCCTGATCGAGGATCGGACACTGGACGCTGATGGATTGGGAGGCGTTGCATCGAGCCTCGGCATCAGCGATCGGCATTTGCGCCGTGCGTTCGGAACCGAATTCGGTGTCTCGCCCGTCGAGTTTGCTCAGACGCAACGCCTCCTGCTTGCCAAACGCCTGCTTACCGATACCCGTTTACCGGTCACCGAAGTCGCCTTCGCCAGTGGATTTGGGAGTCTGCGGCGCTTTAACGCACTGTTCAGGCAGCGATATCGCCTGCAACCAGGACAGTTACGGCGGCATCGGAACGGTGATGCTGAGCCTGTCACCGACAGCTTCAACTTCGAACTGAGCTTCCGTCCACCCTACGATTGGCCGGCGATGGGGGCATTTCTCGGGGCACGGGCGATTGCCGGTATCGAAATGTTTGATGGTTCTTGCTATCGCCGCACGGTGCGTGTCACATCGCCGGGCAAGGACCATGTGGGATGGATCGAGATCAGATTGTCGCCGAAAAAGCCTGCGCTGCAGGTCGCTGTCTCTTCATCACTAGCTCGGGCCCTCCCACCATTGCTTGCACGTATCAAGGCACTCATGGATCTGTCCTGTAATCCCACAGAAGTGGCAGGGGTATTGGGGGAGTTGGCACAGCGCCGTCCCGGTATACGCGTCCCTGGTGCGTTCGACGGATTCGAAGTTGCGGTACGCGCGATCGTTGGGCAACAAGTAAGTGTTGCAGCGGCGCGGACTATCGCTGGGCGCTTGGCTGCCACGTTCGGGGATCCGATCGAGACACCGTTTGAAACGCTGACGACGGTATTCCCCTCTGCGGCCCGCGTGGCCGACGTGACGGTCGGCCTCATCGCACGACTGGGCATCCCGGCGGCGCGCGCACGCACAGTGATCGCACTTGCGCGCGCGGTAGCGGACGGCGATCTTACCCTGGCGACTCACACGAATCTTGATACGACATTGGAACGGTTACGTTTGCTACCCGGCGTGGGAGAGTGGACGGCTCAGTACATCGCCATGCGGGCGCTGGCATGGCCGGATGCATTTCCTCATACCGACCTCGGCGTCATGAAGGCGCTGAAGGAGCACGATGCGCGCCGCGTGCTCGAAGCCGGGAAAGCCTGGCGACCGTGGCGCGCGTATGCCGTGATGCAGCTCTGGCATTCACTCACCAAGGAGTAATCATGTTGTACTACGACTATTATCACAGTCCCCGTGGACGTATGTTGTTGGTTGCAGATCACCACGCGTTGACCGGCGTCTATTTTGCCGGGCAGAAGTATCACCCTCGCATCGATAAGGATTGGAAACGAGCCGACACGCATGCACCGATCTCCCAGGCAAAGCGTGAATTATCAGAATATTTCGATGGCCAACGGAAGCGGTTTACGGTCAAAATTGCACCCCAAGGCACGCCGTTCCAGCGAGCGATATGGAAGGCGATTGCGGGTGTTCCCTTCGGTCACACCATCGCATATGGTCAACTCGCAGCGCGCGCAGGGTACCCCGGTAGCGCACGAGCGGCCGGCGCCGCCACGGGACGTAATCCACTCGGCATCATCGTGCCTTGCCACCGTATTGTCGGTTCGAACGGCTCGCTCACCGGCTATGCCGGAGGCTTGACGAAAAAGCGCGCCCTCCTGGCATTGGAAGGATGCGTCTAGGCTATTTATTCCTTTGAGGCAGAGGCAGTAGCTGTGCCGCCCTAATGTCTGAAGATCGCCTAAAAGAACTGCTCGGGACAGCAGGGTTTCTCGATGGTTGTATTTGACATGGTATCCATAACTTGAAGATAGCGTCTGCACATGGTTCGGCAAGATTGGGGAATTCCCCGAATAGGTTGCCGATTAATGGGGGAGATGGACCGCCAGGCAACGGTCTTATGAGGTTTCGTTGACATATCGAAAATTCGGTATGAAGGAATAAGAAGACTGCTGGGATAAGCCGCTACTGAACGATATGGCCCCCGCAGCTCACTTAAAAGTTAGATCACTCTGGAGGTGTTCAGTGGCACAAACATTTAAAGACCTATCGGATCAAGCCTTCTCAGCGATCGACTTCTTGCCAGGGAGCAGCTGGGCTCCACTGGCTGAGCCGGTGCCATCGGGATCCATTCATCGTTTAAGAATGAAAGCTGGATCGCGCATCCCTCCCCATACGCACCCTGCTGACGAATATGTAGTGCTATTGAGTGGTGACTTAGTCACAGGTGGGCGGCGGTGCTCAGCAGGCTGCTTTTGGTTCACTCCTGCAAACACTAGTGGCCTGTAACAATTGATTGCGTACCGATCCGTCGAGACGGGTCACA
>CAZOHW010000564.1:0-2407 GCA_964579525.1 uncultured Nitrospira sp. | reverse complement strand
GAGTGAAGGCCATGAGGCATACGTGGTGAGGTACGTTGATTGGTTCGAGCGACTGAGGAACGAAGCTGGGGAACGTTTTCAGTAGGCGTCTATGGTCGCTTCAGCATGATGGCGTCAAAGTACGCCTCAGGTACCGGATGCGGCAAGCGAAGCTGCCCCGATCCAAACGCCACATATTTTTCACACGTCAGTTGCTCGATCCCGATCGGTCCCTTGGCATGGAGCCTGGCCCCACTGAGCCCGATATCGTTCCCCAGACCGAAACTATCTCCGGCATGAAGCCGTGATGAGGCGTTCACAAAGACGGCGCTCGCCTCAACCTCACGCGTAAACCGCATCGCAGACTCGTAGCTGGTCGTGGCAATGACGGCTGTCAGACAGGGGCCATACTCTGCGATATGGGTGATGGCTTCCTCGAGGTTTGCCACCATCTTCACCGCGAGGATCGGACCTTGGAACTGTGTCCGCCAATCGGCGCCTGTCGCCGGTACGATCGAGGTATGGCCCGTCATAGCCATTTGTCCCATCAGCGCAACCGTCTTCGGACAGCCCCGCACCTCGACCTTGAACTGGTCCAGTAGCCGATTGATCAACGGCGGGAGAAACTGCCGGCCAATTACCTGCTGCACCAGCAACGTATCCAAGGCATTGGTCGCTCCCGCCAGTTGCACTTTGGAATTGATCACCAAATTCTGCGCCATCGGTATATCGGTCTCTTCGTCAACGTACACATGTGTGAATCCCCCGTCATCGCACAGCACCGGCATCTTCGCCTGCTCGGACACCGCCTTCCGTAAACCAGGTCCCCCACGGGCGATGAGGGCATCGAGACCCTTCCCCGAACGCATCAATTCGAGCGCTACTTCTTTCTCTGGCCGATCGATAATGATCCAAGCTCCGTCCGGTACCCCGCTCTCACTGGCTGCCGCTCTCAATCCCCTGTTCAGAGCTTGGTGAGTCGAGCTCCATTCTGGGGCACCACGAAAGATGCAAAGATTGCCGGATTTCAGACAGAGCGCAATGGACTCAGCCGTGACCAGCGGAGATTTTTCAGAGATCACCCCAATCACGCCGATGGGCACTCGCACTTTGGAGACTTGGAGTCCATCTGGGCGCTCAACTCGCGATAGAACCATACCAACAGGATCCGGGAGGTCCGCAATCAGATGCAGTCGTTCAACGATTTCCTTGATATGGTCTGCTGTCATCCGCACTCGGGCCACGGCTGCCTTCATCTGATCTTTTGTACCAACTCCCTCGAACGACTTCCCGACTGCATCGACATCCTTGGTATTGGCATCGAGAAGCGCCTTTTCTTCCGCCGCCACACGATCCGCCATGGTATGGAGCGCTTTGGCCTTCACGAGGCCAGTCAGAAGCGCCAATTGCTTGGTCATCTTGCGAGCATCTTTCAGAAACTTATCGAGGTACAGTTTCACTGGGACATCCGGCATAGTGGTCTCGCTTCAGGGTGTGAATGAACGACCGTGCTGTGTAAACGCCGCGCGACTATAGCATGCGATTTTTTGATGAGTAAACAGAGGGCAGCTACTTGTGGGAATTACTCTCTCGACGCTGATCTTTTATGATGGTGGAGAAGATACCGATTGCGCTTTCTCCTGACTGGCTAGAGCCTTGGCCAGCCAAGCCCAGGCGAGCATCAATGGTACCAGCGCCAACGCAATATGCGTGGTCGTCGCCCCAAGCCCTTTCACACCCGTCACGAGCCATCCGGTTGAGGCATCCCCACCGCGCGAGATGGCTGTGTCGATGAAATTCTTGGCCTTGTATTTTTCTTCGCGACTGACGACGGTGAACAGCACTTCGCGCGCCGGTTTCGACAGGGCATATTCTCCCACTCTGCGCAGGACAGAAAAGACCACATAGACGACAAGGCTCGGCCACAAGGCAATCCCCACAAACCCGATGAGACTCACGACAGGCAGAAACAGTAAGGGCGCAGCCAGACCGAATCGCCTGATCACTCGCTGCGTCACGAATATTTGAGTCAACCAGGTCAGAAGATTGGTCGTAAAATCGAGGGTAGAGAACAGGCGCGTCCGGGCTTCCGGCTGATCGAAATATTCCGAGACCAGCCGCGTCTGTTCCAGATACAGAAATGTGGCCGTCATGGTCAAACAGGCGAGATAGCCGCAAATCCCGAGCAAATAGGGAGAGGAAAAGGTCAGGCGTACCCCTGCCAGAAAACTCCCCTGCAAAGGCTCACCTGGCTTTGGCTGGTGATGCTCGGACCGCTCACGCCCCCATCGATCGAGTCGAGCAATACAGCCCAAGCACAGAGACAGAAAGCATGCCGACGCCAACATCAGCACCGGAACCGGCGCCACAAACGTAAGGCCAGTCGTGATCAGTGGCCCTGCCAATGCCCCACTACTCCCACCTGCGG
>CAZOHW010000563.1:0-2411 GCA_964579525.1 uncultured Nitrospira sp. | reverse complement strand
AGTTGGGCCACACCATCCGCGAACCGCACCGTCTGCCGTACATGGCCAGCCCAATATTCAGGAGCCTGTGCGTCCTGCGCAGTAATCCATTGAGCTGACACGTTCGATACATAGGGAATCGCGGGAACTCCCAGCCGAACGTTCCGCAGCAGCACGGTAAAGGGCTCGAGCACCGGTTCCATCATGGCGGAGTGGAATGCATGGGACGTATGGAGACGCTTGGCCTTGACTCCTTTGGTCTCCAGCTGCATTTCCAATCGCGCAATCGATTCATGGGGGCCAGACGCAACACAGAGCGCCGGCGAATTGATGGCGGCTATTGACGTATCGTTCGGCAGCAATGGGAGCACGTCTTGTTCAGGCAACCGGATGGCAAGCATGGCCCCACCCGGTTGGGCTTGCACCAATGCCCCGCGTCGTGCGACCAGTGTGAGGGCATCGCCGAGGGAAAACACGCCGGCCAGACATCCAGCAACATATTCACCTACACTGTGCCCAATCATGGCCTTCGGTTGAATCCCCCATGACATCCACAGTCTGGCCAAGGCATATTCGATCACGAACAAGGCCGGCTGAGTAAACTTGGTCTGAGTCAATAGCGCATCAGATTCCTTCTCACTTCCCGAAATAGGAAACATGATGCGCCGGATATCGTCATGCAGGATCGGGTGGAGCACATCGGCACAACGATCGACTTCCGCCCGGAATAGAGACTCCGTGCGGTACAAGTCCGCTCCCATGCCAGGGTATTGCGCACCCTGTCCAGGAAACATGAACACCACCGCCGCATCTCGGACATCTTGTTGATGCGTAAAGACCCGCTTAGGATCCCCCGCTTCAAGAACTGCCGCACCGTCAGCCGGATCCTGACAGGCGACGATTCGCCGATGGATGAATTCACCGCGTCCGGTTTGCAAAGTGAAGGCCGTATCCGCAAGCTCTTTCGCCACGCTCTCATTTCCACGGTCATCGGCGATCTTCTTCAGATACACCGCAAGGTTCGCCGTCGCGCGATCGAGTGCGTCCGGGGTCTTCGCAGAAATCGGCAACAGTTGCCAAAGACGAGACGGTCCAGAAGGCGGCAATTCCGGAGCTTCCTCTACCACGACATGGGCATTCGTTCCGCCGGAACCAAACGAGCTGACCCCAGCACGCCGGGGTATGCCCGACGGCACCTTCCAATCCTGCAATTTGGCATTGACAAAAAATGGGCTGTTCGCCAGATCGATTTTTGGATTGGGCTTTTCAAAATGCAGACTGGCCGGAATCACCTTATGCCTCAGCGCGAGCGCAACCTTGATCAGCCCCGCTACGCCAGCCGCCGCATCGACATGTCCGATGTTCGACTTCACGGATCCAATTCCACAGAACTGTTTGGCATCAGTCGCCAATCGAAATGCTTTGGTGAGCGCAGCCACTTCTATCGGATCGCCTAACGGTGTGGCTGTTCCATGCGCTTCAACATATGTAATGGTCGCTGGGTCTACTTCGGCAAGGGCGTGCGCCATTGCAATGGCTTCAGACTGCCCCTCGATGCCAGGTGCGCCAAAGCTGACTCGCTGAGATCCATCGTTATTGAGCGCCGCCCCCTTGATTACAGCATAGATCTGATCATGGTCTCTGACAGCATCTTCCAGTCGTTTTAGAACGACGACGGCCACGGCGTTGCTGAACACGGTCCCAGCACCCTTTTCATCAAACGTTCGGGTATGGCCATCCGGCGACCCAATGTAGCCTTCCTCGAAGTAATAGCCTCGCTTCTGAGGAACGGTGACCGAAACACCGCCGGCCAATGCCACATCGGACTCATAGGTGAGCAAGGAACGACAGGCCTGACAAACCGCCACAAGGGATGTAGAACAAGCGGTACTGATGTTCAATGCCGGTCCTTTGAGGCCAAGCTTATAGGCGACGCGCGTGGCCATGTAGTCCTTCTCGTTGCCGAACATGACCAATTCGGCGCCGATTAATTCGGTGAGGTCTGGTCGCTGCTGCAATACCTGCTGAAAGTAGGTGTTGAACGTAGCTCCACCAAAAACCCCCACGGCTCCGGACATACGATTGGGAGCATACCCCGCCCGCTCTAGAGCAACCCAACAAGTTTCAAGAAATACTCGATGCTGGGGATCAATGACCTCCGCTTCCTTCGGATGCACACCGAAAAATGTGGCGTCGAAGCAATCGGCGTCTTTGAGCAAACCTCGCGCGGGAACGTAATGACCGCGGCGCCGAAGCTCAGCGGGGTCCAACCCTGATTCGATCAGCTCCGCATCGGTGAAGAAAGAAATACTTTCCTTGCCCGCTAGGAGGTTCGCCCAAAACTCTTCGATGCTGTCTGCGCCGGGGAACCGTCCCGCCATCCCAACTATCGCAATGCCGCTGTAGGTTTCCTCACTCATGATGTTTTACCG
>CAZOHW010000562.1:0-2418 GCA_964579525.1 uncultured Nitrospira sp. | reverse complement strand
GTTTCATGCTGCGCGGCAGCGCGACGAATGGCTGTGATCGCCTGAGCATGGGAGTCGTGAGTACCGTGGGAAAAATTCAGCCGAGCGGCATTCATGCCGCTCTCGATCAGCCGATTGAGCATGGCTGGTGAATGACTCGCCGGTCCGATGGTACAGACGATCTTGGCCTTGCGCATGCTCACGTCGAAACGCTGAGACAATATGTCATGAGTCCTGCTGAAGGAGGATAGCACAGATCGATCGAATTGACTGTCAGGTTGATGAAAGCTACATGTATTGATCCTATATTTTGCTTTTCTTTTGGCGGTCAAGCCGTACAATGACGGTATCGCCTTACGTAATTGAATCCATACAGTGTTCTGAGCAATCTCCCTCTAACGAATTGGTTGAAACTATGGCAACCCTCATTTCGGTGGCATCGGGGAAGGGCGGTGTGGGGAAGAGTGTGGTGTCGACGAATCTGGCGTTGGCACTGGCGAAACACGGGCGACAGGTCATTCTGGCGGACCTCGATGTAGGCGGAGCTGATGCCCATATCATGTTTGGCCAATTGAACCCATCAGTCACGCTGACGGATTTTCTCAATAAAAAGGTCAATAAGCTCGAAGATGTGGCGATCCCTGTCATATTTCATCCCACTCTTCGCCTGATCGCGGGGACTGGTGAGACATTGGCCACGGCCAACATGGTCTATGCCCGCAAGAAGCGGCTGATGAAGCAGTTTCAGGAGCTCAAGGCAGATGTCGTGGTGATCGACATCGGGGCCGGGACTACCTATCACTCGCTCGATTTTTTCCTGATGGCCGACATCCATGCGGCCGTGGCCACTCCAGAGCCGACATCGGTGCTGGATCTCTATCGATTCATTAAATTGGCGGCGATTCGCCGCGTATTGTCCTGCTTCCTTGCGCGCAGTCCATTGTCAGACGTTCTGTCCAACCGGGATTTCACAAGTATCGAGGAGGTAATGGAGGTGGCCGGCGCCACAGATGCCGAGGGGCGTGATGTGGCTGCTGCGGCGGTGCGGTCGTTTCGTCCGGGTCTTATCATCAATCGTGTTGCAGGCCGTTCGCAGGTCAACGTGCTATATTTGCGCAAGATCTTACAGGACTATGTTGGGGGTGATCTTCGCCTCCTGGGTGAAATCCCTGAGGATCCTGCCGTGAGCCACGCGGTCCGAAATTTTCTGCCGATTATTGAAGCTTCCCCTGAGTCTCCCGCTGCCAAAGGCCTGTTGGCCGTCTCGATCGCGCTTGAGCAACTCATCAAGGACGCCCATGCTGCTCCCACTGCAGAGCAGGTAGATCGAGCAGAGAAACAGAGAGCGGAATCAGTCGCAACTGGAGCCGGCTCGACGGTACATCTCTTTGCCTCATCTCCTTCAAAAGCCGAAGCGGTGCGTTCTGCGCCTGAACCAAGACTGTCTGGTTCTCCAGATACGACCCAACCACCAGACGAAGCCTTGGCGTAGAAGGATGTGCGAACACAGCGGAACCTCCGCATCGAAATACAGCTCGTGCTTTTAGAAAATATAGGATCAGTTCTTGATTTTACATTGCGAAAGCACCGGCGTGAGACTACCGCTCACGCCGGTGCTTTTCAGAAACGCAACATTGCACCTATAGATCACGCATTGTTCGCAGCTACGATGACTATTACGGTGCCGCACCGATCTTTGTCCCTTCTTTGACCGGTGGCTCGATCGTGATGTTTGGGCCTTGTACCTTCGGCAGCAGTCCCGCTCCTGGCTTCTCGATCAACCGCTCATCGTTCTGATTGAACATGAGGGCTTGCTGTGAATGACTTTCGTCGATAATGGCGGCATTGGTGAGCGCCTCGTCGTGTTTCATAATGACTTGCCCCAGGTCGTTTGCCAGCGATTGTCCTTGTACCGGATCAACAGTTTCGCTCATGGGGTAGCCGGGATGTTTCGGTAACATGGCTGGGTTCGCGAGCACCAGGGAGCTAGCTAACAGACTGCCAAGAAAAGTTGTAAAGAAGATGTCAGAAGGTTTCATGGTCCGCACCTCCTTGTTTGATGATGGGACAAAGTTCATCCCTCCGAGGAAGCTCAAAACACAAGACTAGAATGGAGAAAGGAAAAAAAGACGTCGTCAGTGAAGAAGAAGCGATTACCCCGGTATCATAGGTCCCTCCGGGATAAATGTAGCATGGCTCCTGCCTGCCAACGGAGTCAAGAGGGGAGAGACGAGAAGGATAACAGGATTATCTTAGGGGAGGTGTAGAGCGATGGGGAAGGTCGCAGCGTATCCGCCCTGTGTCGGCAACGGGTCGAGCATCAACTCAGAACCACCGTGACGAAAGATGAAATCATGCTGGTTTCGAACTCGGCGCAGACCCATTGAAGAGTAGAGACCACCGGCATAGACACGGTCTGTCAGGTCGTCGGGAAAGTAG
>CAZOHW010000561.1:0-2425 GCA_964579525.1 uncultured Nitrospira sp. | reverse complement strand
GAAGCTCATGCTCGGAATGTTTTCCCCTGTTGGTCATGAGCTGGTTCACTTCTAGTAATCGACACCCATCACGTACGTTCTGGTTGCACCTCTGGCGGCTGTGATTCGAGCCGGCCGCATCATGTCATTGTCCTCATGGTCGAGGATGTGACAGTGCCAGACGAACCCATGCGCACCGGCATCTGGATCAAAAGAATAGTGTCCGGCCACGCCGACTGCCGCGTCAGTCGGTGCGAAGCGCACGGCAAGGCGCGTGACTTGGCCCGGATACATGATCACCGTATCTTTCCATCCGGCTTCGTTGGCTTCTGGAGGATGGACGGGGCCCTGCAGATAGAGCTGGATATTCGGATTCCCTCCGTATTTCATTCCAGACACAACGGAAGGTTCATACTTCAAGGGGGGACCAGCGCCAAAGACAACGGCGCCACCGGAGAAGGCCCCTGCGTAGGCCTTGTTGTATTCGTTCAGATGGATCCTTTGGCGATTGAGCACCTGCACCTGCGTCAAGTGCGTGTGGATCGGATGGGCGTCGGTGGTCAGGTTCACGATTTCCCAGACCTCGGTGTCGCCTTCAGCCGGTAACTCGGAAACGTATTCCGTTACGTTTCCCACCGTGACAGGCGTGAAGTCTGCCCGGACCGTTCCATCGACGCGTTTGCCGGATGCCTTCGTATTGTTCAGCAGCAATTCCACCATTCCGCCCGTCCCGGCAGGCCCCATCATGTCTCCGGCCGAGCCCATCATGGCGTTGAGCGTGAGTTGGCGTGTTTTCGAAGGAACGACGGCCAGCGCCCCTGTGGTTGGATCCACTAGCCGACGCATGGGAGGACGCAGGGCGCCGTCATGAGCCGGGTTGTAGCTAGCATCCGCCCCTGCCAACGTAGAGGGTCCCACGCGGAACTGGAGAATGCGTCCCGCCGTCGCCGCATCGGGTGGTGCCCCATCAGGAAATGGACTGCGGCCGTGATTCTTCAACAGGAGCGTCCGGCCTTCCAGCCCTGAAAAATCGATCATGATGTCGGCGCGTTCTCCGGGCATCAAGATCAGGTGGTGCAGCCGGACTGGCGCATCGAGATACCCTCCGTCGGTTGCGATCTGCCACAGATGCGGTCCAGGTACGGAGAGTTCATACGTACGCGCGTTCGAGGCGTTGATGAGGAGAAAGCGGTAGCGTTTGGCCTCCACGTTCAGAAACGGCCAGACCTTGCCGTTGACCACAACCGTGTCGCCGAAGAACTCCATCATCCAGAACGGGTGCTCCGGGTTGGGCCCCATGTTGGGGAAATAGAGCTGCCCGCTCGTATCGAACATGCGATCCTGAATCACCAGCGGAATCACATAGTCGATGGTCCCCCCTGTGCCTTGTTGCAACCCGAGCGGATGCAGACCGCCCGGCAACGTCAGTATCGGATCAACGATCAGATAGCCCCCGGCCAGCCCCGCGTAGACGTTCAAGCGTGTGATGCCCAAGGCATGGTCATGAAACCAGAGAGGCGCGGCTTCCTGCTTGTTCGGATAGCGGTACATCGCTCCATTTGCAGCCGTCCCTGTTTTGCTGTAGTACGCGTGGCCACGATAGGCTCCGTCGCTGGTAAACCAGGCACTTGGGTTTCCATCCAGTACCGGCGGTACTTCCCCTCCATGCAGATGGGGAACGGTTGGGATCGGACCGGCATAATTCAACGCGCAATCCCCCGTCGGCATCGTGTTGTCAGTGACCGCGTCAGCGCACCGATTGGCTTCGTTGTTTAATGGATCAGCCCAGTACAGCGTCTGATCGGTCGCAGTCTTCCAGGCCGACAGGTGGCTCGCTGCGGTGTTGGGCAGATGGTTGAGGTACTGAATTTCAGTCGGAGTTCCACGCGTCGCGACGACCACTGGCCCAAAGTAGGTTGGCAAAGGCGCTTCCGATCCGGGACATGTTGAGCCGTTGCGGTAGCCCCAGACGTAGGTCCCTGAGTAGGCTGGCGCGGGAGCTGCCGGCACGAATGTCGACGGCATGACGTTCGCCTTGAACTCGCACATCGAGAGCATCGCTGATGCCGTGGTGATCGTCTCGATAGTTCCGCCCGCAACATCAAGCAGAGGCAACGGGTCCACGAACTGCGGGATCGCACTTCCCGGTAACGGGACTGGTTGAGCCATGGCAGGAGCGGATGAAATCAATGTCACTGCCATCAAGAGGTATTGAGCCGAAGCCCACTTCCTCTTCCTCTCATCTCGAACGCATCTCATGACAACCTCCATATAAAGAAGATACACATAGAAGAACTACGCCTGACAGTCCTTCGGTCAGTGTTCATTCCTCTTCCCGCGAACTGTTTCGCGGCTCACGACTTTCATCCCCCCTTTCGGAGAGGAATTTCTAGCTAGGGCCTGTTAACACTACTGACGCTGTTTATGCGATACTGCGCACATGGAA
>CAZOHW010000560.1:0-2444 GCA_964579525.1 uncultured Nitrospira sp. | reverse complement strand
CACTCGAAGATGTCGGCAGGTGGTTCAAGTTGGTTCTCCGTGATACTCATCATTTCCCCCGTTTGATTGCGCCCGATTCCGTTAATATCCGAGCGTACAGGCTCTCGACCAGCTGCCGGTCTTGCCAATCCCAGTAGGCCTCCACCCCCAGGTAGACCACGGCTCCAAAGGCCACGGCACCAGCAATCACCAGCATGAAATAGCCAAGAGCGATCATCATATGAGCCCCTCTAGTTCGAGCTGGACCTTCTCAATTTCATCCGCGAGAGCCAGCCGCATTTCTTCAGGGCAATCATCGGGATGTCTCAGCACAGCCACGACAGCCCTAAAAACATTCGCAAGGCGTGGGGCTAATAGATTGATCATGCGAACCAGTCCAGCACCGCGACGATGCCGAAAAAGAACAAGACCATGATGCATGCGAGAATCATGGCGATCCCTAAGGCTTGCGCGGAGCTCACGTCCATCGTTTCGTATTCGTCGTCGTGATCCATATCACCCTCCATGACGTAGGTTGAGGTTTGGGGTCTTGACCTTGTGCCGAGTGATCCAGGTATCGAGATCGACCACCCGAAAGAGCAGCGACCGCCCTGGTTTGAATGCGGGAATCTCCGACAGCCGTACCTTTTTGCGCAGTGTGCCCGCTGGGACGCGGGTATAGAGCGCCGCTTCTTTCAAGGTGAGATGCCCCTGTCGGACGTTGTCAGACATTGTCGCCTAGCAGGTTTTTCACCAGCCCTCTAAAGTGTGTGTAGTAGTCAATGCGGTACGTCGCCAGCCGCGCGTTTTCGTTTTCCAGGGCGTTACAGACATAGGCACTCAGCGAGGGGTGATGCATGCGGCCCACCATATCGAGACAGTCTGCTAACAGTTCCTTTGGAAGCCGAATGGTCACGCGTTCGTCACAAATCGGTCGAGGCATGATGAGAGCCCTCCTAGGTGTTAAGTGTTGACCGATGACTTACGGAGCTTGGCGTAATGCAACATCAGGATTCGCCTGACGACGGTTGACCGAGAGATGCCCTCACGCAGACGCTCGGCATCGATGTCTGCTAAGAGCTGACGGTGCACCTTGACGCCCATGACGTAATCTTTGATGTGTTCTCTGTTCTTTTTGCGTGTTCTCATGGTTGTGACTATATAACTTTTCATAACCTTCGTCAACAACATTCTACAACCTTTCACACTTTTATAATCCTAGATTTCATCGTGTTGAATTCATTACTCATTACAACCATGGGCGGGGGAGACGACAAGAAGTTGGTGGGCGTGAACGCCTTCAAAGTGCCCATCGAGTGGTACGAAACCGTTCAGCGGATTGCGAAGGAACGCAAGACCACGATCGGAGGTGCGATTCAAATCGTGTTTGATATGGGACTACCGATCTATGAGCACATGATGAAGAGCGAACGGGACAACATCGGAAGACAATACAGAAAACTCGGGATATCCCCAGTCTCTGAAGTGAAAGGATTAGGGAAAATAAAAGGGGGCAGCGGGCCATCCTAATATGGGCGCACTTTTCCCAAAACGCGGCGCACGCGATAAGGCGAGATAATGGAATATGGGAAATTCAGCGAAGGCGAAAATAGTGCACGTATTAACCGGAGCGCTACCCTACATTTAGTGGGGAGATTGGAGACCTGTCATGCGGTATGTCATCGCGATATTGTTTCTATTCCTCACAACCAACACCACGGCACACGCCACGACCATGTATTTCACGGATCGCGCGTCCTTCGAGGCTGCCGTGGGTGCGACACAGACGGTGACGATTGACCAGCCAATAGCGGGGACTGTGGCCAATCCCGCCGTTGACCCTCTCTTCTATAGTGCAACCATCGATGGACTGCTCACATATTCCGGGGATATTAACGCCTTTCAATTGAGCGCTACGGGTCTCATCGTCCCTGAAACCTCAACCGGGGGAATTTGCCTCTGCTCGCTCATTCCTGGCCAACTCTCGACTATTGGCCCCGTGCTGGCCTTCGGCGGAGATTTTACATCTCATTCAGTGCCCATGACGCTTGGAGGACCATCGTTGGCCATCGTGGATTTTGCCGGGGCTCAATTCATCGTGGGGCAAACAAGCTTTTTGGGCGTGCTGTACTCATTCGATGATGCCGCCGTTGTCAGCCCTCAACGTGTCTATCAAGCATCGCTTACCGCGACTCCCTTAGGAGGTTCTGAATTATCCAGTTATTCGATCAGCAACATCGAGGTGAAGACGGTTCCCGAGCCCTCCTCCGTCTGGCTGTTGGCGCTCTCCCTGTTCTCCATAGGAATGCTCACATGCAAACGGCGCTGGGCAAACTGATCAGTCAGTCACTCGACCGGCAGGAGATCGAACGCGCGAGACTCGCCCAAGAGCTGCACGTCACACCCGTGAGCGTGTCCCGCTGGTTGCGCACGGAAGGGGATAGCCCCGTGCAGTGGAAGCCCTA
>CAZOHW010000559.1:0-2466 GCA_964579525.1 uncultured Nitrospira sp. | reverse complement strand
GGAGCCAGCAACATCTTCCTCTTGGTCACCCACCCGACCCGATTTACTTGGGCGACACGAGAAATTGCCAAGGAGTCAGCCGGTACATTTTGGGTGACCGTTGTTCCAGCCGCCACAATGGCTCCATTTCCGATCGTCACGGGTGCAATCAGTTGTGAATCGCTGCCTACAGATGCTTGATCCTCAATCACCGTCTGGTGCTTATTCACCCCGTCATAATTTACCGTGATCGTCCCGGCTCCAATATTGACGCCTTTCCCAATCCGTGCATCACCAAGATACGTCAGGTGATTCGCTTTTGATCCTTCCCCTAACTCCGCCTTTTTCATCTCGACGAAGTTTCCGACTTTTGCATGGCGCCGCATAATCGCTCCGGGTCTCAGATGCGCAAACGGACCTAGATGGGCTTCATCCTCGACATGCGATTCGCGTAACACGCAATGATCTAAAATCTCCACGTTATTTCCGATGATGCAATCGGTGATACGAACACCGGAGCGAACCGTCGTCTCCTCACCGATGACGGTCCGGCCTTCAAGGCTCACGTTCGGGTACAGGACTGTATCCCTCCCGATGGTCACTCCAGCATCGATCCAGACGGAGTCAGGATCGCGCATCGTCACTCCGGCTTCCAACCAATGTTCACGAATCTGTTGCCGAACGACCTGCTCGGCTGCCGCCAACTGCGCTTGGCTGTTGACACCCAATCCTTCATCAGGATTGTCGAGTGCCACAGCCGCCACGCGATTCCCCCGCTCTACCGCCATCCGTACGACATCCGTCAAATAATATTCACCCTGTGCATTCTTCGGCTCCAGCTTGTCAAGGGCATCGAAGAGAAACATACCCGACACGACATACGTGCCCACGTTGATTTCCTTCATAGCCTGCTCAGCTGGAGTCGCATCTCGATCTTCGACGATCTTGAGCACATCTGATGAGGCAACGGCAGTATGACGAGAGGCGTCCGCTTGTCGGCGAATGACTCGGCCATATCCGCTGGGGTCTTCAAGTATCGCCGTCAGGATGGTGACGGTTGCGCCTTCTGCCTGATGAACCCGCAGGAGTTCGCGCACCGTTTGCTCTCTCAGAAGAGGCGTATCACCGTTTAAGATCAGATAGTTCGAAGGGCTACTCTCTTTCATACCATAAAACACCGAGCGGCTTTGCAAAACCGCATGCCCTGTTCCAAGTTGCTGCGTTTGCTCGACGAGTGACACGGGCTGCGCGCCGGTCTTTCCTACCATACTCGCCTCAACAACCTTTCGCACTCTGTCGGCTTGATACCCAACTACCACGGCGATACGATGCCCTGCTACTTGGAGTGCCATATCAACGGCATAGAGCACCATCGGCTGACCGGCGACGTGATGCAGCACTTTTGCATAGTTGGATTTCATCCGCTTGCCCAACCCAGCCGCCATCACCACGACCCCTAAGCCGGGAACACGCGACGATGGTGCCTTGGGATCACCTGAATGTTTCATTTGAACGCTCAGAAAATGACTACGTCTATGACACACAACGTGAGGAATGTCGCTATCCGATCGGCACTCCGACATCCGGTTGTTTGACCTGGTTCCACTTCGCATCGGCATTCAAAGCAGATGCCACGGCACTCGATGGTGTATAGAGCCCCCCGGAAACAATGAGTTTCATCGCTTCTTCAATGCTGATATCGACTGAGGTCACTTCCCGCTCTGGCACCAGCAGGAAGTACCCGGACGTCGGATTCGGTGAGGTTGGGACATACACATGGACCAATGCGTCCGGTCCCAACGCCGTGGTCTCACTCTTCGTCATACCGGTCACAAAGGCGAAACAATAATGACCGTTCTTCGGGAACTGGATCAAGACGACACGCCGATAGGACCCCCGCTCGGAAAAAGAGAGGATATCCATCATCGATTTCAAAGTCGAATAGATTCCTCTGACCAGCGGTAACCGACTCAACCAATCTTCCCAATGTTTCACAATTTGACGCCCGATAAAATTGGCGGCGAGTAACCCAACGGTGAAGATCAAGAGAACCAACGCGACAATTCCTAATCCTGGGATGTAGTGGTCAGGAACGAGCTCCGCGACCACATCGCCTAAGATACCGTCCAGGGCGCTAAACAGCGTCTTCAGAATGAGAATGGTCCCCCAAATGGGCGTGACGACCAGTAATCCGGTAAGAAAATAGCGTCGTATCGCGGTCTTAACCATAGAATTCCCTTGCCCGAATGGGGCGCAGCACATCGTACCTCATCTTACAGAGTTCCCGACAAATGCCGCAAGCTTTTTATTGTAAATTTCAATGGGTTACGGGAACATCTTTGCCATGCCACCACAGAGTTCCTCTCTTGCTATTCGTCCTGACCTGACATAGGATCGCCCACGTTTGATACGGAAGATAGGACTTTGATATGACCCCAGGACGGAGGAAATCCACAGGCTTCTTCATTACCTTGGACAGGGGTGAAA
>CAZOHW010000558.1:0-2474 GCA_964579525.1 uncultured Nitrospira sp. | reverse complement strand
CGGCCTCATTAATCAAACCGGCATTGAGGTCCGCATCGATGCTCATCTGCTTGCCTGGCATCGCATCCAAGGTAAAGCGGGCAGCCACCTCGGCGACACGACCCGCACCCTTCGTCACCACGACAAAGTTAATGATGACCAGGATGGAAAATACCACCAAACCGACCGTGTAGTTTCCGCCGACGACGAAGCTGCCGAAGGCCTTGATGACCTCACCCGCTGCGCCAATTCCTTCGTTGCCGTGCAGCAGGATCAGGCGGGTCGAGGCAATGTTGAGGGAGAGTCGTAACAAGGTGATCATCAAGAGAATCGAGGGGAACACCGAAAACTCGATCGGTCGCCGCACTTGAAGTCCGACGAGCAAGACAATCACAGACAGGGTAATATCAAAACTCAACAGCAGATCGAGCAAAAACCTCGGCAAGGGCAACAACATCACCATTAAGATTGCGACGACCCCGATGGACATGACGATGTCTGGATGCTTAATCAGTGATGTCTGTTCTGGTGATTCAGTTTTTATGGTCATGGGTCGTGACACTCATTTCCCAATCATGAGGCAACGCCTCTTGCCCGGTACACGTAGGCAAGAATCTCCGCGACTGCACGATAGAGATCAGCCGGAATTTCTTTTCCGATATCCACAAGTTTAAAGAGAGTTCGAGCGACAAATTTTTGTTCCACAACCGGCACACCATGATGCCGAGCCACTTCACGAATACGCTCGGCGATCAGACCGGCTCCTTTGGCGACGACAACCGGGGCAGCCATCTTTCCCGCCTCATATTTGAGGGCAACCGCCAGGTGGGTTGGATTCGTGACGACGACATCGGCCGTCTTTACAGCGACCATCATCCGTTTTTTCGCCAGCTCTCGTTGAGCGGCCCGCACCCGACTTTTGATCAACGGATCACCTTCCGTTGACTTGTGCTCTTCCTTCACCTCATCTTTCGACATGCGCAGGCTGCGTTCCCATTCGTAGCGCTGATAGAAATAATCAAGAATCGCCAGAAGCACGATCGCGCCTGACACGGCCAGTGCGATTTTTAAGGCCAGTCGCCCTGTCGTCTGCAGAACAGTTCCCATGTCGAACTCGATCAACGCAGGGATCTGCCCTACATCCTGACGCGCGACCAACAGGCCGATCCCCGTCACAATCGCGATCTTGAGTAATCCCTTTATCAACTCCACCAGGGAACGCAATGAGGCGAGTCGCGCCAATCCTTTTAACGGGTTAATACGGCTGAAGTCCGGTTGAAGGGCATTCGCTCGCCACAGAAATCCCGTTTGTGCAAGAGAGGCTCCGCTGCCGACCAAAAGTATTCCCGCCACGATCGGCAAACTCAGCGTGAGCACGGCAACACCGGTTTGTATGACGACTGAATAGACTTCCTCAATCGACATCCCACTATAGAATGCCGTGGAGAAGGACAATGTGAGTCGTTGCCGGGTCATCTCCGTCATCTTTTCCAGCCCCACCGGCATCATCGAAGCCAGCAATCCGATTCCTCCCAACAAAATCGCGGCCGTTGAAAGATCTCGGCTCACCGCGACCTGCCCTTGTCGCCTCGCCTCCTCCTTGCGTTTCGGAGTTGCCGGCTCTGTCTTATTCTTCCAATCGTCAGCCATGACCTAAGGCCTTCAAGAGTTCACTGACCCCAAATTGCAACCGCTCGATCTCACGAACAAGTAGACCACTCGTAAAAGATATGGACAGCCCAGACGACGAGTCCGCCTACAACTGGTTCTGTCTTATTCTTCTAATCATCAGCCAGGGCCTAAGGCCTTCAAGAGTTCACTGATCGCAAATTGCAACCGCTCGATCTCACGAACAAGTAGACCACTCGTAAAAGATATGGACAGCCCAGACGACGAGTCCGCCTACAGCTGGTTCTATCGTATTCTTTCAAATCATCAGCCAGGGCCTAAGGCCTTCAAGAGTTCACTGATCGCAAACTGTAACCGTTCAATCTCGCGAACAAGTAGACCGACCGTGAAAGGCATAGACAGCCCCAAGACGATGAGCCCGCCTGCAATTGTGACGGGGAAACTCAGGACAAACACATTAATCTGCGCGACGGCCCGCCCCAGGAGCGCCAGTAGAATATTGACCAACAAGATCACCGCGAGGACGGGCGCCGCCAACTTCAGACCGATCGTGAACATCTGTTGGGACAACCGTAAGACATCGTCCCCAACCTCCCCGGATAACGAGGCGCCGAACGCCGGAATGGCTTCATAGCTGGAAAGAATCGTGGCGACGATCAGCATGTGGGCATTCATCGAGAGGAACACCAACGAGGCTAACAGAGTGAAGTATTGCGACATGATGGGTGTGTAGTACGAGGTCGCCGGGTCAAAAAGCTGAACGACACCGAAGCCCATCTGAACACCGATCATTTCACCGGCCACCTCCAGCGCAGCGAAAAACAGCCGCACGGCCAGCCCAATCGCCAGACCAATTACCATTTCAC
>CAZOHW010000557.1:0-2476 GCA_964579525.1 uncultured Nitrospira sp. | reverse complement strand
ATTCACGTCTATAAGCTCATGACTGGCAAGCTCGGCGCGACACCGGAGGCGATTGGATCAGCGCTCAATGTGAAGCTCTCCAACGAAGTCCGCAAGGTGATGAACCGGCTCATTGCGACTGAGGATGAAATCCAAGCGACGGAAGATGAAGCGGACGTGTTGCCGATTTTCACCGATGCGAGGCATGCCGGGATGTCCGAGAAGGAATTCGAGAACTACAAGAAGACCGTCCAGCACGCGAGCATGACGGCACGCGAAACCCTGCAATCCCAACTCATGGCCCAACTCAGCCGCGAGCGGCAGGACTGGTACAAGAAGAAACGCGAGGAAGTGAAAGCGCAGGTCACGGCGGAGGCCAATCAACATCGTGACTATATCGCCTTGTCGGTCCTGCAGAAGGGCGTGATGCCGGACGGCTCCCCACTCCCAGATGGAATCTCAGCGGCCAAGCTCAATAAGAACGCGGTGGCGGCAATCTTCGGTAAAGACTTCCTGGCGAAGCTGCCGAAAGGGGTGACCGTCGCGAAGGAGGGCATCAGTCCCGAACAAGCGGCGATCACGTTGGGCTATGACTCGGCTCAAGATCTCCTCACCTCGCTCGCGAACGTGCGACCGAAGAAGGAATTGATTGAGGCCGAGACCGATCATCGGATGCAGCGCGAGTATGGCGACCCGTTGATTGATGGCTCGCTGCATGATAAGGCCCGCGCGGCGGTGATGAATCAGGATCGAGAAAAGGTCATTGCAGCGGAACTCGCGGCCTTGAAGCGGAAGATGGCCGAGGTGTTGCCATTCGTGAAGACAGCACGGGCGGAAGATCGAGCTATACGGAAAGGCTCCTTGTCGGCGCTCATGCCACCGATGGATGCCGTTCGCACAGCCGCACGCGATCAAATTGGACGGACTCCGATACAAGATTTGAAGCCCTATCGATGGTATCAAGCGGCAGGCAAAGCGAACCGGGAGAGCATCGAACACATTGGGAAAGAAGATTACGTCGCAGCGGCCATAGCGAAACAGCGGGAGCTCCTGAACCTCGAACTCTTCCGGCAGGCCACGGCCGCGCTCGAAGCGGTCGACGCCCTGCGCGAGAAGGCGAAGTATCTCGGCACGAAAGCCGCGCGTGAACGGATCGGCAAAGCGGGAGAGGATTACCTCGAACAGCTCGACGGCCTACTGGAACGCTACGAGTTCACGCCGATCTCCTTGGGGCGCATGGCTGAGCGGCAATCCTTGCGGCAGTGGATGGAGGAGAAGGAAAAGAGTGGAGAAACTAATCTCGAAGAGATGGACATCCCGGAGTACATCCTAAACGAGGCCCGGCGGAAGAACTACCGCGAGCTCACCTACGACGAATTGATGGGCCTGCGGGATACGATCTCTCAGATCGAGCACTTTGCCCAACAGAAAAACAAACTCCTGACTGATCAGAAGCAACGGGATAAAGACGACGCCAGGAATCTCTTGATTGATGCGATCCGCGCGAACAATGCCAAACGTCCTCCGGCGCCGCTCACGAAATGGGGGTTGACGCCCGGCGAGAAGGTCAATCGCTGGGTGCAAGCCATGGACGCCTCACTGCTCAAAATGGAGCAGGTCGTTGAATGGCTCGATGGGGGACCGACCGGACCCTGGCATGACTACTTCTGGAACCCTGCAGCGAGTGCGCAGCATGCCGAGAACGATAAGACGGCGACGATCACTGAACGGATCGCCTCGGCAGTGCTCGGGATGCCGAAGGAAATTCGTCAACGTATGGGCGAGCCGGTGAAGGTCCCCGGCATTGATCGACCGGTCGTGCGCCGGGAACTCCTCGGCGTGGCGCTCAATGTCGGCAACGAATCGAATCAGGACAAGCTGTTACGTGGCCAAAACTGGACCAATGATCAGCTGCGCTTCATGATGGACCAACTCAGTCAAGAAGAGTGGAATTTCGTGCAGTCAATCTGGGACACGCTCGAATCGATGTGGCCAGAAATCGCGGCGCTCCAAAAGCAACTGACTGGCATTGAACCGGAGAAGGTCCAGATCCGGCCGGTGCAAACAAAGTTCGGTCCCTATAAGGGCGGCTACTACCCCCTCATGTATTCGTCGGTGCTGTCTGAACAAGGCGGCTTGCAGGTCGCGAACGCGGTTGGGAAGATGGTGGATTCGAACTATGTCCGCGCATCGCTCCCATCAGGACACCGGAAGGCCCGGACACAAGGCTTCGCAGCCCCATTTGATCTGGACGTCGACCGTCTTCCTTCCCATATCGCGGGTGTGGTCAAAGATCTCACACATCGAAAATGGCTCCTCGATGCGAATTGGATCGCGCACGATAAACAGATCCGGCAAGTCCTACATGATCATCTGGGTGAAGCGATGACGCTCAGAATGGCCGAATGGGTCAAGCAAGTGGCGAATGATCGGAACGCGCCGATCTCGGCTAGTCTGTCGCCCTGGCGGGCGATGGTAGACGGCTTCCGCTTCAATA
>CAZOHW010000556.1:0-2476 GCA_964579525.1 uncultured Nitrospira sp. | reverse complement strand
ATATAATCCCCCGCCGATGCCGAGATGGATCAGGCCGACGATGGCCAGCGTCGTCCCCAGTTTACTTTTCTTTTTCTCAAATCCACGGTACCCGGCCATTGCAATTGGTGATGGGTTAGTCGTGAAGGGTTCGACGGTTACGGTTCATTGAAGGGTTTGGTCGCGATGGCCAACTCGTCGACCGGAATCCGTTGCAGAATGTCCAGCACCGCGACCACATGTTTGTACTCGACACCGGCATCGCCGCGCAGCACGAGCGGCAACTTGCCGCCCTTGGCCGCCTTGAGGTCGCGGACCAATTTTTCCAGTTCACTGAGCTTGACCCGCTCCTCATCCATGTAGACATCGCCGTTCTTCTTCACCGACAGCGTCGGCGTACTTGTTTCCATGTCGGTTTCATGCGGGGTAGACTCCGGCAATTTGAGCTCGATGCCTTGTACCATCGCCGTCGTCGTGATGATAAAGATGACGAGCAACACCCAGGCCAAGTCGAGTAACGGCGTAATGTTGATGTCGGACACCGCACCATGGGACTTTTTAGAAAATCGTCTCATTGCTCTGGTCTCTCTGGTTCCTTTAGCTTAGGCGGTTTCTCTCGTGCTGCTTGCGACTCAGCACATCTGGCTCAGTGGCCGGTGGCCGCGCCGGACGGCTCCGCCTCTTGGCGATGGCCACCAGGCCTGTAATCTTCGATATCTTCCGCGGCGGCGGACCCGTTCTTCTCACGAAGGAATTCCGTGATGAACACGGTTTCCAGATGCGCCGCGAAATTATCCAGCTCCATCGTGAGGGTTTTCGTCTTCGTCACCAGGAAGTTGTAACAAAAGAGCGATGGGATCGCGACCATCAGCCCCGCCACCGTGGCAATGAGTGCCGACGCCACACCGGGGGCCATGGTAGTCAAGGTCGCCTGCTGGGCGCGACCGATGCCGGAAAACGTATCCATGACTCCCCACACCGTGCCGAGCAGTCCGATAAAGGGCCCGCCGCTGATCGCCGTGGCCAGGACGATCATCCCAGACTCCAATCCGACGGCCGACTCCCCCAACACGCGTTCCAGTGCGATGCGCACCGCGCTCATCCCATGATTGGGGATTTTGTCCGTCTCATATTTGTCTTGTTGCGCCTTCAGCTCTTCACAGCCGCCATAATAGAGGTCATACATGGGGGAACCTTGGAAGGAGGCGAGCCGTCCTTTGTTGAAAATCACCAGCGGACTCTTGGCCCTCGAGTAATATTGCAGAAACTCGCCGTTCCGCTTTTTGGCCTTCGCCAATTGGCGCAATTTGTTGATGATGACGGTCCAGCTCACCAGCGAGAAGAGCAGCAGCACCGAAATGGTAATTTTCCCTTCCAGTGTGGCATGGCTCAACGCAAACGCCACGCCCCCCGAACTCATATCCATGGTCTGCCTTCCTTTCCGGCTAGTTGGCCTAATGCGCCTGAGGCTTCACATCAACTTGAATAACCACGCCGCGCTTGACTCTCACCGCTTTGGCAAGCTTGGATTCCTCGTCCTTCTTCGGACCGGTGCTTGATGCTACGCGATCGCTGGTCTGCCTGCTGGACGCTTCGCTGGCGGATTCTTTCGTCGTATCTGCATTCTTCACCGAGGAACTGGTGGACGCTACTGTCGACGATGCAGCCGCTGCAGTTCCACCACCAGTTAAGGGTGGAGGGGGAGGGGCGACGCCGGGCGGTGGAGCCCCGCCGACAAAGCTTGGCTGACCGACGACTGCCGCGTTCGGCGGCAATATGACACGCCCGGTCACGGCTCCCCCGCGAAAGTCGAGCACACCGTTCAAGGTGACATTGCGTCCCTGAATACCAGCTGCGGGGATAATGATCCGCCCCGAACCATCAGCTGGGATAGTGTGCCGCGCAATCGCTCGGACACCGGTTTCCGCAGTCAAGGTAACATCGCCTATTTTCAGTTTATCAATGTAGGGATTCAGGACGTTTTCCTCGAAGATCTTCTGTCGCTCAGTACGGAGCTGATTAGCCCTTGCTTCTAAGGCCGACACATCGCGTCCGAACGTCTTTTCCCGCGCAGCCTCCGCCAGCAGCGCGTTGATTTCCGGATCGTTGAAGCTCGGGAAGACCAGTGGCTTTGATTTCCCATCCGGGCCCTTTGGAAAATCCACGGGATGGAACGTAAAGATGCCGCTGCCTGGAACCTGAAAGTGTTCCGTCTTCTCATTGCCTTGGTCGTCGAACTGTCCGATCGGTACATCAGTCCCCGTCAATTCATTCTTGTTGCCGCTCCCCGCATTAATGTTGCCGTTCGTACTGGTAACCCTGATATCTCCGCCGTTGAAGGTGGCAATCCGCGATTTATTCACATTGACGTCGCCATGGGCACGGATGAGAATTCCGGCAGGATCCTTGGCCACATTGACTGTGATGGATCCATCCTGATTGACGAGCGGAGCACCAGCCTGCTGTCCAACCGACCCGCCGGCGGCGACTTGAATAC
>CAZOHW010000555.1:0-2479 GCA_964579525.1 uncultured Nitrospira sp. | reverse complement strand
ATGGGCGGCTGCGCGATGAGTGTTTGAACGTGCACCAGTTCGCGTCGCTGGCCGAAGCACAGACCATCATTGAGGTGTGGCGAGTGGATTATAATCACCACCGCCCGCACAGCTCACTAGGCCACCTGACCCCGAGCGAGTTCATCAGTCAACGTCAGGAGGAACAGACCGTCGAAGAAGTTGTCTGCTCTCGTTAAGGGTTGTGTCCGAATGGGGCCAACGTCACAACGTCAATCAGTCCTTACGTATCAAAATGCAGGTAAGTTGATGCGTTTCATCCGCGTTGACTTGCTTGGGAGGGATAACTTGCTCATCGATAGTCCAATGATTGCCTTTCCAGAACTGCCAGTATTCTTGGTTAACGATACTGGCATGGTTATCGTCAAGCCACTGCGTAAGCTCAGTTCGCGAATATGATTGAGTGATATATGGTGACCCTTGACCATAACTTGAACCTGGCAATTCATACACATTTCGAATATAACTTCTTTCATTATATGGAAAGGTCAATATGAGATGACCATTGGGTTTTAATAGGGAAAACATATTGCGGATAGCATCGTTTGGTTTTTGAATGTGCTCAAGAACGCTTATACAGGTGATAAGATCAAACGTATCTGATATGTGAGTTGAGGTGATATCATCGTCGATAACATGATAATGTCGATTTCGCATTCCAGCGGGCCAGTAATCACGAATGTTGTCGATTGCCGTCACCAGGCATCCACAGTTTCGCATTAAATGCGGTAGCGCCGTAGTACCGGTACCTACATCGAGAATCTTGCGCGGATATATTTCCCCCAGTTTTCTAAATACGAAGCTGAGCTCAACTGGCCTTTCATTAAATCGTGTAAACGTTTGGGACGTATATTCATATTTGCATATCCATTTGGGATTAAGACTGAGTAGAGTCTTCGCAATTCTTTTGGCATGCTGTAGCATTATCCCCCTCATTTGTACAATTATCTCTATAGCTTCTTTATACACTTGGCGGTTTCAAGTTCCAAGTGCAAATGGGTAGATGATGGTATACGTATGCAATAGACGTCCCGCATGGCGAAATTGAGACATTTCCGTGGACATGATGCGTTCATTCTCATTGGGTATAGCCCGACAGCTCGGTCCCCCCTCTTGGACAGATACTGACGCAGCAGAGCATTGGTGTGTTCATTGGTCACGCGTTGCCAGGGACAATTGTATGGGTAGCCACTTCAGCGGGTCGTGCGGCAATCGGCGTCATGTTGGGAATCCGGCCTCGGCAGTTAGCCTCAGTGCGTGCGGCCGGCGAGTCTTGCTGGCCTGACGAAGGGCCGCCAGCAATTTGGTCCGCAAGGCACAAGCCACACGCACCTTGGCACACCGAGTACTGTAGACTATTGCTCTTAAACTGCGAGAATACTATGAGAATCTCGAGCAGATCATCTTCTGATTGCGGACCGAGTACAGGATCTCTCTCAGCTACGAGGGGACTACCGGACAGTGCGCACTATTTGGTGGTCGGATCAGTATTTACTCAGGAGTGCTATGGTAGGCTTGCGCATCAGTTGGAGGAGGAGTGGTCATGGACTGCATTCTGATTCGTCATGGGATTGCTATAGAACCAGACGAATGGGAGGGCACAGAGGAGAATCGCCCGCTTACAGAAAAGGGAAAGAAGCGAGTGAGACAAGTCGCACAGGGACTCGCCGTTCTTACTCTTAAACCGACTCATCTGCTGACGAGTTCCTTTGTACGGGCCTACGATACGGCGCGGTTGTTACGTATAGCCGTCTGTCCTTCCCTGAAGGTAGAGACTCGGGAAGAGCTAGCAGTCGGAGCCAAGCCAGAACAACTCATGGCGCTTTTGCGCACATTCCCGTCCGATGCCGTGGTCGTGTGTGTGGGACATGAACCCTTGCTTGGGGAAGTCGCGAGCCTCTTGCTTTGTGGGAAAGCCCTTCCAAATTTTTCTTTCAAAAAAGCCGGAGCTGCGTGTCTTGAGTTGCCGGATGAGTTCAAGATCGGCCAAGGTCGGCTGAGCTGGTGGTTGCAGCCGATGCAGTTGCGGGTGCTTGGAAAGCGGACGGATAGGAAGAAACAAATCAGGGGGTCTTAAAACGACCTTGTTTCTATTGTGACCGCCGGCTTATGGTTCTTGAGCACCGGGAGAATGTGGCCTCGTAACTCGTCCTGAATCTCTTCCGGGGATTTCCTGGCATCAACGACGTTGAAGCAAAACTCCATCGCCATTTTGTCGAATTCTTCAATCAACAGGGATTGGTATTTCTTGAAACTATCGTAGAGATCCGCTCCGAGTCGAAGATCCATTCCTGATTCCCAATAGTTCATGCCGGTGGTTTCAATGACACGAAGGGTGAGTGTTTCCACATCGATCCGCAAGTAACAGACGAGGTCTGGGATCAAAGCGAACCCAAACACGTCACGGATCCACTTACGGTCAGTGCTTCGGACATAGTCACGTGCGAACGCTGTATAAATA
>CAZOHW010000554.1:0-2482 GCA_964579525.1 uncultured Nitrospira sp. | reverse complement strand
GTTCGACTATCGAGGGTATGGGAAGAGTCAAGACGTGGGTCCTACTGAGCAGGGGCTCTATCAGGATGCATATGGAGCCCATGATTATCTCACCAGAACGAGAAATATCCGTTGCGAACGCATTGTCCTGTTTGGTCGGTCGCTTGGGGCATCCGTTGCAGGTGAGCTTGCCGTACAACGACCGGCTTCGGCTTTGATCCTCGAGTCTTCATTCCCATCCATTGAAGCGGTCGCCAAATTCTATTACGGTGGGCTACCCGTTCATTGGCTGCTCGGCGCAGAGCACCGATTGATCGATCGTCTGCCGAATCTGTCGTTACCGAAACTCATCATTCATGGAGACAAGGATGAGATCATTCCGATCGAATTTGGGCGCCAGGTGTTTGATGCCGCCAAACCACCGAAGGAATGGTACGTGATTCAAGGCGCCGATCATAACAACACCTACCACATCGGTGGCGCAGCCTATTTCCGGCGATTGGGAGGATTTATCAAGCAAGCGCTTGCGATATGACCACGAAGCAGTTTTGACTGAACAATACTAGACCTGCGTCACTGGTCCGCTTCCGAATGCCGGTAAAAGCTAAGTAAAGTATTGGCTGAATTTTCCAAAGCAGAACAGGCGTCTACATTGGGAATATCCGCGATATAGCCTTATCAGCTTCACTATAGAAGATAGTGATGTGATAGTTCTTCTATGGTGGCCATTCCTTACCGCTTGGCTTCCGGCGGTGGCCAGTTCATCTCCGTGTGGCGGCCACAGTAGTAGCACTGAAGGCGGTATCGGGCTTTGCGGCGAGGGTTGGGTAACGAGATGAAGGTAATGGGCGTGTCGTCATATGAACAGGTTGGCTGTTCATGGAGAAGATGCATCTCTGCCATCATGGTGATGGAGGCGACATCCCATGCGGGCTGATGTTCCTCCTTACCGGTAATCTTTTCTGACGTGTGGCAACGTTCGCAGGTCGCTTCGTAGATTTTAATCCGCGCGTTGTGAGGTGTGTGGTCGGCGACATCCATGGGTCCCCCGCAGCCTGGATTTGTGCAGGTAAGATGTTCATGCTGAAGGGCCTGAACGAATCGGTGATGGGTTTGGCGCTCTTGTTCTGATCGCATAGGTCCTCCTATTCTTAGATTCCCCACGCTCCACTGATCTGAATGTTCGCCCCGTTCACGTACCGAGCTTCCTCGCTTAGAAGATAACGGATGGCCGCGACCGTATCTTCCACCGTTCCAATGTATCCAGCTGGAATCCGTTTCGTCATGGCAGCCAGTTCTTGTGGCGGTGCGCTCCCCGAATCAATAAAGCCTGGTGAAATCGCGTTGACCGTGATGCCGTGCGGTGCCAATAACTTGGCCAATGTGCGTGTGAGGATGAGCACGCCGGCCTTGGCAATATAGTGCGCCGTCACGTCGGGTTGCGCTTCCATCTGATCGGCATTGGCCATACTGAAACTGATGATCCGACCGGTTTTGCGGGCCTTCATGCCTGGTGCAACGGCCTGGGCGAGATAGAAAATGGGATGTAGGTTGCCGTCGAACATCTCATTCCAACCCGCGACGGTTTCATCAAACAGGTTGGTGCGATGATAGGGGCCTGCCCCATTGATCAGGACATCAATTCGGCCCCATTCTTTCTCGACCTGTGCCACAAGCGCCTTGGCTGCAACAGAGTCTGCGACGTCACAGTGAATCGCGAGCGCGTGCTCACCTTGCTCCGTGATGGCTTGGGCCGTTTTCTTGGCTTCTGCTTCGCTGGTCCTGTAACAGAAGGCAATCTTCCAATGGCGAGTAGCCAAGTCGAGCGCGATGCCGCGGCCGATGCCTTTTGCGCCTCCAGTAATCAGTGCGACCGGTTCAGTCATGTGGAATCCTCGTGGTGAAACCGTGATGCGTCATTATGCTCTCGTTCTCAATCGTTTGGCGAGCATTTCCAATACTGCGGCTGTGCGGCTTGAAAATACCCGATCATTCTTCGGTTTCTTGGCGTCGGAGTTGGAGGCTTCAATCAGGGCCTGGAGGTCGGCCAACGTATCCACATCGCGCCAAGACTGGATCAGAGAGGTTTTCAACCCGAGTGAGGTAGCTTTCGCTTGCGTCAGCGTCAGCACCTGATCGGTCGACCAAGGAATATCGCGAAAGAGATCTTGGATCGGCCGCTTAATGCCGATCAGATAATAGCCCCCATCTAGTGCTGGGCCGAGGACAAGATCATGTTGCTCCAGCATGGTAAGGGCTTGCTTAAAATGGTCGAGGGGAAGCGTCGGTACATCGGTCCCAACGAGAAGCACTCGTTGATATCCCCGGGCGAACAACGTCTCGAATGCCTGGTTCATACGTATGCCGACATCGTCGCCGATTTGATCTATCAGCTTTATACCCTGCCGCTCTTCCATGATCTTAAAAAAAACATGGGTGGCAGAAGGTGCACAGGCCAGGTAACGATCAACCGGCAATTTTAACTTTGTCATAGCAAGTTTGG
>CAZOHW010000553.1:0-2496 GCA_964579525.1 uncultured Nitrospira sp. | reverse complement strand
GATATAACAACGCGCTGCCCGCTCGATCAATGCTCTCGTCCGGCAAAGTTCTCCTCTGTTGTTGGTCAGTTGGCATGCTCACCACCGAGAAACATTTCATCGGATGCCTTCGTCACATGCAAAACAAGCCCGCTTACTCCCGAGCATTTTGGGACTGCTTCTCCACAAATTAGGGCACAGGAAAGGAGCCTATATGCATGAATCCCCTTTTCTCATTGGTCGTTTGTTAAGTCTGGCCGACCAACTCCACGAACAATATTGCAGAGGGCCAAGGAAAGGCTCCATGCCGTCTCAGTTGATTGGTAACGCACTCATGCTGGCCGCCCTTGAGCAACCAACCCAAGCGCTGGCTCTTCTCAGTCAAAGAATTCTCCCCTATCAGGCGTGGGCAAAAACAGTGCAGGGAGGTAACGTTGGTTTGGTCAAATATTTCCTAGGAGAGATGGGAAAACTCAGCAATGAACTTGCAACTCTACCTCTGCCAGAACGTTGCGATGATGCAGCCAAGGCCCAGATGTTACTCGGATATCTTGTACGAACTGAAAAGTCCGATAATTCTAGCGAGGGGAAGCAAACGCAGGCTGCCTAATGAAAGGAGTGGGAATATGGGTGATTCGAAGCAAGACAATGGAATTGTTTCGCGTGCAACAGGGTTGTTAATAATTGAAGTCAGAGACTCCAATCCCAACGGCGATCCAGACCGTGAAAGCGATCCTCGCCAGCGACCTGATGGGAAAGGGGAAATTTCACCGGTTTCTTTCAAGCGAAAACTGAGGGATCTGCTGGAGGACAAGAGTGGCCCAGTTTGGCAGGAGATAACCAAAGGGGAAAAAATGGAGAGTGAGAGGTTTGCAATTCTCGAATCCCGTGGCCGCAAGCGTGAGGAAATTAAGAAGGAGTTGGAGGGAGATGGCGCAAGATTCAAAAACAAGTACTGGGACGGAAGGGTTTTTGGTAACACATTCCTTGAGGAAGACGCTTCAACGTCCATTAAGACCGGTGTCGTCCAATTCGGGCTTGGACTTTCTGTCGCCCCGATTGAAATCAGGCGTATGACTAACACCAACAAGGCCGGTGTTGAGGAAGGAAAGGATCGTGGTATGGCGCCGATGGGATATCGGATTGTGCATCACGGGGTCTATTACATGCCCTTCTTCGTCAACCCAAGCATGGCGCACAAGACAGGCTGTACCAAACAAGATATTGATCTTCTCTTGAAACTGATACCCCTAGCCTATCCGCATACCCGGTCGTACGTTCGACCGATGGTCGAGATACGTCATGCTTGGTACATCGAGCACATGTCCCCACTGGGCTCCTGTTCGGATTTCGCGTTGCTGGATGCTCTCACTCCAAAGAAAAAGACTGATCCTGAGAAGCCATCAGCAGATTGGGCGGATTATCAGGTACCTCCTACTCTCTTGCCTGAATTACAGAGCAAGGTTCACTCGCTGAAAGACTTAATGAGCTAATCCATGGCTGCTTGGGCTCATAGCCCCAAGAAAGAGGAGAACGTTCCGGCTCAGTCGTATGCTGAGCACGTTGAAAATGTGCGTCTCAATGCAGTTGAGAAGGCGGGTGCGGCTGGGTTCTATTCGCCTCGATATGGAGCAGTACTTACGGCAGTAGCAGGATTAGCCGGTGAATATCACGACTTGGGCAAGCTCGATCCTGCCAATCAGGCAATTCTTTCATGCGGAACGGGACACTTACCTATCAACCATGTGGACGCTGGTGCTGCCTATCTACTGAAAGGCAAATCGCCATTGAGCGTCTTTGCTGCCTTGTTGATTTATGCCCATCACAGGGGATTGCCTAGCATGCCCGCTGAGATCGCAAAAGAACAAAACCTATTCCGAGACGAAGATATTCGTCAGCTCACAGACAACCGCATTGAAGAGTACATTCGGGAGCACCGCTTACAGGTCCCAGGAAGCAATGCTTTGCAAGCAAACGGGGATGGGGCCGGGATTACCCCTATGGCGGCAAGATTTGGCCTTTCTTGTTTAGTAGATGCGGATCACAGCGACACGGCCAGACATTATGGAAATTATACGGATCTTTCCGTTAGCCCCGTATGGATGACTGCGGAGGAGCGTCTTTCGTTACTGGATAACTATGTCAAACAACTTGCCTGCGGAAAGTCAGACTCACGAACAAAATTGCGGAATGCTGTCTACGAAGCTTGTCGGACAGCCTCGACAACTCCTTCTCTATTTGCTTGCGATAGTCCTGTTGGAACGGGAAAGACTACTGCCATCATGGCTCATTTACTTCAGGCTGCAATAGCCAAGCGCCTTCGTCGCATTGTCGTTGTCCTGCCCTTCACCAACATTATTGATCAATCTGTCGAAGTTTATCGTCGGTCATTAACTCTTCCCGGAGAATCTGAGTTGAACGTTGTAGCAGCCCATCACCACCGGGTCGAGTTCCAAGATTTTCGTTCTCGGCAGTATTCATTTCTTTGGCAAGCGCCGATTATTGTTACTACCGCAG
>CAZOHW010000552.1:0-2499 GCA_964579525.1 uncultured Nitrospira sp. | reverse complement strand
CGGAGGGACCAATGCTGACCCGCACATGTTCTGCTCGTGAGTCGAAGCGAGATTTTAAGAGCGCCAGCGTGTTCGGAACAATCCCCGCCACGGCCCCCCGCCACCCAGCATGAAGGGCCGCGACCACACCACGTATGGGATCGTGCAGGAGGACGGGAACACAGTCCGCCGTTCGCACGGCGACCATGAGACCTGGTTGATCCGTCACCAAGACATCCCACCCACCGGTAAACCGGTCGGCAGGGATCAGTGCTCGATCAACCACAAGCGCCTCAGTCCCATGAACCTGCTTGACCGACAGCAGCCATGTTGACGGGCCAGCGCCTTGTACACCTTGGCAGGGAATCCCGACTTCTATAGTAAGCCCCATTGAGTGTTGACGCGTGCCAAAAAAATGACGGATCTTCGCTCGATTTGACGAAAATGCTGGAACTGTAATGACCGCTGCCATCGCCAGATTTCAATCCTTGGTGGCCATGTCGGACACAACCGGTACGATCAATCTGCCTGCTTACGAAGAAAGGTTGGAACATCCCATTCATCTTCAGCCGTTGCGCCGGTCCGATCCGTTGATTCTCGCGCCTCGGCCATCCGCCTCAAAAATGTCGGCCGATCAATATCTTTCATCGGTCGATTCGCCGGGATCATGCTTCCCACACTCGCTAACGAAGGTTGCATCGGTTTGAGTGCCCTCGCTGCCCCTCGTTCCGCACCAACCGTGGGCGCCGTTGCCTCCTCTTCTCGTTCGAACCCTGTCGCAATGACGGTAATGACCAGATCGTCGCCCATGTCTGGATTGATCACCTGGCCCACGATGATATTGGCTTCCGGATCCGCGGTTTGCTGGATAATGGACGCCGCCTCCTCAATTTCATGGAGCGACATGCTTGGCCCACCCGTAATATTCAGAAGGACGCCGCGAGCCCCTTCAACACTACCTTCTTCAAGCAACGGGCTACACATGGCCTTCTGAGCGGCTTCAATCGCTCGGTTTGGTCCATTGGACACTCCCATGCCCATGACGGCTCGCCCCGTATGTGACATCACGGTCCGAACATCCGCAAAATCGACGTTCACATGCCCCGTCGTCGTGATCACATCGGCGATCCCTTGAATCGCTTGTCGCAACACGTCATCCGCCACTTTAAAGGCTTCAAGCAACGGTGTCGATTTATCCACGATCCCCAATAACCGCTGGTTGGGAATGATAAGCAAGGTATCCACATGCCGACGTAAGTCACGAATCCCTTCTTCGGCATGCTTATGCCGACGCTGTCCCTCATACTGGAACGGCTTGGTGACAACACCCACCGTGAGAATACCCAGCTCTCGAGCAATGCTGGCGACGATCGGAGCGGCTCCCGTCCCGGTCCCCCCACCCATTCCGGCGGTGACAAAAACCATGTCCGCTCCCTCAAGACACTCTCGAATGTGTTCTTTGCTTTCCAGCGCGGCGTCCCGCCCGATTTCCGGCTTTGCCCCAGCGCCCAACCCACGAGTCCGTTCAGGACCAAGCTGAATCTTATAGGAAGCCAGGGATCGGTCGAGCGCCTGGAGGTCGGTATTCGCTGAAATAAAGTCGACGCGGGACAAACCGGAAGTGATCATCGTGTTGACGGCATTACACCCAGCCCCACCAATTCCAATCACCTTAATGCGGACAGGCGATAAGACATCTTCCTGCAGTGAAAACATGGGGGCACCTCCTCAGATCACCTCAATGGACGATCCCGACCGCCACGAGGGCTATTAGGTTTAGAACAGCTCCAACATCCGCTTGGTCCACCCGAACATTCTGGCCCATCTTCCTCCGTGACGAAGCCCGGCGGCTTCCAATTCATCGACATGTTTCCGGGCATGCAGCAACAGTCCAACTCCTGTGGAATGGCTCGGATGACCGACGATATCTCTGAGTCCTCCAATACCGGTCGGGATCCCTCGACGAGCCGGCAAGTTCAACACCTTTTCGGCAGCATCCGGCATGCCATCGAGCAACGAGGTGCCCCCTGTAATCACAACCCCCGCTCCAAGCATCCCTTCATAGCCGGCACGGACAATTTCTCTTCGAACCAGGTCAAACATCTCCTCCACCCGTGGCTCAAGGATCTCCGCGATATCTCGACGGGTGAACGTTCGAGCCGGGCGATCTCCAACAGACGGAACTTCGACGGTTTTATGCCCGGTGACGAGTTCTGTTCGTGCAATACCATACTGCGTTTTAATTTTTTCAGCTTCCGGCTGGGATGTGAAGAGGCCAATGGCCAGATCCTTCGTTAAATTTTGGCCTCCGATGGGCAACACGGCCGAGTGCCGAATACTGCCATCCAGGAAAATGGCCAGGTCCGTTGTGCCTCCCCCTAAGTCCACCATCGCCACACCCAAGTCTCGCTCTTCCTGGCTGAGCACCGCCTCACTGGCTGTCTCTAATACACATTTACGAGCCAACGAGACGGACTCCTATCTCGTATGCCGGCTTCTGCTTGAAAAAAAAAAAAACAA
>CAZOHW010000551.1:0-2500 GCA_964579525.1 uncultured Nitrospira sp. | reverse complement strand
TGTGGCACTGGTCGACCACCAACTGTGTCGGGATTACCGACTTTGCGGACCCAGCCTGCACAATGGAATGCCTGGGGGACGCCATCGTTTTACGCAACCATCTCATCGCGAATCTGGAAGAGTCCGACTATGATGGATGTGGGGCATCGCTCCGTGCACCCTTATTGAAGTTGGTCGTGGCCGGTGGCGGCTTTGCGGGAGTCGAAACCATCGCAGCCATGAACGATTTTCTACGGGAAGCAGTGCGGTTTTTCCCACATCTGCGGGAAGACATGCTCCGAATTATCCTCGTCAGTGCTGGGCCGATCATTTTGCCGGAACTGGGTACGAAGCTCGGCTTGTATGCGCAGCACAAACTGGCCGAGCAGCAGGTGGAGATCCATGCAAACTGCAAAGTCACCGCGGTGACGGACCACGATGTCTTCCTCAGCGATGGGACGACGGTGACGACCAATACATTGGTCTGGACGGCTGGGATCAAACCGCATGCCCTCTTGCACACCTTGCCCTGTCCACTGGAGAAGGGCCGCGTTGTGGTCAACGAGTATCTGGAAGTGCCCAGGTGGCCTGGCGTCTGGGCGCTGGGGGATTGCGCGCTGGTCCCTGATCGTAGGAACGGAGGGGTCCACCCTCCGACGGCACAGCATGCCTTGCGGGAAGGGGGGCTCGCGGCGCGAAATATCCTAGCGACCCTGCGGGGTGATCAGATGAAGCCGTTCCTCTATTCGACGCTTGGGCTTCTCGCTCCCACCGGGAGACGAACTGGCGTCGCCAACATTCTCGGGGTGAATTTTTCTGGCTTCTTGGCCTGGTGGTTATGGCGAACCATCTACTTACTCAAACTGCCGCGATTCGAGAAGAAAGTGCTGGTCGCGCTGGACTGGACGCTGGATGTGCTCTTCTCAAAAGATCTGGTTCACTTCAAAACGGCTCGTCCCCATTCGCAATCACCGAATGATGCACATTCGGAAGACTTGAACTCATTGGAAAAGCCGTTGGCACATCGACTATCGGTGCGGAACCGTGCCAGCCTCCTGCACCTGCGCAAAGAGCAATAAAACCGGATGTGGGATTTTCATGAGGCCGCATCACAGATCCTCCTTCATGTCGTAAGCCTGAGTCGACACGCCGTCTTCAAGATCCCCTCAATCGTGTCCCTACTTATCGTTCTTCTTGTCTTCTTCCGCTTCCCAATCCTAAGCATTCGAGCTATGTAGGCACTATCCTACACCGGATCTGACACAGATCTGACCTTGGGATTGTGCACTATCTGATCCTGTCCCGTCCGGCTAGGGGGGTGTAATGCCATCATCGATCAGACGCACACGGAGGATCCCATGATGACTCACAGCACCCAGACAGGGCCTCACGTGGAGAGACACGGGTGGTCACCCCTCGTCGAGTTCCTTCCAGTCGCAACGATCGTCCTGTTCAATCTGCAACCTGCGGGTCTCGCTGCCGCCGCAGAATGCCTCGTCAATGAAGAGAGTGTGCTTGTCCAAGGTATCTGACGTTCGGAAACGATTACTCCAACCATTCCGCTTACCATGACATGCGATTGTCTCTGTGGTCTCTTCCCGTGCCTGAATAACAGTCGATTTGTGTTGGGCAAAGCGGACAATTTTGGAATCACTGCACTCACTGCTTGTCTTCGTCCGAATAGCGTGAAAATAGCCCTCCCCGCTCACGCCCCACTCGCCCCCATTCGTCAAGTCAATCCGAGAATGCAGACCCTGAGAGTTTCGATAGTTTCTTACAACAATAAGAAGCAGGTGTTAAAAATACGAACAACTCTTCCGGAGATCATACGATCAATGAACTCAACGCCATCCGCAGCCATCATTGGACCAGTTCAGGAATTCCGGATCTCTCCTCTTGCTGATGAGCTGAGCATGACCCAAACCATCCTATCGGTACCTCCCATAGACAACACGTTCTCCTTGTTCGGACATCACACCTGGGGTCCGTTCAACCGATTCCAAGATCTTCAGCAGCTGCCAAACGGCGAATCCCATCGGATGAATATGACCACAACCTCGGCATTGCACGGTAGGGACTGTATGAGTGATTGTCCATAGGATAAGGCTGGAGAATTGCCAGACAGACTGATGCGCAACGAGGTAAAGCAAGAGGTACAAGTATGGCACATCGAAATAATGAGCGTCCATTGACACAGCCACCGTACCCAGTCGGCACCGTACTGTCAAACAATCGAGCAACTACCACTCTCCGAGACTTTGCTAAATCCGCTGTGGTATTGCGCGATATTCTGTACGACGATAGTCCCTTGAAGGAGACGGAATACGTGTTTATGGAGAAACACATGCAGGTCTTGCAAATGGCCTATCTGCGCTGGAAACGGAAGCACGTGTGGCCGACAGACTTCCATTAACGACGGGACAAGTGGCAGATCCAAAGACACCCTAATCTTGGAGGTCGGATCGTGCACTATAAGACATTCTTGGTACTATCGTACCTTATGCTGCTGGCTCTATTAGGG
>CAZOHW010000550.1:0-2500 GCA_964579525.1 uncultured Nitrospira sp. | reverse complement strand
CGTTCGGTTTAGGAAAGCCGATGTTGAGCGTGTGCTCGGCTGCGAACTCCACGTCGATTGGCCGTTCGCCCCGCTGCTCCGGCCCCACCGTCACCAGTGTCGGCGGCGCGGGCGCGGCTGTAATTTTTCCGAACGTTTGCGCGATGAGCGCAATCGTGTCTTTCGGATTGATGTCACCGACCAAGGCGATGGTCGCCCGATTCGGCCCATAGTGAGTTTTGAAGAACGCCTCGGTGGCGGCGGGCGTCAACGCCATGATATCGGATCCCCATCCGATCGTCGGAATACCATACCCATGAGCACGGAACGCCGCTGACGAGAATGTCTCAAACAATAGGCCATTCGGACTATCGTCGTTGCGCAAGCGCCGCTCTTCCATGACGACGCCGCGCTCCTTATAGAACTCACGTAAGACCGGATTGGCCATCCGGTCAGCCTCAATGGAGGCCCACAAGGGCAGACGATTAGACGGCAGGCTGATAGTATACCGAGTGAGGTCCTTGCCGGTCGATGCATTCAGTCCGACTCCTCCATGACGCTGATAGAGCAATGCCATTTCATTGCCGACGACATAGTGCGATGCCTGGGTCTGCAGATCGACTAAACGCTTCTGGAGTGTTTCAATCGAGGCTCGTTCTTCGTTCGTTCCTCTCCCCTCCTTAGCCTCCAACTCACGTTGACGCTGATCGAGCTCGGTCCCAACTACAGATATTTCATCCAGGAGCGGTTTCTCTTTTTCATAGTTCGCCGTGCCGACCAACCGCGTCCCTTTGAACGCCATGTGCTCATAGAGATGCGCCAAGCCGGTTTGACCGACCTGCTCATCGACACCCCCCACCGCAAACGTGACGTTGACCGACACCACCGGGGTTTGATGGCGTTCCACCATCAACACGGTCAGTCCGTTCGCAAGCTTGTGCTCGATGACTCGATCCCCAAGGCTTGGCGAAGCCGCATAGAGTAGCCCAAGGTTGAGGTTAAAGATTAAAATGAGGCTCAGATAAAAAATCAGGAGCATGCCTCGCCTGCAAATATAATCTTTTCTCAGCCTCGGCCTTATCCTTGATCTCTGTTTCATAGAAAAAGCTCCGTGAGTTGTTCAGGTCGTTCGATGAACCAATCGGGCTGACAAGCTTCCATTTTCTCTCTGTTCCCCATCCCATACCCGACGGCACAGACGCGAATCCCCGCGTTATGCCCTCCGTTGATATCGTTCGTGCTGTCTCCGACAAGGATTGTCCGCTCTTTCGACGCACCGAGTTGCTCCATGATGTGCAACAGCATACCAGGTTCCGGCTTCAGCCCGAACCCATTATCACCACCCACCATATAGTTGAAATGCTGCGGCCCCAGCCCGTTCAGGATGACGCGGGTATATTCGATCGACTTGTTGGTCGCGATCGCCTTCGGTTTCGCAGAAAAATACTGCAGCATCGGTTCGATCCCAGGATAGAACGTCGTCCGATCAAGGCAATGCTCAAGATAGTACTCTCGAAAAACTTTCAACGCTTCTTCGAATCGTGTCTGATTCCCTTCGCCGACCGCGAGACGCAACAACCGCTTCACTCCATCCCCGACGAATCCGAAAATCTCCTCAATCGGGCGCTCAGGCAACCCCAATGCAACGAGCGTGTAGTTTACGGAATAGGCGATATCCCATTTCGATTCGATCAGCGTGCCATCAAGGTCGAAAATCAGCAGATCCACGGAAGTCTGGGCCATTATTTTGCCTTTCTCAACGAGTCAACCAACGCCGTCAGCATCTTGCGCTGAACGCTATCTTGTTCATGCACTTCAGCTTCTCGTACGAAATTCACCATGCGTTTCACTCCGACATGGGGTGGAATGACCGGCTCAACGATACGCCAGTAACTCCCCGCGACTTTGACACGAAAACGAACTTCCTCTGTTGTTTCTTCAGGTATGAACGCTGCGGTCTCCAAATACACAGCCCCCCGAACTTGGAAGGTCACAGGAATAATCACCTCGAGGTTGTTGATGATCTCCCATTTCCGATAGTCCTCTGGGACCTGGATGTTCCCGACAATAACGACTCGTGTCCATGCCGGTTCTTCTTTCCAATTGATATAGGGGACAAGGGTGTCGAACGATGGCGCATCTAAGCGCGCGCCCTTTTGGTCGAGGAGTACATACCGTTTTACGACCTCCACCGGAGACCGCCTGATTGAACCGCTTGGACTAATCTGCGCCTGAGCGGATATCGACAAACTGAGGAGGGAACAGGCAAGCATACTGTAGGCAAAACAGGTGCGGGATATGATCATGTGCTAAATCGAACCGATTTCATCGAGAGCCTGTCGATCCGCACCGCCCTCAATACTGAGGAGGCCCAGAAGCTGATTACTGATGAAGCACGAGCGAGTTTTATCATTGTAGCAAACGGAGGTGGCGACATCTAGGCATGAATGATATACAGCGACCACGACATTTGACGCAGTCAGACGAGCATGCTACGGTCGAGACACTTCCACCTGCCAAT
>CAZOHW010000549.1:0-2500 GCA_964579525.1 uncultured Nitrospira sp. | reverse complement strand
CCATCCGTATAATGTGTTGTTCCATACGGGGACGGATTTTGCGGTGTTGGACCGGTCGCGAGGAGAATGGGGCGAGCCGGCCGACGACATCACCGCGATGACGATCAATTATCTCCTGAGTTCCCTGATTCGATGGGGCAAGCTCCAAGGTCCATTCGAGGTCTTGTTCCGGTTGTTCTGGGATACATATGTCGAAGCCAGCGGCGACAAGGAAGTCGCTGAAACGGCCGCACCCTTCTTTGCCTTTCGCGGCTTGGTCGTGGCCAGCCCCCTCTGGTATCCCAATTTGTCGATCGACATCCGGCGAAGCCTCTTTCACTTCATTGAAAATGTTCTCGACTCGCCACGCTTTGAATCTGAACGAGTGAATGAGTATTGTCAGTGATGAGTGATCACAGCTCCATTGCCATCTGGCTCACTGGTTTGCCTGCTTCGGGAAAGAGCACGATCGCCGCCGCGCTGAAGCCGCAGCTTGAAGCCCTGGGGTTATCTGTTGACGTGTTGGAATCCGATACAGTAAGGCGCACGCTTACGCCGGTTCTGACCTACTCACAGATGGAACGGGATCTTTTTTACCGGGCCTTGGCGTTCACGGGTGCGAAGCTCGTGTCACATGGCATCACGGTTATCTTCGATGCAACAGCCAACAAGCGGGCCTATCGCGACTTTGCGCGAAACCTCATTCCGAAGTTCATAGAGGTAGCCGTGGAATGTCCATTGGAACTGGCGATGCAGCGCGACTACAAGGGGACGTATCAGCGCGGACAACGAGGAGAATCCTCTACCGTACCGGGCTTGCAAGATCCCTACGAAGCGCCGCTGAATCCGGAGGTGCGGATCGATACGACAAAGATGACAGCCAGTGAAGCGGCGGAGATGATCATGGGTGTTGTGAGGAGTAAATTGATCAGATGAACCAGTTGCCTTGGTAATGAATCTCAAATCAAATGCCGCACAAACCATTTCCTCGCATGCTCCGCCACTTGTTCCAGCGTACCGGGTTCTTCGAAGAGGTGCGTTGCGCCAGGGACGATAACCAGTTTCTTCTCGCAAGTGAGCAGATCGTACGCCGCCTGATTCATCTCGATCACCGGTTCATCGTAGCCTCCGACGATCAACAAGGTTGGGGCAGTGACCGACGGTAGATAGGGTTCAGCCAGGTCCGGTCGTCCTCCTCGTGACACGATGGCCTTGATGTTCGACGGTTCTCGCGCGGCAGCTTGCAGGGCCGCGCCGGCTCCAGTGCTGGCACCAAAATACCCGATTGTTAGGTTTCTGGTTCTTCGCTCTGCTTCCAGCCAGGCTTTGGCCAACAACAACCGATCCGCCAGGAGGTTGATATCAAACACCTTGCGCCGATCGTCCGTCTCTTCCTCGGTCAAGAGATCCAGAAGCAGCGTGGCAAGTCCGTCTTGCTGTAAATGGCGGGCGACGAAACTATTGCGAGGGCTGAACCGGCCGCTGCCGCTTCCATGCGCAAAGACGACGACACCCTGCAGTTCGACTGGAAGTCCAAGTATGCCCTCCAGGGTCAGGTGTCCTTTTGTGATTCTTACGGTGTGCTCCTGTACGGATATCATGGCCGTCCCCGTTTCTTTGCGGGACTGCAGGGAGCTGGACGGCTAAGTTCAGGCGGCAATTTGGTCTGGCTGTCGGCGCAGACGGCATTGAGTTGTGTCTGGGTGAGACCAATGGCCGACGAAAGGTTGACGCCCGTGAAGTTCGCACGACACAGGTCGGCTGAATCCAAATGAGCACCACTTAAATTGACTGCGGTTAAGGTGACAACTTGAAGATTCGTATCCTGAAGATTGGCCTGGCTCAAGTTGGAGCGACTGAAATTCGACTCGCGAAGATCTGAGCCGACGAGATTGGCCGATTCCAGATTTGCCATATTGAATTGGGCCTGCCGGAAAGATGATTTCGGAGCGTAGACTTCGCTCAGATCAGCGTTCATGAAGTTGATGTGTGACCCCTTGGTCCCGATGAGGACCGCACGGTTGAGATTCGCGTCCAGGAAATCGGCTTCAAATCTGCAGCACTCTCCGTCCAGTTCTCTCAACGTTTACCGACAATCTGTAGGGCAGAAGGAAACAACATACATCACGCTTCTCCCTGGCGGCAAGCGCACGCTTCGCCGCAATGGGATTTTTGTTCTTGGCTGTCTGAAAATTCGGCTTGTCGACTATATGATGCAGCAGCACCAGATGTTCAGGTTTTGGCAGGCGAATGCCTCGAGCGCTTCTGCCTCGCACTGTGAATGTTCCGACCCATCGATTGCACATACCATCAGCATGACCAGTTCCTTTTCACTTAATCAAGAGAGAGATCATTCTGGGTATCACATCTGCATTGATTGGATGTGCCTGTGATATGGACAGATATGAAAGAAGAATCGATCATATCCCAAAGAGTTATGAATAGAACCCTGACCTTCCCCCTGAAAACTAGGGAACGTCTGATTAATTCACGTTTACACGAAGATCTCTGTTTCTGCATG
>CAZOHW010000548.1:0-2511 GCA_964579525.1 uncultured Nitrospira sp. | reverse complement strand
TAGTCAGACGTACATCGCCTATGTTGTCTTCTACCAATAGAATTTCAATCGCGTGTTCTCCTGCTTTGCTCATCTCTGCGACTCCTTACCCCCTTGTCGCGAGGACTTCAATGATGTTTGCTCACCGGCATTTCCTTGTAAGCCAACACTCCGGTGCCGCTCTGCCAGTGTTCCGGTTTCAGGGGCACCACTTCATGCTCATGAGGATTGGTGATTCACATCGGGGAAATGGGTACGAAATAAGACTCCTATCGTACAGAACAATATGTCTCAGATTCATGCCGCTACTGAACCTTCGGCCACTGGACCATTCAGTGTAAAAAAGAAAGTCGTCCCCCTTCCAAGCGTTGATTCTGCCCAAATCTGACCGCCATGACGTTCAATAATTTTTTTAACAATAGCCAATCCCATACCATTTCCAGGATACTCAGCACGCGTGTGTAATCGCTGGAATATGACAAACACTCGATCACAATATTGTTGATCGAAACCTATCCCATTGTCTTCAACGGAAAACCGCCATTGGGAAGCGCCTTTGCCTCCAGGCATACTGCATGCCGAGATGCGTATAACAGGAGGGCTCTCTCCGCGAAATTTCAAAGCGTTACCGATCAGATTCTGAAACACTTGAGTAAGCTGCGTCAGGTCAGCGAATACGATGGGCAGCGAGTCGCAGTGAATGATTGCCCCTGCTTCTTTTATGGCCATGTGCAAATTCGAGACTGCCGTTTGAGCGACTTCCGCTGCATTAATGGCGATGAGATCCTTGTCTCGTCGCCCGACTCGTGAATAGCTAAGCAAATCGTCGATTAAAGCCTTCATGCGTGTGGCCCCGTCGACGGCAAAGTTGATGAATTCGTCGGCATCCTGATCGATCTTTCCCTTATATCGGCGCGCCAGAAGCCCGCAGTAGCTCGACACCATACGCAGCGGTTCTTGCAGATCGTGCGAGGCTACATAGGCGAACTGTTCAAGTTCATGATTGGAACGGCTCAATTCTGCCGCCTGTCGTGCAAGCTGTTCCTCGGCGTGCTTCCGCTCAGTGATATCCACCACCGTCGCCAGGACAAATGCGTCGTCCTCGGTCCGGATGGGATTGAGCCCTATCTCGACGGGAAATTCGGTGCTGTCTTTGCGTAGCCCGAACAAATCCCGCCCTCCCCCCATGGATCGAACGCTGGGAGAATGGCCATAGGTCTTCCGCATCTCCGGATGGGCACGGCGGAATCGAGTTGGAATCAACTTCTCAATCGGGCAGCCGATCAACTCGCTACGCTCATACCTAAAGAGCGCTTCGATTTGGGCGTTCACTAAGGTAATACGACCTTCTGAATTGGCCATCAGCATCCCGCATGGCGCCGATTCCACCACGAGCCGGAATTGCTCTTCTTTTGCTTTATCTTCAGACACGTCCGTCAGCGTTCCTACGAAGCCGATCACGGTCCCGTCTTCTTCAGTCACAGGGGACGCCTGCCCTAATACCCAAGTCACACTGCCGTCAGAGTGCACGAACCGGTATTCCAATCGGAAAGGCTGGCCGGTTTGGACCGTGTGTACCCATGCCACGAGAACCCTATCATAATCGTCAGGATGGAGAGCCTGCGCCCACCCTGTTCGTACTTCCTCCTGTGAAGTCATGCCGATCATCTTGATCAAACGTTCATTGGTATACTTGACGAGCCCCTCCCTATCGCAGTGGAATATGCCGACGGGGGCAACCTCAGCCAGGATCTTGAATTGTGCTTGGTTTTCTCGCAGTGCTTCCGTTGAGCGCCTACGCTCAGTGGTTTCCACGGCCAATTCCTTGGTGCGTTGTTCGATAAGTGCTTTCAAGTCGTCTGACGCGCGGCGCAGATTAGCTTCCACTTGAAGTCGTTGAGTGATCTCCAATAGCAGTTCTCCATTGACCTTCTCCAATTGAGCTGGGCTCGGCCATGTCAGAGCCTGCGGTATAAGCTTCACCAAGAGAATCGCCGTCACGACCGACAAAACTGCCGTTACAACCTTTGTCAAACCTTCCAGAAGATAATCTGGCTGCCACAAGGTCCATATGGACATCAGATGTGTCGTTCCACACGCAAAAATAAATGCACTGAACAAGTGAAGCATCCAGCCGAAAGACAAATCGTTACGCTTCTTCACAAAATAGGCGAGTATGAATGGAATAGAGTAATAGGCGAGGACAATCGCACTGTCGGCGATTACATGAAGCCACAGCATCCCCGATTCCCAAAGGAGACATTGGCCATGCGGAAGAAGTCCGGAAGAAATCCCAAAAGGTAGGAGATCACTCATTCGATCACCAATCAAGTTCAAGCGGCGGCATCGACCCAATAACTCAAAGACGGAGGTCATACCTACGCCCGGCGAGGAGCAGCATGATCCCTCCCTTGGTGCTACGAATGTACTGCCATTGCATGACCGGTAGAACCATCCTGCAGAACCTCACCCACTCGTTTGAATAAGATATCCGCGGTAAACGGTTTCATAAGGAACGGCTTCTCCCCCACG
>CAZOHW010000547.1:0-2533 GCA_964579525.1 uncultured Nitrospira sp. | reverse complement strand
ATGGTCCTCTCCCACCACGAACAGGCTTGTGAGCTCACCGCGTTCGACGATAGCGGTCGAAGGAACAAGCAGGCTTTGCGTGGCGCCTTTGTCGAGCGGAAACCGGCCGAACATGCCGGCCTTCAGTCCGGCGGTCTTCGGTAGTTCCAGCTTGACCGTAAACGTGTGCGTGCGCGGATCACCTGCCGGGAGTATGTGGCTGACTGTGCCGATGAGAACTTGGTCTCCAAACGCGTCGATCATGACCGGGATCTTGTCGCCTCGGGACAGGGCCTTCAAATCCCCTTCCGCCACCGTGGCTTCCAGGCGAAGACGCCATGGATCTTCCATCTTGAGGAGGGGTTGGCCCGGTGAAGCCAGTTCTCCTGCTTCCACATACTTTTCGGTGATCACCCCATCGAATGGCGCCTTGACCGTGGTGTAGCTGAGTTGGGCCTCCACCGCCTTGCGGCTGGCCTCCGCTACTCTGTAGGCCCGAGTCGCATTCTCCATCTCTTGTTTCGACACGGCGTCCTGGGCATAGAGCTGGTTCATCCGGTCAAGGTGCGCCTTCGCATTCTCAATCTCGGCATTCGCTCGCGCTAACTCGGCCTGAAGGTCTCGGCTATCCAGCTGAATCAGGAGCTGCCCCTTGGAAACCTTCGACCCTTCTCGAACCAGTAAATGGTCGATGGTTCCTTGGATGCGACTGGAAAGTGTGGCTTGGAAGATCGGAGCGACCTGACCGGTCACTTCAATACGGACAGGCACCGACGTGGACTTGACCTGGGTGACGGCGGCATGAATGGTCTTCGCCGGCTCGGCTGACACCACGGTCGTGGTCGGCCCTTCCTGAGACCCACAGCCAGCCAAGAGCAACATCGCGATGAATACCTGTTGGACTGGTCTGATTCGCATCTGCGTGATGTGGTCCCCAGACTCAGTCAGTACCTGCGGCTGCCCGTGCATGGTCCTCACACCGATATTCAGATTGAGCATTCTCCACCCTTGGATCGTCCCATGTCCCACGCTTAGCTCCCAGTTGCCGCAGCAGGCATTCCGCCGTCGCCAGCAGCTCCTCAAGACTATGGTCGGGTTTCGCACCATAGTGTCCACGGTCGAAGATGGGGACCTGAAGACAGACTTCCGCACGATACCGGCGTTCCGGTGAATAGATGATCCGATGCATCGGAGGCTCAGGATACTGGCAAGGTTTGAGCAGATCCAGCGATTGAAAGAACACCTGGCAGAGACGGCGTAGGTCCCCTATTAATGCATGAAGCTCCGGATCCTCGCCTGATGGGAGATGCTTGGGGTCCTGAAAGGCCGCATAGAGGTTGAGCTGAAATCCAATTGGGACGATCCGGTCCGATCCGTCTTTCACATGGAAAGGGTCGTGGTCGAAACAGACCTTGCGCGTAACAATCATGTCGCGCAAGGCCTGCTCGCTGGCGAATGCCCCTTCGATCGCAAGCGGAATCGTCATGGGCAACTCCTGATCATTAAACATGAATGTAGGTCGACTGCAGGATGGTCAAAACGTCCCTCAGGCGAGGCCGCAGCAAGCGCAGAAGCGAGGCATACCTTAAGTCGTATGTTGAGCCTCTGAGCGATGTGAGAACGAAGCTGGAGGGCGTTTTTACCATCCTGCTACTCCTGTACCCCGAGCTTGCGCAACAGCGCCATCATCGGACACCAGCCGGTGAATGCCGATTGGATGAGGTTCACCGCGACAAAAGCAGCGAAATAATTCCAGTAGGGATGGACCGTTGCGCCAAGAATTACGGCGGCGAGCACAAAAACTCCGGCAATCAACCGTAAACGTTCGTTGAGTTTCATAATGCTCTCCTCTTCCTTTACTCATGTGAGGCAAAGACCGGTAAAAAGACTCAAGCTAGAAAAGACCTTATTCAAGGCTTGTCGCCTCCTTGGTCTCATCAGCTGACCCTCCACACAATGCCAATGGTCAGGGGATGTTGGATAATTCCGCCTAAAGTGAGAGCAGCGATGACAGGCACCGTAGACATGGAGCGCTTTGCACATTGCCTATTCGTCGATGTCAACTCCATCGTGGTCCCTGAATCTGCTTGTTCCTGTTCTTTCCATTTCTTTTCCGCCAACATGTGCACAGTCCCGGCAACGAGATGCTGAATCAGGTTATAGAAAATGATCGGCACCATGATGCGCGGGTATGAAGACAACACGAGCGAGGCCAGAACAAGCCCCGTTCCGTTGTTGTTCATCCCGAGCCCGTACATCAGCGAGACACGTTCCGCTCGCTCCAACTTGAACAAACGACTCAACCCATATCCCGTTGCGAATGCCGCAAGACACAATCCTGTCGTAATGGCCAACGTGACGGCAAGGAAATCGTAATCGCGGTCAGCAGCGGCCTGGGGAAGGGACACGGAACCGTTCGAATAGTTCAAGAGCAACAAGTTAATGGAATTGATGAGCTTGAGGTATGGCATGCCGACGGCCATCCATCTCGGCGGGATGAGTCTTCGCGCGACGATGCCGAGCAAGGATGGCACCACGACCCACAGTCCAAGGA
>CAZOHW010000546.1:0-2536 GCA_964579525.1 uncultured Nitrospira sp. | reverse complement strand
CCAACGACGTCCACGTCTGGAACGATCGAACAGACCGTGCCTAACAATACGATCGGCAAGGTTAGGAACGGGCTCCGTGGGGCTTTGCCTAGTGAGAGAGCAACGACCGCGTGGGAGAATGCTGATGCCATGAAAAGAGTTTTCTATAGAGCTGGGCGTCTGCTAACAGCCTTGTTCAAACCCGATCCGCCGCCAGGCTTCATAGACCACGACGGCCACGGCATTGGAGAGATTTAAGCTTCTGCTCTTGGGTAACATGGGTAAGCGGATGCGCTGTTGCTCCGGAGACGATTCCAAAATCTCAACCGGCAGGCCTCGACTTTCCGGACCAAACACAAAGACATCGTCCTCACGATATGTGCACTGGTCATAGCGCTGTTTCCCTCTGGTCGAGACGGTGAACCAGCGACGTTCAGGCAACTGCCTCAGACAATCTTCCCAACGCTCGTACACGCGGAGAGTTGCAAATTCATGGTAGTCCAGGCCTGCGCGGACGAGCAGTTTGTCTTTTAACGAAAACCCCAACGGCTTGATGAGGTGTAACCGTGCGCCGGTATTAGCGCACAGTCTGATGATATTGCCGGTATTCGGTGGAATTTCTGGTTGATAGAGGATGACGTCGAACATCGCGATGGGCAGTGTATCACGGCCTCGTTGTTCAGCACGACCATCCTGTGGTGGGTGCCACCGGTGTGGCTTAGATTGCTGGAGAAGGATTATATCCATGAGGATTGAGGCTCTGCCATTTCCACGTGTCGGCACACATATCAGCGAGGCTACGTGTGGCTTTCCAGGTGAGAAAGGCAGCCGCCTTGCTGGGATCGGCATAACAGGCTGCAACGTCGCCGGATCGACGAGGCGCGATCTTGTACGCCACTGGCATACCGCTGGCTTGCTCGAATGCCCGCACAATTTCCAACACGCTATACCCGGTTCCGGTCCCGAGGTTGACCGTGAGGCATTCCGTCTGATGCTTCGATCGTTCGAGCGCTTCCAGTGCCTTGAGGTGGCCAATGGCGAGGTCCACGACGTGGATGTAGTCGCGCACGCCGGTACCGTCCGCGGTAGGGTAATCATTACCGAAGACGTTCAGGTGTGGGCGGCGGCCGATTGCCACTTGTGCTACGAATGGCATCAAGTTGTTCGGCGTGCCCTGCGGATCTTCACCGATCAATCCGCTGGCATGCGCACCGACCGGATTGAAATACCGGAGAATACCGATATGCCACGATGCGTCGCTGCATTGAAGATCTCGTAGCATGTGTTCCACGGTCAGTTTCGTTTGTCCATAGGGATTGGTTGCTGAGAGCGGATGATCTTCTGTCAGAGGTAGCCGCTGTGGGTTTCCGTACACCGTGGCGGAGGAACTGAACACCAGCGTCTTGACCCCGCAGATGCCCATCGCTTCCAACAGGCGCAGAGATCCGACAACGTTATTGTCATAGTAGGATAACGGCTGCAGGACTGACTCGCCGACGGCCTTGAGACCGGCAAAATGAATCACCGCTCGTGCACCGCTTTCGCGCAACGCGGCCACCAGCGCGGCCCGGTCGCGAATGTCGCCGCGGATGAAGTGGAGCTGCCTTCCCGTGATTCGTTGGATACGTTCAAGCGATTTCGGATGGCTGTTGCAGAAATTATCGAAGACAGTTAAGTCGTGCCCTGTCTTGAGCAGTTCGACACAAGTGTGAGACCCGATATATCCGGCACCGCCTGTCACCAAAATCACGTCGTACCTCCAGCGGAGAGGCCTGCAGGGTTTTCAGGTTAGCAGATTATGGGAGGTCAAGGAAGGCAATGAAGCAGCAGGATGTTGCGGGCAAGGCCATATGGCTGAAGCCCTGACAGATACATTCGTTCGGTTCTTGATATAGTGAGGTTATGCGTCGTGGAGTTCAAAACGGAGGAATGATCGCGTTATTTGGGAAGCAAGAGTCTGTTGCTCGCCAGCGACCCCATGCCGGCATTGTTCTTGTGCCCATACTGCTCATGCTGGTTTTCATGACTGGCCTCGGTGCCGCTTCCGATGGTGAGACAGCGCTATCGACGGAACATGTCGCCGATCAAGCCAAAGTGGCTTGGGAAAGTGGGGCGGTGATTTCTGCGCTTGAACTGCTCGACCAAGGGATTCATGTCTATCCACAAGCGCTTGTCCTCCATAAATTACGAGGTGACATTCTTTCGACGTTTCGTGACCCGAAAGAAGCCGTTCAGACCTACAATCGAGTCCTTGCCGCAGATCCTACTACTCTTGACGTCCGGTGGGCAAAATGGGGCGTGCTGGTACGGTGGGGGAAGAGCGAGGAGGCCATGGGGGAATTGCGGCACATTGCTCAGATCGATGCGGCGAACCCCTTAACTCATTGGCGATTGGCAGAAGAGCTCAGAAAACTTGATCGTTTAGAAGACTCGGTCGAATCCTATCAACGGGCGGTGGAGTTCATGCCGGATCTGTTGGGTTGGCGATTGGCCTTGGCTCGCGCACGCTTTGACGTGTTGGACTATCCGGGCGCTGAAGCCGATGTCCAGGCTGTCC
>CAZOHW010000545.1:0-2541 GCA_964579525.1 uncultured Nitrospira sp. | reverse complement strand
CCCGGATTGCGCCCGCAACATCTCCGCGTGGTCGAAGCCATCGCCGAACTGGTGAACGGACGTACGGAAGGGCTCTCTCAGGGCTCGCAGGAGTTTATGTTTCGTCCCGGCTCGTTGAAGGCAGGGCGCCGCTACCACTGGGCCATCGGCTCCGCCGGTTCGACCACCATGCTGGCGCTCGGCGTTCTACCGGTGCTGGCCTTCTCAGGATCGCCGGTCACGGTTGAATTGCGCGGCGGGCTCTTCCAGGACTTTGCGCCGTCTGTTTTCCATCTCCAGCATGTGCTGCTTCCGATGCTGCGAAAAATGGGACTCCACGCGTCAATCGAGATGGGGCGGCCCGGATATGTGCCGAAGGGCGAGGGCATCCTGAATCTCACGGTGACCCCTCTCGCTGTGCCCTTGCAAGCCGTCACGCGGAAAGAACCAGGTCCGGTGACGAGGCTCTGGGGCATCGCCCTCTCCTCACACCTTGAAGAGCGGCAAGTGAGCCGACGGATGGCCGATACCGCACGGGAGGTGCTCGCCAAGGCCGGCCACCGGACCGACATCGAGCTGCGGCACGATACAGAGTCCGTGCAGCCCGGGGCCGCGCTGGCGCTCTTCGCCGATGAAGGAGAAGCGGTGCGACTCGGTGCTGATCAGGCCGGGGCCTTGAGACGAAGCGCGGAGTCGATCGGCAAGCACGTCGCGAAGCAATTGCTCGAGGAGCTTGCGTCAGGTCCGACGCTGGACCGGTTCGCCGCAGATCAAATTATTCCCTTTGCAGCCCTGGCGTCAGGCGAGAGCCGGTTTTTCATCCCGACCGTCACGGACCATGTGTTGACGAGCGCCTGGCTGGCGGAGGAGTTTCTTGAAGCGCGCGTCGACATTGACGGGCAGCGGTTGACGATCACCGGAGTTGGATTCTGGCCGGATCCGAATGCTAATTGCGAGGGGTGAGGTCGGCAGTCGGCTCTCAGCCTTGCCTTAAGGTCGGGTGTCCGGCGGCATATGAGCGAGCACGCAGGCGCACACTTGCTCATCCAACTTGACGGCGTCGGCGGCCGTCGGCTGCGGCGGCCAGAATTCCGCATCGTAACGAAGTTCAACCGCATACGCCGTCAGGTCCGTGAGATCGCAGGTTGCAAGTTCCGGCCAGGCTTCAAGCTGAGTGCACAAACGCTGAAGTTCCTCCAAGTCGTGCGTGCGGGGAATCTCCAGGCTCCTCCAGGCGAGAACACCTTTCAAATACTTCTCGACAGCCTGCTGAGCGTGGAAGCACGCGGTGTCGTAGGGGCCTTCACTGGCAGCCGTGCGCTGGGCATCTGCAAGGTCGCTGTCGGCCTTCAGGAACCACCCTCGAGCCAGGGCCGACCTATCTTTCATAGAGCAGCTTGCCTTCGGCCAGCACGGTGGAGATGAAGGCATTGGGGACGGCCTTCCATTCTTCGACCTCCTGGGGGTCCAGACGACAATATCCTTGGCGGGAAACACCCCGCAGAGCGCACGCCGATATCGTCCCGAACGCCGATAGCGAGGCAGGTCGGAATCTTCGATAATCAGCAGGTCCAAATCGCTGTCCGGACGAGCAGTGCCTTTGGCATGGGAGCCGAACAGCACGATCTTGATGGGAGAACCAACGGCAAGAATGCGGCGGACCACTTCGACGAGGAGTTGGTCTGTGACCGGTGGAAATGTGAGAACACCCGCCATCCCTTGAGACCTCCAGAGAACCAACCGCCGTCATGATAGCGAATGCCGCCGAGCTTTTCCACAGAAGGAGGGATCTGCCGGACCTCTCTCCAAGTCTCTATGCTTTCACAATATGACCACGGCCGTGGAAATCGGCGTCCGGCATGACCATTGATGTAACGCACAGTAGCCGATCCGACGAGATGGGAGGGATCACCAAAAGCGAGGTGCTATGTTATATGTTGAACTGCAAGGCTCGTCCCCTATTTATCAAGCAACAGATTTATCGAATCTCCTATAGTATCCGCCATTGTTAACTCTGAATTTTGTCTCATCGAAATCCTCTATAGAAAAAGATACCTCCCAATTATCATGAAAGGTAACAATTACAAGACACGCTTTAATTTGTTGCGCAAGTGCCTGCCTATAGGCCGCTAACGACGAACTGGTGATATCTGGTCTTCTGGTGACTTCAGATGTTCTTGCCTTGACTTCATAGATCACTAGTTGTCCCGAATCATCGCAGCCGTAAAGATCAATGTTACGCCAGAAGCGTTTCAAGAAAGCATTGTCCTTCGCAGAAAGATTAGAGTCCTTCCGAAAATCGTAACCTTTTGTTCTGTTCGCTTTGTATTCATGTTTTGCAAGGAGTTCCGCGATATCGCCTCGCCAGTTAAATTCCTGTTTGAGGTTATATTTCTTCATAGGCCTCCCTCGTGATCTAATTTCCGCCTCTCGAATATATACCCTCGTCAGAAACGGGGCATGAATTGTGGTCCGGCATGACTATTGACCTTCATTCTCACAAATTGTTTCGGCATAGGAGGCCCTCCCGCGATCAGACCAACTCTTCTCATCCCCCAGACC
>CAZOHW010000544.1:0-2549 GCA_964579525.1 uncultured Nitrospira sp. | reverse complement strand
ACGTCGCTTCGGCCACGCCCAGTTGCCGACAGACATCTCCTACCGGCGTCCCGCTCTCCGCTTGGCGAAGCGCATAGATAACTTGCTCCTCGGTGAACTTCGACCGCTTCATGGGGCCCCTCCTATTCCCATGGCACCGTCGAAGCGCCATCTTACTCTAGTTTTGACCTGTCGTCGTTTTCCAGGAGGACGTCACCGGGTAGACCTCAAGAGAGGGTTTATCACGCTGCACGTTCACGACACCAAGACCAAGCAGCCGCGACAGGTGCCCATGACTCCCGATGTGAAGGCCACTCTTCAGCGAATGGCGAAGGTGAGAGGCATTGCCACAAAGCATGTCTTTCTGTACAAGGGGCAACCCTTACGCCAGGTCCGGCGATCCTTCAAAACGGCTCTGAGCGATGCCGGGATTACTGACTTCCGGTTTCATGATCTTCGGCACTGTGCCTCTACCAATCTGAGACGAGCAGGGGTAGACACAGCAACCGCTATGAGGAGAGGGACTTGCACCAGGCCGCTCAGAAGGTGCATAAGTACCTCCAGGAGAACACGCCGGGAACACTAGACCAAACGGCTGAAGAGGTCCCTCCTCATAAGTAGTGGAAAAGACAGGGTGCGCCCGTAGCTCAGTTGGATAGAGCATCAGCCTTCTAAGCTGAGGGTCGCTGGTTCGATTCCAGCCGGGCGCACCATAAAATCAAACGGTTGCACTCTCTCCTCTTTCTGCCCATCGGGGTTGGTTATAGTGCCGGTTAAGGTTGGACTCAAAGCCCCCTTTGCTGATGGCTGAGCGTACATGTCCTGGTGCGAGGCGGCTGTAGCGCATAGTGGTCTGAATATCACTATGGCCGAGAAACTCTTTTGCGGTGACAAGGTCCACACCCGCCATGACCCGACGAGATGCTGCCGTATGGCGCAACGTGTGCCAGGACGCGCCCGGATACCGACCTGACGAAGGGCCGGTTCAAAGACATACCGCGTGAAGGATCGGGCATTGAGCGCCGGTTGTGCCTCGGAGTCCTGGATAGACGCATGCGCCTTGCAGGAGGAACCATCGGGCGCTTTGGAACTGCATTACACGGACCTTTCTCCTCATCACTTTCCAATACAACAGAATTCCCCCTGTGAGATGAATTCGAGCGGTTGACGTGCCTCCGCGATATGCGCTGTGAGACGCTCTTGGTATTCGTTACAATGGGAGAAGAGGCTGTACCCGGAGAGCAGGCGTATGAACGACGATCAGCGCATTCCGCCAGCCCATGTCGATACCAACCCACAAGAAACCTGCGAATGGCTGGACTCTCTGGAGTACGTCCTGCAGACGAGCGGTGTTGAAAGGGCGATGTATCTTTTCGAACGACTCCGCGACCGATTAGCTGAATGGGGGGCACCAACTTCTGGTCCGTGCAATACGCCCTGTCCAAGTCCTGGTACGCGAACGCGACCGGCCAGGATCATCGCCTGATCGATGGAGCGGATGGAGCGCACTTCACCAATGAGATCGTCCACGCGATGGAAGACGTTCATGCGACGTTTCTAGGACTCTGACAGGAGAGAAGGCCATGAGCCTATCAGACTATGATGTGGCGGTGATCGGCGCGGGGCCCGGCGGCTATGCCGCGGCCTTTCACGCCGCAGATCTTGGTCTGCGCACCACCTTGATCGACTACGATCCGCAGCTGGGTGGCACGTGCCTCTTGCGCGGGTGCATTCCATCAAAAACGTTGCTGCATGCCGCTCGTGTACTCACCGAAGCGGAGGAAGCGCAGGATTGGGGCATTCAGTTCGCGAAGCCGCAGGTGGATCTCGACGGGTTGCGCCGACGGACGAAGGCCATTGTCGGGAAACTGACCACGGGGGTGAGGACGTTGGCGAAAAGCCGCAAGGTCGACGTGATTCAAGCCAAGGCGAGGTTCAAAACCGCGACAATGCTGGAGCTGTTCGGTCCCCAAGGGAGACGAGAGCTCTCATATACCCATGCGATTCTTGCCACAGGCTCGCGTCCTGCCGTTCCAACCTCCTTGATAATCGATGATCATCGAGTGATGGATTCGACCAGCGCGCTGGAGTTGCCGGATATCCCTGCTCGTCTCCTTGTCGTGGGTGGGGGCTACATCGGTCTGGAGCTGGGAACGGTCTATCACGCGTTAGGCACCGCAGTCACCGTCGTCGAAGCACTGCCACACCTGCTCAACGGTATCGACCCGGACCTCGTACATCCATTGCAGCAACGTCTCCAGAAACACTTTAAGGCGATCAAACTGAATACCACGGTGGAGAAGTTGGATCTCCGCGACAAAGGCGTGGCGGCAACGTTGAAAGGTTCCGAGGGAACCGGGGCGGAGGTCTTCGATCGCGTACTCGTCGCGGTGGGACGACGAGCCAACACCGAGCAGCTCGGACTCGAGCACACGAGGGTGGCGGTCTCAGAGAAAGGATTTGTGCAGGTCGACCGGCAGATGCGCACGGCCGAGCCGTCCATCTTCGCGATTGGCGACGTGGTCGGCGAACCTCTTTTGGCCCACAAATCCACGCACGAAGGCATGTGT
>CAZOHW010000543.1:0-2572 GCA_964579525.1 uncultured Nitrospira sp. | reverse complement strand
ATCCATGCAGAAACAGAGATCTTCGTGTAAACGTGAATTAATCAGACGTTCCTTAATCCCTACTTTTGTGGCAATGCTTGTGATCAACCCAGCAAGGCATTGCTTTACCGGAGGCGGGACTTTAATCAGACCGGACGGATCGACGGAATTCGTGGGGTTGTTAAAGACATACGCATACAAGTTGGGGTCTCCGCCGTCAAACCGAAGTGGATCTTCACTCAAGAAGCGGCTATGGCTTGGACTGTAATAGCGCGCGCGGTAATAATAGAGGCCGTTCCCATCATTCTCTCGTCCCGTGAATTGGAATGAATTCGTCGAAGCGCCCGTGACGGTGGTGGAACCAAACGGGCTATAGGTATAGGTGGTGGCCACCATCCCGGCATCATTGGTCAGCGCGACCGTCGAGCCCAGATCGTTCGTCAGATAAAACTCATTGCCACTTGGAGTCTGCCGAACCAGCGGTTCGTCGATATTGAGCGTACCGAGATAGCTGGCATTTGAGGTGCCGAATTCGGTGACCACATCGGCACCGTCATACAGATAGGTCGTGGTGGCGCCATTGATGGTCTTGGCGATCCGCCTATCCAACGCGTCGTAACTGTACGTGGCGCTGGTCCTTCCGCTGATGCCGATCAACCGATCGCGGGCGTCCCAGATATAGGTGTTCGTCCCGTCGGTGATCAGATTCCCGTTGTTGTCGTAGTTCAGCGTCGCGCCGGCGAATTGCGTCTGCTGATTGGCGGCATTGTAGGCCGCGGTCACCGCTGGAGGGAGCGCGGTGGTGTTCTGAATCAGTTGGGTAACCTGATTCTTGTTATCTGCCGGGTCAAAACCCTGTGTCAGCTGCTCCAGTGTGGTCGCACCTTTGGCATGGGTGATGCCCTGCAGGCGTGAAGCCGGATCGTAGTCATAGGTTGTCGTGACGCCATTGGACCGTTGCAGTTGCGTGCGACGGCCGAGGGCATCATGAGTAAGAACGGCTGAAAGTGATCCCTGTGTCACCTGTGAGAGTTGTGAGTTCGCATCGTAGCCATAGGTGACCGGCGCCTGTGCGTTTGCCCGCATCGTCCGTCGCCGACTCAGCACATCATAGGTGTATATGACGATGCCCTGCGGCGTAGCCTCCTGTGTCACCCGATCCAGCACGTCGTAGGCCCAATCGATGGCCCCTGAGACACTATCTGTGAGTTTCGTGACGTTCCCCACCGTATCGTACGTGACAGTCACATTGGTGCTGTCGGCATAGCTTGTTATGGTCCGCCGGTCGAGCGGGTCGTATTGGAAAGTCGTGATCTGGTTCTTCCGGTCGGTGAACTGACTGAGATTTCCAGCCAGATCGTATTGGTAACTCTCCGTTCTATTGAGGGCATCCTTCCTGGTCGCTAACCGATTCATGTTGTCGTAGGTGTAGGTCGAGGTTTGATTCTTCGGATCGGTCAGCGTGAGCAGATTCCCATTAGTCGGACCGTAGGCGAGGTGGGTCATTTGACTGAGGACATCGGTGACTGTGAGCTTCGTGACACGAGCCGCCCCATTCTCATTTCGTTGAGGCACTCATCCGTTCTGTTTCAGCCACACCAACCATTAGAAATTTAGCCTCTCCCTACTTTCTTTCCCTATTCACTATTGCTTTTCCAACTTGAGAGTGGCTATCGCAACAACATGATCATAAGAAGCAGTCGGTGAAGGACTTGGTGTATCTTCAACACTGAACACGCTCAGAGTCTCAGCTGATTGATGCTGCGGCTGATCGTGGCATCATGCAAGCACACGGCGCCTACGCTCAAAGAGTGAGCAGTGCCCATGTCGACCAAACTGGAATGCGTGTTGAGAAGGTATTGGGCACTCCGAACAGGTATCCACCCCGGAAAGTCCTGGTTATTGCATGCATGTTTCAAGATCCCATCCCTATTTTTGTGTTGGTCGCGCCATATCCGCACTCCTCGAGAGCTTCATTGTGCTCCTTTTGAGGTCTACGTCCAACCCGGGCCAGCTCATCCTGTCCCCTTTCTTCTTTCATAAGGATTCAATCGCCGACAAATTTTATATAAAGATGAGGCTCCTTGGCACATTGCTCAGCAAAAACCTTAACTCGATCAAACAATCCTTTAGTTTCTGTATTAATCTTCCCTTCGAACACTCGATCCCACTCCACGAGAAACTGTTCCATTTGAGATCGGTTAAAGTAAGTGTCACCATATGGATCTACGAACCTTAAACAATAATAAGATTCATTTTTGTTCGATGGAAGAAGCATTTCAATAATACCTGTCCTATCGTGCACCTCATCGATAGCATTGCCAAACTCATCCTGTAATCTTATAGTCATAGCCATTGATTGTTCCTCTTTATGGAATTCCGCGTGGTTTTCCAGGAAAGGCTGTTATCAGGTTGTTTTGAACGTCGGTAATCACAGTATAAGTGGAAGTCGGCTGCCCAGTACGAATATCCGTTCCTATTACTTGCCCAGCATTCACTATTCTTTGCAAATTCCCATTCGGTTGTACTGTAGGCGACTATACTGCTCCCCTCTAAGACACGAGGCGCCTGAACTGAGTAGACTGTGGCTAAT
>CAZOHW010000542.1:0-2649 GCA_964579525.1 uncultured Nitrospira sp. | reverse complement strand
CCAGCAACCCTCACACGATCCGGCTGTCGTGAAAACGGAACACACTCCTCAAGGCTCGTTATCGGATGGGGACGCGTTCGGGTTCTGACCAAACGATCGCACGTAGAGTAGCACCTGCCAGGCTTCTTCTTCCGTAAGAATAAGGGGGATAAAGGATGCCATGGCGGTACCCTTACTGCCATTCTTCAGTATCCAGAAAAGCTCGCCGTCTGTTCGAGTCTCTTGCCACTCCCGATCCGTGAAATCACGTGGCAATGGGCCTTTGAGTGTTCCTGGTTCGATATCCCCTCCCAATCCCTTCCCGTCTCTGCCGTGGCACGTCAGACAGAAGGCTTTGCCTTGAAAGGGCTGTTTCCCTTTTTCAATCGTCTCCTCTGTCTGAGGCAAGGGATTAATCCAGGTCCTGACTTGGACGATTTGATCGGCTGGCACTCTTGGCCTGAGCACCGCCTCATCAGCTCCCAAGGCCGAACCCGCCACCGAGGTGAGGATTGTGGCCATACATATGGTCATTCGCACGCTGGCGATTGTCAGAAAAATGAGTCGAGGTGGAGAAGCTAAGACGGCAAGGTGGATGAAGATGGAGAGTTCGGCTTGGTCGGGGTAATCAATTGTTGGGCCGGAGGGGAAATCATCCCTTGGTTATCCATCATTTCAAACATGAGGCAGCACTTCAAGCGACCACACACGCCCAAGAGACGAGGGTCATCAATCGGCAAATCCAGCTTCTTGGCCTGCTTTGCCGTTACCGGCTTTACATCGGTCAAGAAACTGGCGCAACAGAGGACCAGGCCACAGGTATCGATTCCCCCAAGTCTCCTGGCTTCTTCGCGTGCATTCACTTGACGCATTTCAATACGGCCGCCGAACCGACGGGCGAGGTCACGGACCAACTCTCGGAAATCGATGCGTTCGTCAGCCGTATAGACAAACGTCAGCAGTCGACGGTGCATGCTTCCATAGACTTCCACGAGCTTCAGAGAGAGGTTGAGCTCGGCCGCTTTGACTCGACAGTAGGCCGAGGCTTCCTCTGACAAGCGTTCAAGCCGGGCGATTAACGCAAGTTCTTCCTCGTTGGGCTTTTTCAGAATGGACTTCATGATGCGCATTGGAGGAATAAAGGGGGTTGAGTAGGGTTCCGTATGCACCACGCCATACGTGATCTCCTCGTCTGCCTCAAGCAAGACCCAGTCGCCCTTGCGCAGTGAAACGCTGGCCGTTCCCAGTTTCTTTATCTCACCGCAGTTTCGTACTTTCACTCCGACGAGGCGGATCGAGCCAGGAACGGCTTGCTGAAGCTCTGGGTCAATCATGGATTCCATAGTCCGATCATACACAAATTTCCCAGCTGGAGGAATGGCAAAGGTGGGGAGGTCTGAGAAGGCCTCTCTCACACGTTATTCTAAAGAGCATCATTGTAAGATATTGATAACATGTCAGTAATTTTCCAACATTCGTCCTATGTGGTTATGGTACGCTAACCCATCAGTCGTGACGGAGTCTATGTATGGGTGGGATTGTTAAAGAGCGAAAGAAGATGTTACGCATCCCTAATCAGGTTGTTCTTCCATTTGGGTATCGGATTGCTGTAAGGCAACTCTCTGATGCGGAGATGGACAAACGCGATGCTAACGCCGACGGAATTTGGGATGATGATACCAAAACCATTTATGTCCGGAAGCGACTGCCGGTGACCAGGCGGCGCTATATCCTCGCACACGAGCTCGGCCATGCCTGGTTGGATTGGCAGCATCGCTATATGGATGATGGAAAGGCCAGTATTTAAGGCCTCGAGCCGTTTGGCCTTACAGTAAATTCAGAATATATTGCCACTCGGATACACTGACTGGCTGAACCGAGAGCCGCGACCCTTTTTGCAATAAGACCATAGCTTTCAGCTTGTGTTCCTTTCGTAATTCCTCCAAGGACAACGGTTTCTCCAACTTTCGTACATACTTGATATCGACCATGTCCCATCTCGGCTCAGACGGTTTGCTCTCTGGGTCGTAGTGCTTGTCATTGGGATCGAATTGTGTTGGGTCTGGGTAGGTCGTTTTCACGACCTCCGCGATGCCGACAATCGCTGGAGGATCGGCATTGCTGTGGTAAAACAGGACCTGATCGCCGAGTGCCATGCTACGCATGAAATTACGAGCTTGGTAGTTGCGTACTCCGTCCCAACAGGTGGTTTGGCTGGGTGACTGTTGTAAATCATCGATGGAGAACGCCGAAGGTTCCGATTTCATCAACCAATACTTTGGTGACCCCATTCCTTCCTCTCCTTTTCACATTATAGATGCGGCAACTATTGGCAGTGTGTTGGTCTCGAATCACGGAGGTGCGAGGCGGTAGATTCCCCCTTTGTGATCGAGCACATAGAGCTCGCCAACGGCATCTTCGCCAAACGAAGAAATGCGCAGCGATGTTTTCAGAATGACGGGTGTTTCGTTAAGAAACTGATTTTGGAAGGAATTCGGCCACGCAAAGATTTCTCCGGTACAAAAATCCCCATACAAGTACTTTCCAATCAGGCTGGAAATGGCGTGTCCACGATAGACGTAACCACCAATGATCAAGCAGCGTCCCTTCTCATGGGAATATTCATGAATGGGAAGGGTGAATGTGGCAGTCTGCCAATAGGTAACAGGA
>CAZOHW010000541.1:0-2659 GCA_964579525.1 uncultured Nitrospira sp. | reverse complement strand
CCGGTACGTGATGTCATGCAAGGCGGCTCTTGCGGCTGCGCCGATGTCTTCGGGGCCAAAGAAGGGGTCGAATCATGCGGGGTGCCGCTTAAGAAAGACCATGCGCTGGCCGGAACGTCGGGCCTGTTGAGCCTACGTCGGTATGTGAGTGAGGGATGGAATACCGTGGTGTTCTGAAACACGAACAGTTCGGAGATCGGTCTGGCAATGGCTGTTCATTGCCAGACCGATTCGACGGAGGACGAGGCGATGGCAATGAAATATCTCGATACAATGATGACCGAGTCGGTACGTTGCGCGCAGCACCAGTACTATGGGCATGCGGCGCACATCACGGATGCTCCTGAACGCGATCCCCTCGGCGAAGCGGAGGCCGAGTTTATCGCTGCCAGAGATAGTTTCTACCTGGGAACCGTGAGCGAAACCGGATGGCCCTACATTCAACATCGTGGTGGTCCTGAGGGATTTCTGCAAGTGATCAATTCCACGACACTCGTATTCGCCGACTATCAAGGGAACCGTCAGCTCTTGAGCACCGGGAACCTTGCCATTAACAATCGCGTCTCGTTATTCCTCATGGATTATCCAAACCGAACACGTCTAAAAATTCTCGGTCATGCTCGAGTCGAAGATGCAAAACTGCATCCCGACCTTGCGGCACGGCTTTCCAATCCCGGTATGAGGGCACGAGTGGAACGGATCGTCTTCATCGACGTGGTGTCGTTCGATTGGAATTGTCCAAAGTACATTACGCCACGGTTCTCGCTGGAAGAGGTCGAGGAACTCGCGGGACCATTGAAAACCCGTATTGCCCAATTAGAGACTGAATTGAAAGAAGCAAAGGCAGAGTCGGGGAGATCAACAACTTGACTCCCTCCTCTGCGTACTGTCTAGGAGAAAATCGTGATGATTACGGATCCCAACAATAGCCTACCTGTCCCGCCTTTTACCCTCGAGACTGCCATCCAGAAAGTTCGAATGGCCGAGGACGCGTGGAATACACGAGACCCCGAGCGCGTATTGCTGGCCTACACCGTGGATAGCGTCTGGCGAAACCGTTCAGAGTTCCTGGTCGGCCGAGAAGCGATCGTCAATTTCCTGCGCCGTAAATGGGAAAAGGAGCTGGACTATCGCCTCATCAAGGAAATATGGGCATTTCACGGAGCACGGATCGCTGTGCGCTTTGCCTATGAATGGCACGATAGTTTAGGAAATTGGTTCCGATCCTATGGAAATGAAAACTGGGAGTTCGACGAACATGGCCTCATGCGTCGGCGTATCGCCAGCATCAACGATCTTTCCATCACAGAGTCTGAGCGGAAGTACCACTGGGCTCTGGGCAAGCGCCCAGAGTCGCATCCCTCACTTACTGATCTGGGATTGTGAGGACATGTGGGGTTGAATTGATGCAAAGGGGGTTCTTCCCAATATGGGAAGAGCCCCCTTCGACCCTCATTCTATGAGGAACAGCTGAACCCAACTGCCTTATTTGACGATGACCTCAACCCGACGATTCTTGGCGCGCCCGGCCGCCGTATTGTTGCTGGCAACCGGCTCGCTCTCTCCATGCCCGGCTGCCGTCAAGTTGTTCACTCCCCCGTCCCGCAAGGCCTGTGCTGCACTCGCTGCGCGGGCATCAGACAGTTCCTGGTTCGAGGGAAATTTCTTCTTTAAAGCCCCCTTGATCGCCACATTGTCGGTATACCCAGCGACGTGCACCGCCTTCTCAGGGAAATCCTTGAGCACGCCTCCCACTCGCTTCAAGGCATCGGCTCCACCCTCTTTCAGCTGATCTTGACCCGAATCGAATAGGAAGTGGGAGGCAAGGTTAATCGTGAGGGCATCGCCCGAGTGGTTCACCGACACGGCTCCCTTAGAAACTTCAGGACGTAGGGCCTTCAACAGATCTCGCTCGGCCTTGACCAAGCTCCCTTTGCTCTGGTCCAACTCCCCTTCAAGGTCTGTAATCCGCTGTTTTGCAGCGGCCAATTCCGCTGTGAGCCGATCCTTCTCACTCTGAGACTGGGTTAAGTCATCTTGCGCTGCGGAGAGCTGACTCGTCAGAGCTGCTGCATCACCGGATCCGGAACGAAGCCCAGCGATTTCTCGATCGCGTTCGGCAAGCTGCCGTTCCAGCTCGGTCACTCGACTGCTCAACGTGCCGTTTTGCCGTCGTGCTGCTTCCAGCTCATCAGCCAGCCGTTGACGGTCTCGCTCGAGAGCCGCAAGGCGGTCAGCCATCGGATCAGAGGCCACTGCTGTCACCGTGGCAGGACATCCACTGTCTTGATGATATCCGTACCATTTTTTATCGATGCAGACCTCTGGCTGCTTGATGTAGGAACGAGATTGTTGACCCGATGAGGAACAACCCATTGGGGTAACCAACCCCGTCAAAACCATGATGGTCGTACTTATTCGCATGATAACCTCCTTAGTTGCATGGCCTCTTCACACCGCTCGGATTGTGGCTGCGACCGCCGATATTATCGCCGGTCCTTCAACAGATCACGGATCTCCATTAATAATTTCTCTTCATTTGTCGGCTCCGGTGGAGCCGGCGGGGAAGGTGGAGAGGCTTCCTGCTTAAAGCGATTCACCTGCTTGACTAGAACCTATCTCAAAATAGTTGACGGCCTAAACCTTCCGCTCTATAAGT
>CAZOHW010000540.1:0-2678 GCA_964579525.1 uncultured Nitrospira sp. | reverse complement strand
TTTTTGGTTTGAGCACCGTGTCGACGAGGGGAATATTAAAAGGATGACCAGGTTCCACAGTCCGGACCGGAACCCCGAACCGCTTGACGACACCTTCTTCATCCGGCTCTACGATAAACACACTCTGCCAGACCAGGAAGATCAGTAAAGCTGCAATGACGAGGTTGACGATGCCGCCTGACGGCAGGAGCTTCTTCAAGCCACCGGAAGGAAACAGGTCCTTGAATTGCGACTGAGCCTGCTTGAGAGCTTCCTCAAGCGGATCAGGCTTTTTCCCCCACGGATCTTTTGGGTCCCAGACCATTCAGGACTGTGCTATCCAATGAATAATAGAAACGGGAAGACACCTTAGCAGAGTGTGGGGAGAGTGACAAGATGTAGGTGATCCTGGAAAGAGAAAAAATGATGCGCCTAACCGCGCATCCCGCTGACATAAGCGGCGGTCAATGGATCACGAGGCTTCTCGAAGATCTGTTTAGCGGTCCCGGTTTCAATCAATCGTCCCGCTCCGTTTCGAACCCAGAACAAGGCTGCGTAGTCCGCGATACGCCGAGCTTGAGCCAGGTTATGGGTGACGATGAGGATGGTATAGCGCCCTCGCAGGCTGACGATGAGATCTTCGACCACGCCGCTTGAGAGTGGATCGAGCGCGCTGCAGGGTTCATCCATGAGCAACATTTCAGGAGAAAGGGCCAGGGCTCTGGCGATACAGAGACGCTGTTGTTGACCACCGGAGAGTGCGAGGGCCGGCGAGTCCAGCCGATCCTTGACTTCATCCCAAAGACCCACGTCACATAGGGTGGCCTCGATTCTCAGTGCTATCTGTGCTCGATCGCGCAGGCCATGTTCGCGTAGTGGAAACTCGAGGTTTCGCCTGATCGAGAGGGGAAAGGGGTTCGGTTTCTGGAAAATCATGCCGATGCGGCGGCGAAGCTGGATGACATCGGTCTGAGGCGCGAACACGTTGAGGTTGTCGATCGTGATTCGCCCTGAAACACGACATCCGGCGATCAGATCGGTGAGGCGGTTGAGGCAGGTGAGGAAACTGGTCTTCCCACATCCGGACGGTCCGACGAGAGCTGTAATGTGCCCCTTATTGATCGACAAGGTCACCTCTTGAAACACAGGCTTTTCCCCATAGCACAAACTGAGTCGATCAACCTCCACAAATGGCTGTGGCTTACAATGGCCGGACCCCTCTTCAATCAGATATTGGGGGTAGGGGCCCGGAAGAGGCTCAAGTTGCTTCATACTGTGATGATCTTTCGACGCAAGCCGTAGGTTGTCAACCAGGATGCGGTACTGTTGATTGCTAGTAAGAAGATGACTAAGACGAGCGCCGAGGCATAGGCGTTCGCATCTCCTCCAGAGACATTCATAGAGAGATCGAAAATGTGAATAGATAACGCACGACCAGAATCGAGCAGCGATTCGGGCATCCGATCCACATAGCCGCTGGTGAAGATCAATGCAGCGGTCTCCGCAATTGCACGACCGACTCCAAGGATCAGGCCAACCAAGAGACCAGGTACTGCTGCCGGCAGCAAGAGGTGCACGAGCGTTGTCGTGCGCGACAATCCGAGCGCGGCGGCGGAAATCCGGTACTGAGCCGGAACGGCGCGAAACCCTTCCTCGGTTGATCGAATCAGAATCGGCAACACCATACAGGCGAGAGTCAACCCACCGGAAAGGATGGAAAAGCCCAGCCCCAGCGTCTTGCAAAAGAGGGCATTGCCGAACAGGCCAAAGACGATTGATGGCACCCCAGCCAGGACATCGAGGCTCCGCCGGATTATTCGGCCGAACGGACTGTGGTCCGATGTAAATTCGGCGAGGAGCACAGCGGTGCCGACGCCGATGGGGAGCGAGGCGAAGAGACAGACGCCCAGAATTAAGGACGTCGATACTAAGATAGGTCCGATGCCTCCTCGTCGTCCGGCGTTTTCCGGCGGAGCTGTCAGAAACGTCCAGGAGATATGGCTCAATCCATGCCAAGCGATGTCGCCCAACAGCCAGCAGAACGTGGCGGCCACGAGCGCTGCCGCTCCCCAGACGAACAGGAATGCCAGACATTCCCTGGGATTTCGCGATTGGTCCCACATCTCAGCCATAGATTCTCCCGCGACTGATCCATTCCGCGGCAATTGCCAAAGCCGTGATCATAGCCATTAGGATCAATCCGCTTACGAAAAGGGCCGCTCGATGGTCGCCGAGTGCATAGGCCATTTCCAGGGCAATATTGGCGGTCAACGTTCGGATCGGGTCGAAGATGCTGGAAGGAGTCTGGACCACATTCCCACAGACCATCAGAATTGCCATCGTTTCCCCGATAGCTCGTCCGGTTTCCAAAATCACCCCCGTGAACAACCCCGATTTGGCCGCTGGAAAGACGACGCCTTGGATGGTCGCCCACTGGGGAAGTCCCAATGCAGCCGCTCCTCTCACGTATTGCTGTGGCACATTGGCCAGGCTGGCATCGGCCATTAAGGTGATGGTGGGGAGAATCATGATCGTGAGGATCAAGATGCCGGCGAGGAGACTGGGCCCGGGAGGGTGTATTTCGCCAATCAACGGAACCAGCACGACCAGTCCCCAGAAACCATAGACGACGGAAGGGATACCGGCGAGTAACTCGATCAGACGCCGATAGGGCCGGGCGAGGGCGAGGGGTGCATAGT
>CAZOHW010000539.1:0-2684 GCA_964579525.1 uncultured Nitrospira sp. | reverse complement strand
GATAGAACGGGCACCGGCCCTTCCGGTCCTTCCCCTGACACGCGAAGAGAAGATTCAGGACGATGGTGACACCATCCAGCCCGGTGATCCGGTACTCCTCATCGTAGAGGACGATGCCCATTACGCCCGTGTGCTGCTCGGCCTCGCCAGAAGCAAAGGGTTCAAAGGTCTCGTGGCAACCCGCGGCAAACAAGCATTGGATTTGGCCATTGAATTCATTCCGGCGGCCATCACGCTCGACATCTTCTTGCCGGATATGCTGGGTTGGACCGTGTTGAACAACCTGAAACTGAACCCTAAAACTCGGCACATTCCCGTCCAAATCATCTCGCTCGAGGAGGAACAGCAGCATGGGCTATCACACGGCGCCTTTTCGTACATGGTGAAGCCGGTGACGACCGAGGGACTGGAGTCGTGCTTCGACCGCATCCGCACATTCATCACGCCGCGTCTGAAGCGGCTGCTGGTGGTGGAAGACAACGAAGTCGAATCTCGCAGTATCAACGAACTCCTCCTGCACGACGACATCGAGATTGTCAACGTCGGCACCGGCGCCGAAGCGCTGGAATCGTTACGAACACATGCATTCGATTGCTGTGTGCTCGATCTTCGGCTGCCCGACATGAACGGCTTCGAGCTTCTAGAACAAGTCAAGGCTGATTCACAACTCGGCCAGGTGCCCATCGTGGTCTTTACCGGCAAGGATTTGAGCCAGGACGAAGAACGCCAACTGAAGGCGGTTGCGAAAAGCATCGTCCTAAAGGATGTGCAATCACCGGAGCGGCTGTTCGATGAGACCTCGTTATTTTTGCACCGCGTGGTCGCAGATCTTCCCGAGAACAAGCAACAGCTATTGGCACGGTTGCACCAGTCCAACGACGTGTTGAAAGGCCACAAGGTCCTGGTTGTGGACGACGACGCACGCAACATCTTTGCGTTGACGACGGTCTTGGAGAATCAAGACATGGAAGTCATCAGCGCGACCAACGGCCGTCAGGCGATCAATTTGATTCAAGAGATACCGGCTATGAGCGTCGTGCTGATGGACATTATGATGCCTGAGATGGACGGCTACCAGACGATTCGCGAGATCCGGAAGGATCCCAAGTATCGCTCCCTACCCATCCTCGCCCTGACCGCCAAGGCCATGAAGGGCGATCGGGAGAAATGCCTGCAGGCCGGCGCGTCGGATTACGTCGCCAAACCGGTCAATACGGAGCAATTACTCTCCATGCTGCGCGTCTGGCTGTACCGCTAACGGAGAACGAGGAACACGTGACGAACCAAATTAACATCCTGATAGTGGACGATGATCCACGGAATCTGGACGTGCTGGAAAGCATCCTGGTGTCACCGGAGTATCGGCTGTTCCGAGCCAGAACCGCCGATGAGGCACTGTTGGCGCTTATCCATGATGAATTCGCCGTCATCGTTCTTGACGTACGGTTACCGGATATCAGCGGCTATGAGTTGGCGCACATGATCAAAGAACGCAAGCGGACGCAGCATGTACCGATCATCTTTCTCACAGCCTATTACCGAGAGGACGAGGACGTGCTACAGGGGTACGGCGCCGGCGCGGTCGATTATTTGAGCAAGCCGGTCAACCCACTCATCCTCCAATCGAAGGTCTCCGTCTTCGTCGATCTGTTCCGTAAGACTCGGGCCCTTGCCACCATGAATCGCGCCATGGAGGCTGAAATCGAGCAGCGGTTGCAAGAGTTAAAAGCCTCGCTGCACGAAAAAGAAATCTTATTGAAAGAAATTCATCATCGCGTGAAGAACAACTTACAAGTGATTTCCAGCATGATCGATCTCCAGGCGGATCGACAAGCCGATCTACAAGTCCGCGTGCTGTTTCAGGATGCTCGAGATCGTGTACGGTCGATGGCGCTGGTGCACGAGAAGCTGTATCAGTCGCAAGACCTCGCGCGTATCGAACTCGGCGCCTATACCAGAAATCTGGTGCAAGAGCTACTGCAGACCTATGGGACTGAGAAACGAGTCCGCTTGAACATCACCGTGGAGTCGGTGCTGCTCCCTGTCGACATGGCCATCCCCTGTGGCCTGATGCTCAATGAGATGGCGACGAATAGTCTGAAACATGCCTTCGTCGGCCGCGACTGCGGAACGATCGAGGTGGGATTATCCCGTCAGGGCGATACGGTACGACTGTTCTTTGAGGACGATGGATGCGGGCTTCCCACCGAGATAGACTGGAAAACGACGTCATCGTTGGGACTGCGACTGATTCGAATGCTGAGCGATCAGCTCCATGGGAGCCTCACCCTGACCAGTGGATCAGGAACCACATTCCAGTTGCAATTCGCCGTGTCGCCTAAGCAGGAACACGTGACGACACCATAGGAGTGCCAATGGGAAAAGCGTCGATCCTCATCGTGGAAGACGAAGCCATTGTCGCGGCGGATTTATCCGACAAACTGGAACGGGCCGGCTACCGAATCATCGGAACGGTCGCAGAAGGCGAACAGGCTATTCGCTTGGCCGACGGCGATGTGCCGGATTTGGTACTCATGGACATTCGGCTGGGCGGCAAGATGGACGGCATCAAAACCGCCGAACAATTCCACCAACATTTCCGCGTGCCGGTGATCTACTTAACGGCCCATTCCGATACCGATACCCTCAAACAGGCCCGCGTCACCGAACCCTTCGGATACATC
>CAZOHW010000538.1:0-2688 GCA_964579525.1 uncultured Nitrospira sp. | reverse complement strand
CCCGATAGGCGTCGCGATCATGTCGTTGAGTTAGGCGGACGTGGTTTCCCCCGCGATCTCCCAGAAGGACCTGCCGGCTGAACTATAGAGGAATGATTCCCAGAAGCTGAGGCCCGTCGATCGAGCAATGCCATAATAAATATTACCGCCATACGGATGCAGAAATTGATTGACCGAAAACTGATCGTTATCGAGGACCCACTTCGAATCTGTTAGATGCTGCCGGATAGTACCTCCGTCCGTGCGATAGACGGCTTTCGGCTCGGTAAAATGTCGGTCATATTGATTGAGCAGGAAGAGGTACGCGAGAAGTTCGCCCGCAGGAATGATGTAGCTGCGACCGGCACCGGTCTCCCAATTTAACCCAGAGGTCCGGTCTTTGAGACCGACCTCGCGGTCACGCGACTCCTGGTCAGGAACCGGCCCGATTAGTTCACCGACTTGGTATTTCGGCGAAGCCGGCGGGGTTTGAACATCCGCCAAGCCTATACTTGGCGTAAGAAGTAGGCAAACGAGAGCACCGGGGAGCCATCGATCCATACCCTATATGGGGATAAAGCGGGGGCCTAAGGTACTAGGGAACCCCCGAGTTGGGGAAAAAGCTGTGACTTGATAGGAGCAATCTATGAACCTTTCGACGGTCCGCGCAGACCCCCAGACAGGATGGCAGTTAGCGCTGGGAGCTCAAGTAACGCCTGAAGGCGTACGGTTCCGCCTGTGGGCTCCCAAAGCCACCTCGGTCGAGGTGATCCTCGAACAGCAACCAACCAATATAGTCTATCCCCTTGAACGTGAAGAAGCTGGATACTGGTCCGGACCTATTGCCGAGGCCAAGCCTGGGATGGTCTATCGTTATCGGCTGAACGGGGAGGGAGTGTTTCCTGATCCCTGTGCACGTTTCCAACCCGAAGGACCTCATGGTCCTTCACTGATCGTGGATCCTACGTCGTACCGATGGCGAGATCAGGGATGGCGGGGCATCCAGATGCACGGCCAAGTCATCTATGAAATGCACATGGGCGCCTTTACGAAGGAGGGCACATTCGACGCGGCGATTGAACACTTAGAGGAACTCAAGCACCTTGGTGTCACCGTCTTGGAAATTTTGCCGGTGGCCGAATTTCCTGGTCGATGGAATTGGGGCTATGACGGCGTCGGGCTCTTCGCTCCGACGCGGGTGTATGGTGACCCTGATGCGTTCAAACGGTTTGTGGATGCCGCTCACGAACGGGGGTTGGCCGTGATGCTCGACGTCGTCTACAACCACCTTGGTCCTGACGGGAACTACATTCACAACTTTACGGACGACTTCTTCACCGACCGTTACGACAATGATTGGGGAGCAGCTATTAACTTTGATGGTTCTGGCTCGCATGGCGTCCGCGACTTTGTGGTGGGGAACGCCGCCTACTGGATCAGCGAATTTCATCTCGATGGACTGAGGCTCGATGCAGTCCATGCCTTCAACGACTCAAGCCCGGTTCACATCATTGCGGAACTCACTCACGCAGCCAGACGAGCGGCCGGCGACCGGTCCATTATTCTCGTGGCGGAATGTGAGACGCAGCTGATCAAAACCGTTATTCCAGTCGAGCAAGGGGGTTGGGGATTAGACGCTGTGTGGAGTGATGATTTTCATCATGCCTGCAAAGTAGCGGCAACGGGGCGTCCCGAGGCCTATTATTCCGATTATCGTGGCACGCCGCAAGAACTTATCTCAGTAGTCAAACGAGCGTTTCTCTATCAAGGTCAGTGGTATCAGTGGCAAAACAAACCTCGCGGAACACTTGCCGGACAACAGCCGGGGCACGCGTTTGTTTTTTATATGCAGAATCACGACCAAATCGCCAACCAACTGTGGGGAGATCGAATCCACCAGAGGACCAACTCCGGCGTTTGCCGTGCATTGACCACGTTGTTGCTCCTCGCACCCCAAACTCCCATGCTGTTTATGGGACAGGAGTTTGCAGCCTCGTCACCGTTTTTGTATTTCACCGATCATGGGCCGGACCTGGCGAAACTCGTGTATGAGGGGCGCAGACGGTTTCTGTCTGAATTTCCAAGCTATAGGTCTCCCGGTGCACAGGAAGTCATTCCGGATCCCAACGATCCTGCGTCCTTTGCGCGATCAAAATTGGATCATTCAGAACGCGATCGGCATAGTGCCTGGTATGCCTTGCACAAAGATTTGCTCGAGCTGAGACGCACGGATCCTGTACTGGCGGCGCAGGCACGCGATCGGCTGGATGGAGCGGTGATTGGACCTCACGCATTCCTCATCCGATACTTCGGCATCGACGACGATGATCGTCTGCTCGTGATCAATCTGGGGATGGACCATCCTTATAGACCTTCTCCCGAGCCGTTGCTCGCTCCGGTGCAGGGCGGGAGTTGGCGATTACAATGGTCCAGCGATGATCCTCGATATGGCGGGCCGGGTATCATCAATCCGCTTACCGACCATGGGTGGAATATTCCTGGTACTTCCGCCGCCTTGTTCTGTGCGAAACGGAACGGATAGTCGTCTCGGAACTTCATATGCCAATCTCCATGAAGGACCATGCGTTGACGCTGAGATTTTCGCGTGACGCCTTACATGATTCCGAGTCCCTTCTCTCTAAAGAATGGTTGGTTACCAACGGACTCGGCGGATATGCCTCCAGTACCCTTCATGGTGTCGCTGCGAGA
>CAZOHW010000537.1:0-2693 GCA_964579525.1 uncultured Nitrospira sp. | reverse complement strand
ACGGCCAACGACGATTCAGCCGAGCGGCTCTTCAATGACCTGTGCTTTTTCCATGAGTTGATGGGGCGTCCTGGTGACCGGCTTGCTTGGTTTCCAGAGTGGGAAACCCTTCCCTACGAAGCCACTGCGCCGCATGTGAGCGTGATCGCCCGTCGCATGACTACCCTTCACAGGCTTTTGACCACTACGCCATCCATCCTTGTGACATCCGTAGCCGCCCTCATGCATCGCCTGATTCCACGCTCCACCTTCGAACAGGCGATCTTTCGACTTGAGATCGCGGGGACCTTCGAACGCGATGCCCTCTTAACGAACCTGCTTCGCCTGGGCTATCGACGGGTGTCAGTCGTGGAAATTCCCGGGGAGTTTAGTCTCCGTGGCGGCATTGTCGATATTTTCTCGACGGCCTATGCCAACCCGGTGCGTGCGGAGTTCCTTGGTGACCAGGTTGAGTCCATCCGGTTGTTTGACGCTTCCACCCAAACTTCGATCACCAAACTGACTGATGCTTGGGTATTACCGGCGAGGGAATTCCTTCGCCCCACCGATGGGCAGGATGCAGCCGCTCCCATTCCCCCGGACGCTGAATGGCGAAGCCCAGACCTATACGGCTCTATGGATATACTCTTCGATTATCTCTGCGCTTCTCCGTATGTCGCACTCGATCAGCTGGAATCGTTGAAGAAGGCGTGCGAGCTCGCCTGGAACAAAATTGATGATGGATATCTCCGCCATGCTGATCGTGACGCCTCCAAACCCTATCCTTCGCCGGAGCGGTTATTCTTGACGTGGCCAGACCTTCAACAAAAGATCAACGACTGGCCGCAATTAGCACTAGAACCCTTGGCGCCACCGAACGCCACATGGAACCCCGTATTGTCGGCCTCTGCGCAAACACCGGCCAGCATGGGAGTGGGAATCAGAGGAACGGCCTTTAGTCAAACCCTCAGCCTGTTGGATGAGCTCCGTCATGAATATCGAATAGTCTTGGTAGCACGAAGCCGCGGCCAAGTCGACCGGTTGTTAGCGCTTCTGCGAGAACACGATTTGCCAGCCGATCCATGGAGGTCATCAGCTTGGACCGCTCGCCCCACTGGCAAATCCCCATTTTATGTCCTCCACGGTGACCTGTCTGCTGGCTTTCTCTCGCTCGACCTTCGTCTAGCCCTCCTCACCGAAGAAGAACTTTTCGCCAAAGGAATCCGCCACAAGCCGCAACCCAAAAGCCGAACAGCCACGTTCCTCTCGTCCTTGGAAGACCTGAGCATCGGTGACTATGTCGTGCATGTGCAGCATGGCATCGCCAAATACCGAGGGCTGAAACGCCTCTCGGTTCAGGATTTCGAGAGTGATTATCTCATTTTGGAGTTTGCCGGAAGCGATACGCTGTATGTCCCGCTCGATCGGTTGAATCAGATCCAACGCTACAGCGGATCAGAAGGACACGGGCCTCGGCTCGACCGACTGGGCGGGACCAGTTGGGCGAAAACGACCGCCCGTGTCAAAAAAGATATCGAAGAAATGGCTCAGGAATTGATCGATCTGTACGCGAACCGTGAGCTTGTCCAACGAAACGCGTATGGCTCGACGACGACGTTGTGCCATGAATTCGAAGCGGCCTTTGAATATGAAGAAACGCCCGACCAGCTCAAAGCCATTGAAGATATCAGTCGAGATATGGAGTCAACGAAACCCATGGATCGGTTGGTCTGTGGGGATGTCGGCTACGGAAAAACCGAAGTTGCGATGAGAGCCGCCTTCAAAGCCGTGGAGCACGATCGTCAGGTCGCCGTCCTGGTGCCGACGACGCTGCTGGCCCACCAACATTACGACAATTTCGCCGAACGGTTCGCGCCGTTTCCCATGCGTGTCGCGCTGCTGTCACGCTTTCAATCTCCCAAAGAAACCAAAGCGATTCTGAAGGATGTCGCAGCCGGAACGATCGATGTGGTGATCGGCACACACCGACTCCTGCAAAAAGATGTCACCTTTCGACAACTCGGCCTGGTGATCATCGATGAGGAACAGTGGTTCGGGGTCAAGCATAAAGAGCGGCTCAAGCAGCTCCGCACGCAAGTCGATGTGTTGACGTTGACCGCCACGCCGATTCCACGCACCCTCCAAATGGCCATGTCGAGTGTCCGTGATCTCTCCATCATTGACACCCCACCAGCCGGACGGTTGGCCATTAAAACGGAAGTGATGCGATCCAGCGATAAGGCAATCCGTGATGCAATTCTCCGCGAGCTGGGGCGTGGGGGCCAAGTGTATTTTGTCCACAATCGCGTGGAGACCATGGAACGGATCGGAGCCTGGCTGCATCAGTTGGTTCCAGAAGCCCGAATGGTCATGGCACACGGTCAGATGGATGCCAAACCGCTGGAAGGGGTCATGCTGAAGTTTCTCAAACATGAGGCGGACGTTTTAATCGCCTCGGCGATTATTCAGTCTGGGCTCGATGTGCCGAATGCCAATACCATTATCGTGAACCGCGCCGATCTGTTCGGCCTGGCCCAACTCTATCAACTCCGTGGACGGGTGGGACGGGGGGGGGCCCAAGCCTATGCATATTTTCTGATCACCGATGAAGGAACCCTCAAAGGCGATGCCAAAAAGCGACTGATAGCTATCCAGCAGTTTACCGAATTAGGGTCAGGGTTTAGCATTGCAGGTGACGATTTAGAAATAAGCGG
>CAZOHW010000536.1:0-2705 GCA_964579525.1 uncultured Nitrospira sp. | reverse complement strand
CGGCGTCGACGATGACGAAGTGCTTCCTCTCACCGGCCTTCTCATAGAGCGCCTTTGTGACGAGGATGCCGGCGTTGCCGACGATCACCCTCCCGGGTTCCATCACGAGCGTCAGCCCCAAGTCTTTGACCAGCGGAGAAACGGCATCAGCGAGATCCTTGGGTAACGGCGGCTTCTCTTCGGAATAGGTGATGCCGAGCCCGCCGCCGATATTCAAGTAGCGGATGTTGATGCCCTGGCTTCTCAGCGTATCGATGAGCGTTACGACTTTCTTCAGCGAGTCAACGAACGGTGTGACATCGGTTAACTGCGAGCCGATGTGGGCATGGATTCCGACGACGTCCGTATGACTGAGCGACGATGCCATCTTGTATTCTTCCAGCGCACGATCGGACGCGATTCCGAACTTACTCTTCTTCATCCCCGTAGAGATGTAGGGATGGGTTCTAGGATCCACGTCGGGATTAATCCGCAAAGCGATCCGTGCCCGCTTGCCGACCGAGGCCGCCACCTCGTTGATCGCACGAATTTCAGCAGAGGACTCGACATTGAACATGAGAATGTCTGCCTTAAGGGCGTCGCGAATTTCATCCGGCGATTTGCCGACACCGGCAAAGACGATTTTGGAGGTCGGAACTCCGGCCTTCAACGCGCGGAAGAGCTCACCGCCTGACACGATATCCGCTCCGCTTCCTTCCTTGGCCATTAAGCGCAAGATGGCCAAGTTGGAGTTTGCTTTCATGGCGAATGCGATGATATGCGGGACGCTCTTGAAGGCACTGTCGTAGGCGTGGAAATGTCGGACGAGCGTGGTATGGCTATAGATATAACAGGGAGTACCAAGTTCTTTTGCCACGCGACTGACCGGTACTTGCTCACAATATAATTCACCGTCGTGATATTCAAAGCTATGCATGATGGTGACCCTTCGAGTTAGATCCGTTGCATTGAGTTAGGCAGCGATTATCGTGTCCCCACCGGCCGTGAAGGAGGAAGATCAAGGTCATGCGTGTCATGGACTGAAATTGGCTCTCCCGCCTCTGCGGCTTCACGCTCTGCTTCATGCGTATGTTGTTGCTTTTGTTTTTCAATCGTTGGCGCAACTCCGACGAGTTCAGGGGGAACGGGCGACCCTACGACCCCGCACCCAACCAGGAGTCCTGCCGAAACAATAATGGCGAGCCTTCTCATGTGAGCACTCGCTCAAGCGCGTGGATCCGCTGCTCCACTTGCCGATGGGCGGTTCCCCCGATCTGGTTTTTATGATTGATCGCTGCCGCCGTGGTCAATCGTGCAAATACATTCTTGTCGATTCGCTCGCAAAACGTCCGGAATTCCTTCAGGGAAAAATCCGTGATCTCGCGTCCTTGATCGAGCGCCGCTCGCACAACCCGTCCGGTGATGCTGTGGGCCTCCCGAAAAGGAATACCCTTCAGGACCAGGTAGTCTGCCAACTCTGTCGCGAGCAACCCACCTCCTCGCAACGCCTGGTGGAGAGCGTCCTGGTTCACCTTGAGGCGACGCATCAGTTCCGTCATGACCTGGAGTGATGCTTCCACGGTATCGAGGGCATCGAACAGCGCCGGTTTGTCTTCCTGCAAGTCCCGATTATAACTGAGCGGGAGGGCCTTGAGCATCGTCAGGAGATTCACCAGGTGGCCGTAGACTCGTCCGGTTTTTCCCCGAACCAGTTCCGGTACATCAGGGTTCTTTTTCTGTGGCATCATGCTGCTCCCGGTGCAGAAGGCATCCGGGAGATCAACGAACTGAAATTCCTGCGAGGCCCAGACGATCAACTCTTCACTGAGTCGAGACAGGTGCATCATCACGATGGAGAGTGTCGCGGCGGTTTCGATCATGAAGTCACGATCGGAGACGGCGTCGATACTGTTTGCGGTGACAGTGGGGAAATTCAATAATTCTGCAGTGTAGCGGCGGTTCACCGGATAGTTCGTGCCGGCCAATGCCCCGGACCCCAGCGGCATGACATTAAGACGTTCACGGGTATCCCGGAGGCGTCCTTTATCCCGTTCGAACATCTCCACATAGGCCAATAGGTGATGCGCGAATAAGACCGGTTGAGCACGTTGCAAGTGTGTGTACCCAGGCATCATTATTGTTTGATGGGTCTTCGCCTGCGAAACCAAGACACGTTGAAGTTCCGTCAATTGCTCCTGCAGCCTGTTCAACTGGCTTCTGAGGTATAGCCTGATATCGAGGGCGACCTGATCATTTCGGCTGCGCCCAGTATGCAGTTTCCCCCCCAGCGGGCCGATCACTTCGGTCAGCCGCCGTTCAATCGCCATATGAATATCTTCGTCCTGAGGAAGAAATGTGAATTGTCCACGATCCAGTTCTCGTTTGACGGATTCCAACCCGCGCACGATTCTTCGAGTTTCAGTTGCTGTGAAGACCCGGGCTTTCCCAAGGGTCTTACAATGGGCGATGCTGCCGGCGATGTCTTCCGCGTACAAGCGCGAATCGACTGATACGGATCGTGTGAAGTCTTCGACGAGACGATGCGTTTTTTCTTGGAATCGGCCGTCCCAGGCTTTCCCGCCTGCGGTGACTCCATGCGGCTGGCGCGTGTGTTTGGTCATCAGGACGAGATCTTTTTCCTCTGTGCGCGAATCTTCAGGCGCAGGGCATTTAAGCGTATGAAGCCTTCCGCATCTTTTTGATTATACACGTCGTCTTCTTCAAAG
>CAZOHW010000535.1:0-2720 GCA_964579525.1 uncultured Nitrospira sp. | reverse complement strand
GCTCGGGGCTCCGCATGCCCGTCTCACACGCGACTGCGCGATTTCGCCACGAACTGTCATGAATCATGCAGGCTAGCCCACCTGCATGAACTCATCGCTTAAGAATCGGTACACATCGATAGGAAGATTTTTCACCACGCTAGGCAGGAGTCACCGCGCGTATGAGCGTACCGCCGATGCTGACATCGATGTGGCCTTTGGCTTTCCGCAGGGCATTCGCACGAATCGCGCAATTTGAGGCCTGTAAAGTGTCGGTTGTCATCATGCACGATCCTGGCACAAGGGTTGCTCAGATTTCTTGACGGACACAAGAGGGGGTGGGGGATGAATCGAGGGATCTATCCAATTTTATCCGGCGCGCTGGCCCATGAGCGGCGGATGCAGGTCTTCGCGAACAACATGGCCAATGTAAATACGGCCGGGTTCAAGCAGGACCAACAAGCCTTTCAAGCAATGTTCCCACGACGGCATACGGTGATTCCGGCCATCGGTCAGTCGTCTGGGCTCGCGCAACAGATCATGGCCAGACCGTTTGGTCCGGCTGAACGAGCCTTTGCAGCTCCGCATGTGATCAAGACAACATTCGAAGCCGGGCGTATCCGATTGACAGGCAATCCGTTGGATGTCGCAATCCAAGGGCAGGGTTTCTTCGAGATCAACTCACCTCAAGGGATTCGGTATAGTCGCAATGGGATGTTCTCACTCGATCGAGATCGTCGATTAATCACCGGTCTTGGATACCCCGTCATGGGGACCAAGGGCGAGATCAAGATTCCTCCGGGAAAACTGGAAATTACCAATCAAGGTGAGATCAAGGTCGATGACCGGTCAATCGGTGCACTCAAGATCATGGAGTTCCCAGAGGGAGCGATGCCGCAAAAAACTTCAGACGGTCTCTTCATGTCCGACAAAGGCGCTGTCGCCAAGCATCCACAGGTCCAGGCCGGGCACATTGAAGAATCCAATGTCAATTCCATCGGTGAAATGGTGAAGATGATTCAGGGGATGCGCAGTTACGAATCGGCACAAAAGTTGATTCAAACACTCGATCGAATGGCCGAGATTGCGGTTCAAGATGTCGGGCGAGTGATGTGAGGGTGAGCGATTTCATGATGGTGGACGCAGGAGGAATGCGATGATTCGTGCCATGTGGACGGCGGCGACGGGAATGACGGCCCAGCAAATTAACGTCGACACCATTGCCCATAACCTCGCGAACGTGAACACCAACTCGTTCAAGCGAAGCCGGGCGGAATTTGCGGATTTGCTGTATCAGATTCAACGGCTTCCCGGGACGAGCGCGTCCAATGTCGGGGTGTTTCCCGTCGGGATTCAGGTCGGTGCCGGAGTGCGCCCGACGACTGTGGCAAAAGAATGGCTTCAAGGGAGCATGCGCCAAACGAATAATGACACCGATCTGGCCATCGATGGCCAGGGATTCTTTCAGGTCTCTCGACCAGACGGAACGATCATGTACACCAGAAACGGTTCCTTCAAAAGGGACAATGTAGGAAACCTTGTGACCGGTGATGGCGATCTTCTGAATCCAGTGATCACGATTCCATCTGGTGCACTCAAGGTCGATATCGGTCAGGACGGCACCGTATCGGTGTTGCTGCCAGGGGTCACGCAAGCCTCCCAGGTTGGTCAGATCCAACTGACGCGATTCGACAACCCATCAGGCCTCGTCGCGATGGGGAACAATCTGTTCATCGATAGTTTTGCATCAGGTCCCCCGACACAGGGAACGGGTGGATTTACGACCGGGTTCGGGACGATTCAACAAGGGTTCTTAGAAAGTTCCAACGTCAATCTCGCCGAAGAAATGGTGAATATGATCATTGCGCAACGAAGCTATGAGATCAATTCGAAGACCATTCAGGCGTCAGACGAAATGATGGCCATTGCCAATAATCTTCGTCGATAAGGGGTGACCATGCGTCGATTCATCATCATTGCCATGATGCTGTGGTCAGCTGAGGGGATGTGGATGATGGGAGGAGCGGTTGCAGGCTCACGAGGAGATACCCGTCCGGTTTCGCTGGTGAATCCTGGTCCGGAGCATCGGTCGACTGGGAATGATGGAGTGAGCCAGCTCGGCCGAGAGCTTGCTCCAGAACTAATCACGGGGACGATTCAGGCTTATCTGGAAGGAGAGTGGAACAGGAAGATTCGGACCGTGTCTGTGACGCTGATGGAGCCTTCCGAGGCACTCAAGGTACCCCACGGGCTGCTGGACTTGCGAGTGCTCCCTGCTTCATCGGAAGAGGGGCTAGGGCGGCGATCATTTCAGGTGGCTGTTACAGTCGATCGAAAGCCATGGAAAACCATTCAGGTTGTTGCGGATGTGTCAGCGATGGTCGAGGCACTCGTCCTGACCCGTTCGGTCAAGACTGATGAGTTGATTGAGGCGGGCGATCTCAAGACCGTCAGAGTGCGTGTCTTGCAAGTGAATCATCCATTTGTGACGAATCGAGATGAGGTGATTGGAAAGAGTGCGGTACGGCCTCTCCCATCGGAAACTCCCTTGCGTTCAGCGTTTGTGAAACCTCCTCTGGTGGTCAAGAAGGGAGATCGGGTCATGATTGAGGTGCGACGAGGGGGACTTTCGATTCAGACCTATGGTGTCACAAAATCGAGCGGACAAGTCGGGTAGACGATCCTGGTCGACAATCTTGCATCAGGACGACAACGGAGGGCGCAAGTCGTAGCCCCGGCCA
>CAZOHW010000534.1:0-2738 GCA_964579525.1 uncultured Nitrospira sp. | reverse complement strand
CAGCAATGCCGTGATGCCAGCCGGAAACGTCCGAGTCGGGAACCTCACGACCATCACGTCAATTGATGCCGTTGTGGGTCAGATCCAAGAATTGATGGACCTGCCGATCCGGATCGGTTCTGGGCCGTCGGTCTACCTGCGTGATGTGGGGCGAGTGGAAAATAGCTCGGACATCTTGACGGGGTATGCCTTGGTCAACGGACAGCGCGCCATTTATATTCCGGTCAATAAGCGCGCGGATGCCTCGACCCTCGCGGTCATCAATCGCGTGAAAGCTGCGCTCCCGACCTTTCAAGCCGTCGTGCCGGAGGACCTCTCGATCAGTCTTGAGTTTGAGCAATCTGGGTATGTGACGCATGCCGTGAAAATGTTAAGCATGGAGATTGCCTTAGGCTCCGTGCTCACCGGTCTCATGGTGCTTGTGTTCCTCCGCAGTTGGCGGAGCGCCCTCATCGTGCTGCTCACCATTCCCTTCGCATTGCTGGCTTCCGTGACGGCTCTCTGGGCGTTGGGTCAAACGATCAATATCATGAGTCTGGGTGGCCTCGCCCTCGCCGTCGGTGTCTTGGTGGATGAATCGACTGTGGCGATCGAAAACATCCATACCCATCTGCGGGCAGGCGCCGAGACCGCGCGCGCCGTCTTAAACTCGGCCAATGAGACGTCGATTCCCCGCTTTGTCTCGATGCTGAGCGTGCTCGCCGTGTTTATTCCCTCATTGTTCATGGTTGGGATCGGCAAAGCGCTCTTTGTGCCGCTCGCACTCGCCGTCGCGTTTGCGATGGCGGCGTCGTATCTATTGGCGAGCACCTTTGTCCCCATCATGGCCACATGGCTTCTCGCTCATTCTTCAGAGAGTCCGGAATCGGGACTGTTCGATCGGTTGCACGAACGGTACAGCCGATTGCTGGAACACATCCTTCGCTATCGTAAAATGATGGTCACCGGATATGTCATTACCGTCAGTGTGATGATCGCTATTCTTATCGGTCTACCCGGTACAGAGATGTTTCCCAGCGTCGATTTAGGACAGTTTCAAGTCCGGGTACGAGCGCCGGATGGCACACGCATTGAACGGACGGAACTGATTGCGAAAGATGTGTTGAAGACAATCGAAGACGAAGTGGGGCGGGAGAACGTCTCGGTGACGTTGGGCTATGTTGGCACAGTGCCCCCAAGTTACCCCGTGAATCTGCTGTACTTATGGACCAGCGGGCCACATGAGGCGTTGCTCCGAATAGCTTTAAAACCCGAGGCTACTATCCCGGTGGCGACTCTGAAAGAGAAGCTCAGGAAGACGTTTGCTGAACGGTTTTCCGGCGTCTCCTTTTCTTTTGAAGCAGGGGATATTGTGAGTCAGGTCGTCAGCATGGGATCACCGACCCCCCTTGAAGTGTCGGTGACAAGTCCCAAGATGGACGCCAATGTGGCGATGGCAAGGAAGCTCATGGCGAAGCTGAATGAGCAACCCACGTTACGTGATCTGCAATTTGTTCAGCCTCTGGAATATCCGACCATTCAAGTCAAAGTCGACCGTATCCGTGCGGGACAACTGGGCGTGGTAACCTCAGATGTGGCGCGTTCGCTCGTCGCGGCTACATCCTCTAGCCGTTTTGTGCAGCCCATCTATTGGCGTGATCCCAGCTCAGGCGTGGCCTATCAGCTGCAAGTGGAAGTGCCCCAAGCCGACATGGCATCGCTTGAAGATCTGCGCAACGTGCCGGTCATGCCTCGATCTGGCGATGGAAATACGTGGATCTATCTCAATGATGTGAGTCAGATCTCACGCGGCACAACATTGGGCGAGTATGATCGCTACAATATGCAACGCATGATTACGCTTACAGCCAATATCGAGGGAGAAGACTTAGGCCGTGCCGGTCGTCGGGTAGCCGACACAATTGCGGCTCTGGGGGAGCTCCCTAAGGGCATGACCATTAAACTACGTGGTCAAGTGGCTCCCATGCTAGAAACCCTCGATGGGCTCCGCACTGGCCTCTTGCTGACGATCATCGTGGTTCTGCTCTTGCTCACCGCCAATTTTCAGTCATTGCGGCACGCCCTCGTAGTGCTTGCAACCCTCCCAGGCGCCCTCGTAGGCGTCTTGTTGGCGCTGTTGATCACGAAGACGACTGTGAATGTCCAATCCTTTCTGGGTGCCATTATGGCGATGGGTGTGGCTGCGGCGAACGCCATCTTACTTGTGACATTCGCGCACACTAAATGGATGGGCGGTGCGAGTGCTCCAGAAGCTGCGCGGGAGGGGGCGGCTGGACGACTCCGCCCGATTCTCATGACGAGTGGCGCCATGATCATGGGGATGATTCCTTTGGCTCTCGGACTTGAAACAGGGGGAGAACAAACGTCTCCACTCGGCCGCGCGGTGATTGGCGGACTGTTGGCCTCGATGGGTGTCACGTTGTTCATTGTGCCTTGTGTCTTTGCCTGGATACACGGAAGCGCCACACCACGTTCGTCGTCCCTCCATCCAGATGATCCAACCCCTCATGGAAGCTTGAACTCCCATCATGGCAACGATGAATAAGGAATTTCAGAGAATACTGATCGGTGTGGTGTTCATTGGCATTGCGATTGCTGGTGTAGCGGTAGCATTGAAGGGGCACGGAGCTGACCCGGGCACGCCAGCAAAAACGTTGGCGACCCAGGCCCAGCAGGCAAATTGAGCGCCTAGTACCTGTGAACGGCTGGCCATTCAAACACAACTAGTACCACGGAAA
>CAZOHW010000533.1:0-2777 GCA_964579525.1 uncultured Nitrospira sp. | reverse complement strand
CAATACAGCACACAAACCAATCACGGAGAGCAGCCCTTGCCTATAGAGGACCTCCCGACGTCTAGGCCAATACCACATCCAACGCCTCTCGCACTTCTTGGATACCGATCAATTCCATCCCATCAATCGGGTCTAGCTTCGCTACATTTCGCTCGGGCAAGATACAGCGTTTGAATCCCATTTTCGCCGCTTCACGAATGCGAGATTCCACCTGGCTGACTGCGCGGACTTCTCCACCGAGCCCAACCTCACCCAAAACCAACAACCCTGGCTCAATCGGCACTTCCCGCAAACTCGACGTCACGGCTGCCACAATGCCCAGATCGATCGCCGGCTCATCGATATGCATTCCACCGACAATATTAACGTAGACATCCTGTCCGGAGAGATGCAGCCCCAGCCGCTTTTCCATGACGGCCAGCAAGAGTGACACCCGATTCAACTCCACTCCGTTCGCCATTCGCTTCGGCATGGCATAACTCGTCGAGGACACCAACGCCTGCAGCTCGACCAGAATCGGCCTGGTACCTTCAAGACTGGAAACCACCACCGACCCTGTACTTCTCTGCGGTCGTTCCGCGAGAAAGAGTTCTGAGGGATTGGTCACCTCTTCAAGCCCAGCATCCTTCATTTCAAACACACCGATCTCGTTGGTCGATCCGAATCGATTCTTCACGGCGCGGAGGATTCGATAACTGTGCCCCTTGTCTCCTTCAAAGTACAACACGGTGTCGACGATATGCTCCAGCAACCGAGGCCCGGCAATGGCGCCTTCTTTGGTCACATGGCCGATGATAAAAACGGGAACCCCGGCCCGCTTAGCGAACCACATGAGCTGTCCCGCGACTTCTTGTACCTGACTGATACTACCGGGAGCCGAGGTAATTTGTTCGGTGTACACGGTTTGAATCGAATCGACCACCACCGCGGCCGGCTCGATCTCTTGTATCGATTTCAAAATTTGTTCAAGAGATGTTTCCGCTAAAATCAGCAAATTCGGATGGTCGATGCCCAATCGCTGGCCCCGCATCTTGATCTGTCGTGGAGATTCCTCCCCCGAGACATAGAGCACCGGCGCCTCTTTTGTCGCCAACCGTGGCAAGGCCTGGAGCAAGAGCGTGGTTTTGCCGATCCCAGGATCGCCTCCAACCAGGATCACCGCACCAGGAATCACCCCACCACCCAAGACACGATCGAACTCCCCAATACGGGTGAGCCGACGATCCTCCCCCACCACTTCAATCTCGGCGAGAGGAGTCGCCTTAGCTTGCGTCGTTTTGATGGCAGCAGGCCGGCCCTTCCCGGTTGCAGCTTGCCGCTCTTCTTTCATCGTATTCCAGCCGCCACAATCAGGGCAGCGACCAAGCCATCTGGGTGACTGATGTCCACAGGCTTGGCAGGAAAAGACTGTCTTGGATTTCAACGAAGAGTCCTCGCAGTGAGAGAAGAATCCGGTTGTTATCTTAATGGATGGGAGGAGGGAAGGAAAGGACCAGCTGAGTCACTGCACATGTGGCATTAAGATTTCTGGTGGCCCAACCGATATCGCTTATGGAAAGGTCCGATTCAGTGCAGGATGGATATGACCAAACAGATCACCATCGATGAATTGAAACCAGGCATGCACATCGAAAAGCTCGATCGGCCCTGGCTGAGCACGCCGTTTTTTCGTCACAAACTCACGATCACCTCCACCGAACAGGTCGCACAACTGAAAGCCTGTGGGGTCCAAACGCTGGTGGTTCGGATCGATGCCGTTGAAGTCGAAACAGGATCTGAGCCTATATCCGAACAGGAAATTATCGAGCCCCCCGTTGAACCGGCGGCGAAAGCAGACCCTTCCATAGCACAAGAAATCCCGTTCGAGGAGGAATTACCGGTTGCCAGGGAGGTATACCAGGCAGCGAAAACCGTCATTCAAACTGCCATGCACGACATCCGTTTTGGGCGAGCCATCAATGTCGAGGCTGTCAGACAAGTCGTGTCCGACATGACAGATAGCGTCTTTCGCCACCCCGACGCCTTGCCCAGTCTATCGAGGCTCAAACGATTCGACGAATATACCTTTTACCATTCCGTCAACACATCCCTGCTCGCGATGTCCTTGGGGCGAAGCCTTGGATTCGATCGAACCGCCACACATCTGACCGGTGTCGGGACGTTATTACACGACGTCGGTAAGATGAAGATCCCCCTCGAAATCCTCAACAAGCCTGGTCGATTCGAGGCCCACGAAATGGAGATCATGAAACAACACGTGCTTCGGGGCGTCGAAGTCCTGTCCAGTACCACCGGCTTGGGCGACTCCTATGTCCAACCGGCGCTGGAACACCACGAACGGGTCAATGGCGGAGGATATCCGCACCGACGAGTGAAACAAGACATCAGTCAGTTCGGCTTGATCACCGCGATCGTCGATATCTATGACGCCATGACGAGCGATCGGTGCTATCACAACGGGAAGCCTCCCCATGAAATCCTCCAGCTCCTCTATCGCCTCTCACTCGAAGGCCACCTCGATTCAACCCTGGTCCAGCGATTTATCCAGGTCGTCGGAGTCTATCCGGTCGGCTCAGTGGTAGAACTGAACACCGGAGAGACAGGCATCGTCAAACAGGTGAATCATCAGACACCATTGGCACCGGTGGTGCTCCTCGTGAAGAGCGCGGGGAATACGGTGCTCTCACATCCGCAAGAACAGGATCTCTCCCAACAGACGAAGACTTCCAATAAGAATATTAGGGCCGTGTTGGCGCCGCAACAAGCCGGCATCGACC
>CAZOHW010000532.1:0-2785 GCA_964579525.1 uncultured Nitrospira sp. | reverse complement strand
GACTTATAGAGCGGAAGGTTTAGGCCGTCAACTATTTTGAGATAGGTTCTAGTTTGCCACCGATTCATTTACAATTAGCTGAACCCGAAATTGAGTGCATGATTACGCGCTCAATTCATGTGGCACACAAGAGCCATTGATGCCACTTTTTACCATACCCATCAGACCACCTCCCATTTTGCCAAGTTATCTCTCCACTAATAACATCGACCACTCCAATCACAACTGGCTTTCGTAACGGATCATTTCTCGCACGACGTCCTTCATCCGCATACGGGCTTGCCAGTTGAGCATCCTCCTCGCTTTTTCCGCCCGCCCACGGCTGTAGCGGATCTCCGCCGGACGAAATAGGGACTGGTCCTGTACAACATGCTGTCGCCAATCCAAGCCCACTTCCGAGAATGCGGTTGCGACAAATTCTTCAAGTGAGTTCGTTTCCCCGGTGGCAATCACAAAATCCTCTGGGCGATCGTTTTGCAGCATTCTCCACATCGCCTCGACATACTCCGGGCTCCATCCCCAATCGCGTTGAATGCTGATGTCGCCCAATATCAGCTTCTCTGTACTGCCCCCCGCAATCTTGACTGCCATCTGAATGATCTTCCGGGTGACAAACCGCGGTGGGCGTAATGGCGACTCATGGTTAAACAATATTCCGGTGCACGCAAAGAGACCGTAGGCGTCACGATAGTTTGCCACCAAATTGTGCGCCGTGACCTTTGCCACGGCATAGGGGCTTCGCGGTTGGAAGGGCGTGGCTTCATCCGCAGCACCGCTTCCAATATCTCCAAAACACTCACTCGAGCCGGCGTTGTAAAAGCGAACCGGCTTCTTCAAAAAACGTACCGCCTCAAGAAGATTGAGTGTGCCAACCGCAATACTTTCCAGCGTTTCAACCGGCTGATCGAATGACAATCCGACCGAACTTTGGCCGGACAAGTTATAAATTTCCTGCGGCTCGCTCCGGCTGAGCGCCTGCAACACGCCCCTGAAATCATTTGTGGCCATGGACATTCGCTTAACCCGATGCAACATCCCCAACCGAGATAGATTGTCGAATGTCGAGGCCTGTGCGTCACGTGACGTGCCCCAGACTTCGTATCCCTTTTCGAGCAGAAACTGGGCAAGGTAGGTACCGTCCTGCCCAGAAATACCGCAGATCAATGCCCGTTGCATGCTCACGACTTGCCGAGGTACTGAGTTTGGAATTCAATCTCGCAATTCGACCGCTCAATATATAAGGAATCTAACGCTTGAGCGAAATAAATTATCCCGCGATCTTCAGACTCAGGGTATTAGATGAGCTTCCTGTAAACATCGAGCGTTTCTGAGGCACAACGATCCCACCCAAAGCAATTTCTGCGCTCACGTCCTTTCGCAATCAATTCCTCTCGCCGAGCTTTTGACTTGATAACACATTCGATGGCCGCACCGATCGAGTCAATTTCACCGGGATCAAAGTATTCACCGGCGTCACCAACTACCTCAGGAATGGAACTCGTATTACTGCATATGACCGGGCAATCATGTGACATGGCCTCTAGCGGAGGAATGCCGAATCCTTCGTAAAGTGACGGATAGACAAATGCGCTGGCACACGTATAGAGACTAGCCAGCAATCGATCGTCGCCCCCAAGTTGCCTGACCTGACTGCGATCCAGGCCCAGGCGATGAATTGCACTCAACTCCTCCTTGTCAAATGGCCCGCCCCCGAAACAGATTAAGCTATAACAAGCTCTGAGTTGCTGCGAGGCTCCATACGCTTCCAGCAACCGAAGAAAATTCTTATGCCCCCCGCGAGTGCCGACATAAAGCAAGAAAGGCTTCTTCATCGGGAGGACTTCACCCTCGTCACGATCTCCACCAGCGATCATCAAGTCGAATCCCAGATGAATCACCGAGGTTCGCTCTGGAGGGAGTTGGAGAATTTCAATGACGTCGCGCCGAGTGGATTCGGAAATACAAATCACATGATCCGCACGTTTCGCCGCTAGCGCTTTGTGGTGAGCGGTCTTGTTTCCAGGAGAAAAATACGATGCGAACTTTTCATGAATCATGTCGTAAATGGTTAGCACTCGACATACGTGACGCGGACCAGTCTGTCTTGGGGAAAAATAAGTTTCATGCACAATGTCAGGAGCTGTCGCCCGCAGCATCCCGTCAGCGATCAAAATCTCCAGTGCCCGCAACCATCGCCTAAGCCGCTCCACTCTTGGAGCACGGAACCCTGCCACTATACCCAGCGGCATTTTTTCTAAGTAGCTATTAATATATAGAGGTGCAACAATAGAAACTTGAACATCTGGCGCATTTGAGATACGTGCGGCGATTTCACAAAAATATCGTGATACCCCGCCATATACCTGTCTGGAAAATATCTGAGGGTCATAGGCGACCCTCATCCCACCACCTTTAACTTCGGGAGAAACACCACCAACCTCCGGTTAGTGCCACGTTGCGTCCGACCAGCCCACTGCCAGCTCAAAATACCGCAATCTGAACTTTTAAACATGCCAAACTCCCTGGTGCCCTACTCCCATCAAACAGAAGCACTGCAATCAAACAGTGCTCACGGCATCAAACGTTTACCAGTAAAGGCTAAGCAATCTCCCACCTCTACTCCAAACTATAGACTTGAGCTTTGCTATAGTTCTCTAAAGCAATGATTGAACAGCACAGGCCATTCAAAGTGTCCGCAGGAAACGCGCAGAACTCCGAAAATCTAGCCACCTAGTCGCCGAAGTTGGCTTATCGCGCTCGATCAAAGAGGTTCCCATCATGAGGA
>CAZOHW010000531.1:0-2815 GCA_964579525.1 uncultured Nitrospira sp. | reverse complement strand
AGAGCCGAGGATGACCTTACGGAACCGGCTCAGTATTGGCAAGCCAGGCCTCTCCACTCAATAACTGGACCGTGACTTCATCACCGGGGTTAAGCCGCTCGATATCTACCGGCACATCGATAAGACAGTTCGCCTTCACCATGGATGTCAGGATTCCTGACCCCTGATCTCCCGTCGTACGAACCTTGAAGACACCCTGTTCTCTCGTGAGAATGCCACGCAAAAAGTGCCGCCGATCACCGCGTTTGGAAAATTGTCCCTGGAAGATGGCCTGCACAACCGGCCGCCCATAGCTTCGACAGCCGCTCATCTTCAGCAGAGCCGGTCGCACCAACTGCTCGAACGTCACCATGGACGAGACAGGATTACCAGGGAGACCGAAGGCCAGCTTACCCTGGATCTTCCCGAAAGCCAGTGGCTGTCCAGGACGGATCGCGAGTTTCCAAAAATTCATCTCAGCGCCAAGCTCGCGGAACACCTCCTTGGTGAAATCATAGTCCCCCATCGAGACTCCACCGGACAATACCAGGATATCGGCATTCAATCCGTGAGAGATTTTCTCTTTGAGCGCCGCCGGCGTATCACGCCCAATTCCGAGCAAGAGCGGAACCCCTCCCGCTTCCTGCACCGCAGCTGCGATCCCATAGCTGTTCGAATTGATAATTTTGTCCTCGCTGAACCGTTCATCCAAATCGGCCAACTCATCGCCGGTCGACAAAATTGCCACGCGAGGTCGCTGGTACACAAAGACAAAGGGCTTGGCCAGAATGGCCAGCATGCCTGCCTCGCTTGGGCGAATCCGAGTGCCCTTTGCAATGATGCAGTCACCCTTCTTGACGTCCTCACCTTGAGGTCTGATGTTGGCGCCCTTGGGTTCCGCTTTGAAGACTCGAACAGAATGGGTTGTCGGTTCCGTATCCTCCACCTTCAGCACGGTATCAGCTCCACGAGGAACCGGTGCACCGGTCATAATCCGAATCGCCTCACTGGGGCCGACCGTTTTGGACGGCATGGTCCCAGCTGGAACATCCTCGATAACCGAGAGAGTCACCGGCTTCCCAATTGCATGTTCCTGTTTGATATCATCCCACCTGACGGCAAACCCATCCATGGCTGAGTTGTCCCATGGAGGATTGTCTCGTTCGGCAATTATGTCCTCGCCCAACACCCGCCCCAAGGCCTCCAGTATTGAAACTTTCTCAAGTCCCAAGATCGGCGTGGCATTGAGGACGACTTCTTGGGCGTCATGGAGTTGGGTCAACCCACTGGTGGCATCTGAGGCTTTCACAGATTCATTCCCTTCATCGGTCCAGTGGGCGTGCGTCCCACTTTGAGCAGCGATGTATTCTTCTTGCAGAAAGCTTCAACGTCATTCGCGATCTGATGATACGCCTCCGCGGTTGGCGTATCGGAATTGAACAGGGCGAAGGGTTCGCCCGCGTCTGATTGGGTGACCACATCCGGATCGAGTGGGATCCGCCCCAAAAATGGGACCCCCATATCAAGCGCAGAGGCTTCTCCACCGCCTTTCCGAAACACATCGATATGGGCATGACAATGTGGGCACTCAAGCCCGCTCATATTTTCCACGATACCGATAATCGGCACCTCACTATCCTTACAAAACGTGACGGATTTTCTGGAATCGAGCAGCGCCACTTCCTGCGGAGTTGTGATAATCACGGCCCCGGTGACATTCCCCAGCAAGTCGATGGTCGTGACCGACTCATTGCCGGTGCCCGGAGGAAGGTCGATCAACAGAAAATTCAAATCCTGCCAATCAACCCCTCCAAGCAGCTGGTTGATGAATTCGTACTTGTAGGCATCGCGCCAGATAATGGGATCATCCGAGTTCTGCAGGAGAAAGGACATCGAGGCAATCTTCATGTTATAGGCCTGAAATGGAATGATCCCACCGGACGTGCTGATCTTGAGTTTCTGGCCCTCAGCCCCTACCATCTTGGGAATGTTTGGGCCATGAATGTCCATGTCACAGATTCCGACATGCCATCCTTTCAGGGCCAGGCTGACCGCAATATTGGTCGTGCAGGTACTCTTCCCGACACCGCCCTTGTTGCTCATGATGAGCACTTTATGCTCGATACGTTCCATCCGCTTGGCCACCAGCCAGCGGCTATGTCCTTCCTTATCCTTTTGACAGCGCTCCGTCTCGTCACAAATCGCGCAGGCCCACATATAGGTGCAGGCATCACTGTTTCCGCTACTGATGACATTGAGCTCACGCGCCATGAACATACCTTCCAATAAAAAAGATGATCCGTATTCGTCTACGGTTAGTGTAGCCGCTCACCTGACACCCTCACATACTCATCGCCGGGGGATTTTGACATGGACAATCCTGGTCCACTACTCGCCGTAGCAGCCGCCATCGCAGGGACCAATGACTCCGGATCCGCCACTGTCGGTTTCTTACTGAAGACACCGGCACTCACGATCCCCACTTCGTACAACACATACATGGGCAGCGCCATCAAACATTGGTTGAAGGGGTCTGGGGTGGGAGTCAGAATAGCAGCGATAATAAACGCACCTAACAGGGCCCACTTGCGGTAGCGTCGCAAAAATGGCGCATCCACCCAGCCAAGTTTGGCCATCAACGTAATCACCAACGGCACTTCAAACACCAGGCCGAACACCAGCAAAAACCAAAGCGCAAAGCCGACATACTGGGCAATCGACAGTTGCGGAATAAATCCGGCGTTGACCCCATAGGCGATCAGAAAATTCAGGGCAAACGGCAAAACAAAAAAGAAGGAAAACAAGACGCCGCTCAAAAAAGCGAAGGCACTCAAGC
>CAZOHW010000530.1:0-2815 GCA_964579525.1 uncultured Nitrospira sp. | reverse complement strand
CGCCAGCACCATCCGGATCTGCATACCGAAACGAACCAGAAAAAAGTCGCCGAGGAAAAGTTTAAAGAGATCAATGAGGCCTATGAAGTCCTGAGCGATCAGGAGAAGCGCAAACGCTACGACATGTTCGGCCATGCCGGCGCCCAGCAAGGGGCTAGTGGATTTGAAGGGTTTGACTTCAACCGTGGCGGGTTCGGCGATGTCTTCAACGACATCTTCGAAGACTTCTTCGGTCAAGCTCGTAGCGGAGGAGGCCGCGCCGAGCGAGGTAACGATCTTCAGTACAATCTCGATATTTCATTCGAAGAAGCCGTCTACGGCAAAGAGGCCACACTCAAGATCCCTCGCTGGGAAGTCTGTCCGGACTGCAAAGGAACAGGAGCGAGATCAGCCTCGGCCATTAAGACCTGTTCCAGTTGCAAAGGCGCAGGGCAGCTTCGGTTCCAACAGGGATTTTTCAGTGTCAGCCGACCCTGCGGACAATGCCAAGGAAGCGGCCATACGATCACGGAATCTTGTACAGCCTGTCAGGGCCGACAACGGATCTACAAAGAGCGCACTATCGCCGTCCATATTCCCGCTGGTATCGAAACCGGGATGCGACTCCGTCTCTCGAACGAGGGGGAACACGGTCCCGGTGGTGGCCCTCCAGGCGACCTCTATGTCGCCATTACCGTCAAACCTCATCCGATTTTCACTCGAAAAGGTCTGGACCTCTCATGCGACGTTCCCATCAATCTGGTCACCGCGGTGCTTGGTGGAAAGGTCGAAGTACCGACTCTGCAGGGTAACACCGTCATCAAGGTCCCTCCCGGCACGCAACACGACAAGGTCCTTCGGATTAAGGGACTGGGAATCCCCAGTCTCAAGGGCAACACGACCGGCGATCAGATTTATACCATGAAAATTCAGATCCCCACGAAACTGACCGCAAGACAGAAAGAACTGTTGATGGAGTTTGCCAAAGAAAGCGGCATGGCTATGGAAGCCAATGGCGACGGGTTCTTTGATAAAATGAAAACGTTTTTCGAGTAACTCTGCCTTTCCTACTCTCTCGACATCTGCATGCCCGTATTTTTCGTCTCCTCTCACGCTGTCGATCCACCGACCATTACCATCAGCGGCGAGCTTCTAATTCATCTCCGAGATAGCCTGCGCGTCACTGTGGGCGAAACCCTGTGGTTCGGTGATGGAGAAGGCACCAGATACCGCGCGGAAATTACCGACATGTCCCAGCATGCCGTGGTCGGGCATATTTACGACACGATCCACCAACCACCCCGTCCTACGCCCCGTCTGGTTCTTGGACAATCGCTGCTTAAGGGAGACAAGATGGATTGGGTGATCCAAAAAGGCACGGAGCTGGGCATGGACACGCTCATGCCGATTGAAAGTCATCACAGTGTGATACGGCTCAAATCCGATCGACGGGACCATCAACTCGCTCGTTGGCAGCGGATCGCCCTGGAAGCCGCGCAGCAATCAGAACAGTGGCATGTACCATCAATAACCGTCTCTCAATCTCTTGCCTCACTCCTGACAAACCGTGCACCACACACCATGGTGCTCATGTTGATGGAACGGCACAGCGGTACAAGTGTTCAGATGGTCGAGCTGCCGCGAGACGCACATGATGTCCTCTTGATTCTGATCGGACCAGAAGGGGGGTGGAGCAACGACGAGCTGACTATGGCCCAACAGTCAGGCATCACACCTGTGACACTTGGCCCCTTGATCTTACGGGCTGAGACCGCCGCCATCGCCGCGCTGAGCATCCTCCAATCCCGCCTCGGCAATCTGGGCTAGCCCGCTCACAGACTTCCATTCGTTCCGAACTAACCGAGTGCGAACGTCCCTCATGACGCTCCCCCATTCTCGCCAAAATTCCTGCAAAATTTCTGATTGACAGAAGGCGTCACAACCAGCAATCTTGCGCACTGGATCAATCCTCAATCTGCACGATACGCTACGACAGATGAGAGCGTAGAGTAAGCAGGTATGAACAGAACACCCGGCACGTCACAAGTCCGAGTAAAGGCTATACAAGCCTTTATCCATCACCTTTCTATTCTCGGAGGTTTCGCTATGAGGCTTCGCATACTTGTTCTCATACTCATGCTCGTCGGGGCGTTGAGCATCGCAGGAAGGAGTCAGTCCGAAGCAGTAGATACCCCACAACAGTTAAAAGTCGCCTGTGAAAAAGGCACGGCCACCGCATGCGACTCGCTGGGACAGCTGTATCTGAAAGGGGAAGGGGTCAAACAGGACCATCATCAAGCAAGTGAGCTGTTTAAGAAAGCCTGTAATGGTGGACTCTCCCAAGGTTGTTACAATCTTGGAATGATGCATGCCAAGAGTCCCAACGTCAAACAAGACACGGGGGATTCCATTGCCCTGTACCGAAAAGCCTGCCATGGAGGAGTCCCGCTCGGCTGCTATAACCTGGGCGTCATGTATGAACGAGGCACCGGTGTGAAACAAGACCTGAGTGAGGCTGCGGGCCTCTACCGAAAAGCCTGCGAGGGGGAAGAATCACTCGCCTGCTACAACTTGGGTGTCATGTATGAACGGGGTACCGGCATCAAGCAAGATGTCGACGAAGCCGCCGGACTCTACCGAAAAGCCTGTGACAACGGAGCCTCTCTTGCCTGTAATAATCTCGGATGGATGTCCGAGCGAGGTAGCGGCGTAAAACAAGATGTAGACGAAGCGGCTATACTCTACCGAAAAGCCTGCGACGGGGGATCACCGCTCGGCTGCGACAATCTTGGGTGGATGTATGAGCGTGGCATGGGTGTGAAGCAGGATACCGGTG
>CAZOHW010000529.1:0-2824 GCA_964579525.1 uncultured Nitrospira sp. | reverse complement strand
AGATGCCTTCATACGTCGGTAAATCCTGCTCAGAATCCACCTGATAGCCTTGATCACGGAAAACATTCCCCGTGTCGTTCAACTTCGGGAAGCCCGGCACGTGACAGACGTTGCAGGAAAACCCGTACTTCCGGGCAAAGGCGGGAATGGCCTGGGCCTCCGTGACCAGCTGGCTCCAGTCATACCCGATCAAAGCCATCAGGCCGACCAGCAGGATGAGGGCCTGCACCCTCACACGGTGTTTCATGCTCTTCATCCCTCGTTTTCCACTCGCCAAATCTTGGGACAATCGGGCCCTGATTCTGGAAGCGATCCTTCGTTGCTATCGTGGAGCCTCCATTCCGCCTGATTACTGCACGCAGTCTGAATCACTTCCACGGTAAGGAGATGTGCCCATCGGGGGCTACATTACAGTATGGGAAAAAATTCCCACACATGTCAAGCAGGATATCTGGCCTCCGAAAAAACTGAATGATCTATCGGCGGCTGTCTGGCAACTGCCGCCATGAGAGTGGCAGAAGATGTGAGAGTGATGCGGAAATTGATAGACGTGATTGTTGCGGACTCCTCGTAGGATTGCGCTGTCCAGTTGGCGTGCTGTCGCGCAGCAAAACCATCACTACCCAGCGCAGTTGTCGGGGAGGAGCCTTTGAGCGGCATCATAGTGAATATTCATTCAGATGTGATGGTACGGTTCGAAGGCCAGAAGGATGACCCCCACTATCGGGTGGGGGCAATGAAGCGCTTTACCGTGTAGGATTGGAATGAGAATAAGAAAGAAGCTATAGTACCGGCCCACCATGGCTCAAGCTACGCACAGTCACGCACTATCTGCTGCCATACTTCAACTGTTACGGCCATTGGTCAGGATCTTGCTGCGAAACAATCTTTCCCATCGAACATTGGCTGATTTGGCAAAGCAAGTCTATGTGGACGTCGCGAACGCTGAATTTGCAATCCATGGGAAGAAGCAGACGGTATCCAGAATAGCCATTCTCAGCGGGTTGACGCGAAAGGACGTGCATCGGTTACTGAAGTTATCAGCGACCTCGAAATCCAGTAAGTCCATCTCAGCGGAAGAATACCACCGCGGTTCACGCGTAATCACAGGTTGGCTCCGCGATCCAAAATATGGAGATGGGAAGGGCCATCCTCGTCCGCTTGCTATGGAGGGAAGAGGCGCCTCCTTCAGTGCATTGGTGAACTCCTACAGCGGAGATATGCCGGTGCGAGCTATGCTGGATGAGCTCTTGCGGGTCGGTGCCGTGAAACGATTGAAAGATGGGCGGATTTGTCTTGTCTCGCGAGGCTATATCCCCCAAAAGGGTTCGCTGGAAAAACTGCAGGTGCTGGGAGCAGATACCGCCGATCTCATCTCGACAATTGACCACAATATCTATTTGAAACCTACGAAGCCTCACTTCCAGCGAAAAGTCATGTACGATAACGTGCCCCGAGAAGCGGCAAAAGAGTTTCGCACCGTAGTGGCCGCAGAAGGACAGGAATTTTTGGAGAAGCTTGATCGCTGGCTTGCTCATCGTGATCGTGATGTCAATCCGGCGTCGAAGGGAAGCGGTCGCGTGCGTGTGGGGCTTGGGGTCTTTCAGTTTGAAGAACAAGAACCATCTCCTGATTCCAATCGGGACCATCCCTCATCATGAGACTTGCAAACTCTCAGAATCTTCTTGGCGGTATCATGTTGTTCAGTGTGCTCGCATCTTGCGGCCCTGCTCCACAAGTCGGTGGGGGCATCGGCGGGACCGGTCATATCACCCCCATCGTCGCCGTAGGTCCCATCACCGGATTCGGCAGCATTTTCGTCTCTGGCACTGAGTATGACACGATGCACACCTCAATGACGATCGACGGGAATCCAGGGAATCAAGGCGATCTTAAGAAAGGGATGATCGTGCGTGTGAACGCCACGTTGCCGGAAGGTTCCGGCACAGAGCAACCAGTACTCCGCACAGCGAATATGGTGTTATATGAGGATACAGTCGAAGGATTCGTCCAATCGGTTGCGGCGGATGGAACCAGTCTGACCGTATTAGGGCAGACCATTACAATCACGACTGCGACCACTATCGATGTCAGTGTCCCGGGAGGCAACGTCACGAATCTGATGCCAGATCGGGATCTTGTGGAGATCAGTGGGTTCGTGACCGGAGACGGACTGATTAAGGGAACCTGGGTCGAATTAAAAACACTCGACCAGAAAACCCACACGCCCGATTATCATGTCAAAGGGTTCATCAAAAATCACCGAGCGGAGCAACAAACCTTCGAAATCGGGGACCTCATCCTCGACTACCGCGATGCAGTTCTCATCGATATGCCTAGTCAATCAAGTGACGAGTGGGATGGTTTGTTGATCGATGTGATGGGAAGACAGATTTCGTCTGGAGGCTTGAATTCCTCCAAGATTCGTCTCACCGCGACCCGTGTGGCGCAAGCGGAATTAGGTTTGGAGGAAGGCGAATTGGCGGAGATCGAAGGATTTGTCACCCAGGTACGGAGTGCAGGCGATTTCTTTATCGGCAACGTCCATATGCTGGCAGACGCCGGGACCACATTCCAAGGCGGCGCGCTGAACGATATCCGAATAGGTGTTCATATCAAAGTGCATGGTCAACTAATCGGCGGCATTGTGAAGGCGACGACGGTGGAGTTTAAAACATAAGCTGAGTTTTCCCCGAAGCCGCTGCAACTCATTCAATCGAGACCACATTGCGTGAGTCTACAAGAAGCCTTGGAGGTCCATTTCATGGGGAGAAGCTGTTGTATGGTCACTATCCTACCTGCCGCGTGCGCATCACACTAGAAC
>CAZOHW010000528.1:0-2833 GCA_964579525.1 uncultured Nitrospira sp. | reverse complement strand
GCATTTACCCAAAGCACACAACAGACGAGGCCACCTACCCATACACGCCACCCGGCGGGTTCAAAACAGGTTTTCAGCCAGGCCGCAGAGAGTGCGTGGCCGAGGCGTACAGTCACTCGTAAGTCGCAGGCCTCGCACGACGCGAGAACGCCGCTGAAAGCTGTTTTCAATGCGCCGAAAATAAAAAACCCCCAAGGCCTGAGACAGACCTTGAGGATTGCACCCGCTTCTTCATCCTCACCCGCTCCCCAGCCTCGAGGGAACGACGGTCATGTCTCTGAGCAGGTCTTCTGGCTCATGGTTCATCCTACTCCCCGTCCCTTCCCATCTTGAAACGAGAGAGGTAACACGCAAGACGTCAAAGGATGACTACCTTCTCCTGCGTCTGACGTGTAACCTTTCACATTTCACGACAGTGGCGTCAACGGGTTTCGTCCCCATTCACAGCGGCGGGACCGCGAGGGCTTTGCCCCTCTTCCCTTCCTCAGAGTACTCTAGGCATGCACAATAGGAGAGGGTTACAGAAGTTGTCAAGCTCCACAAGGTTGGACGCCCATTCTCTCTGCTCATCATTGTAGGAGTCACATGCTTGTGAGCATTCAGCCAGCTATGGTACTATCCCGCTGTTCAATTCAATTTCACTTCAGGGAGAAGGAGTACGATCGTGGCACTTATGTGTGAGGTTTGCCAAAAGAAGCCGGTCTCTGGAAACAATGTGAGCCATGCGAACAACAAGACCAGGCGGGTGTTTAATCCAAACATTCAAACTGTGCGAGCCATCGTCGGCAAGAGCCACAAACGTATCCGCGTCTGCACCCGCTGCCTGCGATCGGGATTGATAAAGAAAGCCGTCTAACTCTTTAGTTACCCTCCTAGGGCGCTCCCCATAGAATCCGCCCCCCTCGCTCTACCAACTTGATAGCCGATGGCTCATCAGGTGACAGGGTGAGGGTCCGGTTTCCGTCTTTGCTCCGCAGGACAAGTCCCACTTCTCCATTCGCGTCCAGCCCGAGACCGGCTCGTGCCTTCCCGTTTGCATCCAGGAGCAGAAACTCCTCGGCATTCATTCCATGAAGTTTTTGTGCCTGAACCGAGGACGGTGAAAATAGTTGCTGGCCTATGCCACCACCGATAATCCCGCCAAGAAATGCTAGAACGCAAAGCAACAGTATCCGTGTATGGCTCATCGCTGCTCCTTTTATGAATTCAACATAAAGAGTCAATGCTGACTGAAGTAATCTCCGCGGATCACCGCGTTAAACTGTGACCGGACAGACGCAAAAAGATTTACCAATCCCGTTCTCGGCATTCATACCTATCGATGTTTCATTGCTTCAACCCGATCATGCTTGGTTCTCCATACATCAAGAAAAGCCGAAAACTTGGCTTTCATCGAGATATGCTCATCCGATATCTTTTCTAAGAATTCAGAAAGACGTCTGGATTTCAGAATTGTATACAGCGTGACGGCTGTCGTTGGCACGAGAACCGACAAGAGGATGAAGAACTTTCTCAGGAATGGCTCGTCAGCCTCGGCGATCAAATTCATGCCAAGAAAGCCCGTCATCGCCATTCCGATTAGACCCACAGTGGTCACGACAGTCAGGCGCACCATCGTCTCTCCTTGCCGTCGCAGCACGTCACTATCCAGATATTGACTCATATCTTCTATGGCTTCGCGAACCTCCGTATACAGTTGAGCAGTTCCGAGATGCGTATTCGTCATGTGAAACAATTTCTTTACCTGAGTGTGTTCCGAGACATCTTGAAACCAGTACCGATGTGTAAAACGAAGGAATACGCCGAGTATCTGTCGTATCATGTGCCGAAAGTGCCTGATCGATTCCAGATTGTCCGGTTCCAACCGGTTGAGCGCATCGATAAGGCGATCAGACAGCATAAGCATGGCGCCCTTATGAAAATGAGAGATCAAAAAGAGCACAAAATACTCATGTCGAAACTGTTCGAGTCCCGTCTTCCGGCTGCCTGACAACCAATCAGTGCAGCCGCTCACTTCCGTAAATACGCGTCCGCTACAGATGAAGCGGGTCCCAGGTTGCATATGGTCTTTCTTCCAGTAGCGGTCATAGAAACAGCGCTTTTCGAAGTCATGGAGATCTTGTTCGGAGTACGACAACGAGTCCGACGAATCAGGTGCGGCTGCCAGTCCCAACCGAATAAAGTCCTCGCGGGCGAGCTGAGCTGGGTTGTCGATTGCCAAATAGGCCATCAACGGTAGCAGATGAGATTCGATCTGCCGATAGCGGATGAGGCCGGCCTTACCCGAATGGTGTAACACCAGCGGAGCCAATAGAAACTCCCAATGCGAGGCGATACATGGCGCACGATACTGGCATGCAAAGGAGAGATATTTCTGTCTGTTTTCATAGTCCGAGGCTGCCAACACCGTACCATCCGTGGCGAGCCATTCCACTTTCTTAAGACAATGACCACCATGTCCTTCAGCGTCCCAATACGTTGGATATCCCCTGGCGAATCGAAGCATGGTGTCTTCGACACAAGCCAGCGGCAAGTCGTCCGCGAAGATCTCCATGGCTAAAATGACAATGTCGATATCGTAGAAAAAATATAGATCGACGTGCGCCACCTCAAACATGATGGGAACCGTTCTAGGATCAGGGTAGGTCATTCCTACCCTTGCCACGTCAGCACGGCGGAACACGCGAATCGGAGATTCTTGGTTAATTTCCGGTCCGCGACCTATACCCTCACCATAGAGAAAACGCTGAACGGAAGGAAGGAAGGTGATGAATTCACTGTAGAACCTATCTCAAAATAGTTGACGGCCTAAACCTTCCGCTCTATAAGTCCC
>CAZOHW010000527.1:0-2837 GCA_964579525.1 uncultured Nitrospira sp. | reverse complement strand
CGATATTACAGAACGAAGACGAGCGGCAGCGGAACTGCAGCGTCGGGGAGAGCTCTTGGAAGCGGCGAAGAAGGAGCTTGAGGCCTTCAGCTATTCGGTGTCCCATGACCTCCGTGCGCCTCTACGACACATTGATGGGTATGCAGCCCTCTTGAGAAAATCGGTGGAACAATCGCTCAACGAGAAAGCCGCCAGGTACTTACAAACCATCTCGGATTCAGCTAGGCAAATGGGACAGCTCATCGATGATTTGTTGGTGTTTTCCCGCATGGGTCGTCAGGAAATGCTTCACACGATCGTCAAGGTCGATCAGCTCATTAAGGAGGTGCTTCGCGACCTCCAACCGGACTTGAAAGATCGGCAAATATCCTGGACAATTGGAATACTTCCTGAAGTGCCCGGTGATCCTGCCATGCTTCGCCAGGTCTTCATGAACCTACTTGCGAATGCCGTCAAGTTTACGAGCGCAAAGGCCACGGCCACGATTGAAATCGGGGTGCACCAGCAGACCGAGACGGAAGTGGTCTTGTATGTCCGTGACAATGGTGTCGGGTTTGATATGCAGTATGCGCCAAAGCTGTTTGGAGTATTTCAACGATTGCATCGAGCTGATGAATTTGAAGGGACGGGCATTGGTCTTGCGAACGTCAGACGAATCGTGCATCGACATGGAGGGCGGACCTGGGCTGAAGCCGAGCCGGATAAAGGCGCGACCTTTTTTGTGGCGCTCCCAACAAGGAGGTCGTAAGCATGACGGCTGCAAAACCCATCTTGCTCGCTGAAGATAACCCACGCGACGCGGAACTCGCGCTTGCTGCGATGGAGGAAGAACATATTTCGGATAAAGTCGTGTTGTGTCGCGATGGGGCGGAGGTCCTCGACTATTTATATTGCCGAGGGCAGTTCACGTCCAGAATGAAGGGCAATCCCGCCGTGGTGTTTCTGGACCTGAAGATGCCAAAAGTCAATGGATTAGAGGTCTTGCGTACGATTAAGGCCGATCGGCAGCTTCGCCCCATCCCAGTCGTGATGCTGACGTCGTCCCGAGAAGAACAGGATCTTGCCCAAAGCTATGCATTAGGTGCAAATGCCTATGTTGTGAAGCCTGTGGAATTTCACCAATTTCTCTCTGCGGTGAAGGAGTTGGGTATGTTTTGGGGGGTTATTAATGAACCTCCCCCGGAGAATTCACGCGCGTCCTGAGTGATCGGATTATGACATTACCCCTACGCATTCTCCATCTCGAAGACGATCCGATCGATGCGGATCTGATTGTCACAACGTTGACGGAAGGGGGCATTGCGTGCAGTTCCACGCGTGTTGATAGTCAACGCGCCTTTCTCGATGCACTCAAAGAAGGCCGGACTGATTTGATTTTAGCTGACTATTCGCTTCCTGGGTTTGATGGCCTTGCTGCACTCGAGGTGGCTCACAGCCTGGCCCCGCACATTCCGTTTCTGTTTGTTTCTGCCACCCTGGGGGAGGAGCTGGCCATTGATGCCATGCACCGTGGTGCGACGGACTATATTCTGAAACAGCGACTTGGAAGGCTCATCCCCTCCGTGCATCGAGCACTTCGTGAACTCCAGGAGCGCACAGAACGAAGGCGGGCCGAGGACGCGCTGCATGAGAGTGAAAAGCAACTCCATCAGGCCCAAAAAATGGAAGCCGTCGGTCGTTTGGCAGGTGGATTGGCGCATGATTTTAACAATCTGCTCACCGTGATCATGGGCCACAGTCAAATCCTGCTGAGTGAGATGGGACTCCATCATCCCCTGAGGAGTAAAGTCGAAGAAATACAAAAGGCCGGTGATCGAGCCACAGGCTTGATTCGGCAACTGCTCACATTCAGCCGAAAACAACGGTCTGAGCCAAAAATTCTCAATCTGAATATCGTGGTGGCGGACTTCGAAATGATGCTTCGGAGACTGATTGGAGAGGATATCGAGTTGGCCTTGATGCAGACCCCCGAAACCCTTCGCGTCAAAGCCGATCATGCACAGCTTGAGCAAATTCTGATGAACCTGGTCATCAACGCCAGAGATGCCATGCCGAAGGGTGGGAGGCTTACCATTGAGACCGCTTCCGTGAGACTTGACAGCACGCCGATGTATCATCTGACTCCGTTAGCCCCGGGAACCTACGTCAGACTCTCCGTTTCTGACACAGGATGCGGCATGCCTCCGGAAGTACAAGCCCACATTTTTGAACCCTTCTTCACGACCAAGGAGGAGGGGAAGGGCACGGGTCTTGGCCTCTCAACCGTGTTTGGGATCGTGACGCAAAGCGGTGGAGGGTTGGACGTCACCAGCACAGTCGGACAAGGTACTCGATTCACTGTCTACCTTCCGATCATGGCCTCTGAACTTGGAACGGCGACCGGGCAAGATCCATCTACACAACTCATCAGAGGATATGAAACCATCCTCCTGGTTGAGGATGACGAAGGCGTTCGTGTGCTGATCCGAGACGAACTTCGCAAGTTGGGGTATCGTGTCTTTGAAGCCAAGAATGGTCTCGAGGCGTGCCTCGTGGCGACGCAGCACATGGGAAGCCTGCAATTGTTGGTCACAGATGTGGTAATGCCGGGTATGAGTGGGACCGAGCTGGCGCAGCATCTTCGGATGATCAAGCCGGAGCTGAAATGTCTGTTCATGTCTGGATATACAGACGATACCAATATCGGCGGGGGCGATCCAGCCAGCACCTATATACAAAAGCCGTTCCTTCCGGAACGGTTGGCCAAAACCATTCGAGACCTTCTCGAACACAAGCCAGGCCGTACGGGAAGTGTCACTTCACCATCCGAGGCGTCATTGCATCTTTCACCCACCACT
>CAZOHW010000526.1:0-2853 GCA_964579525.1 uncultured Nitrospira sp. | reverse complement strand
GCCCTATATCGGCAAACGCACTTCGTCGGCTTGGCTATGGCAATGCCGTGATCGTCGGCGATCCGGTTCTGGCTTTTGCACGTGAGGCGATAAACGAAAATCCAATTCCGCGTTCGGTCGGCATCAACGTTGGTACCGCTGATGGCCGCCTGTTTGGCAGTGACGAACGCCGAATCATCAGCGAAATGAGCCGGTTCGCCCGAATCGCCCGCAAGGCCGGTTGGACCGTCGAGTGGTTCGTGGTGTGGCCCAAGGATCTCGCCGCCACCTTGCAAGCTGCAAACGAGAGCGGCACCAACCAGATCGTTCACACGATTTATCAAGACTACGAATACTTCATCGCCCGCGCTCGCCGGCTAAGCACTTTTGTCGGCATGAAACTGCACGCCACGCTTCTCGCGACCTGCGCCCTGACGCCCTCGTTGATGGTCGAGTATCGACCGAAGTGCCGCGATTACATGCAGTCCATCGGTCAAGATGAGGCCACCATTCGAACGGATCGGTTTACCGCTGAAACCGCATGGGAAACCATTCTCCAGTGGAACGACCAGCGCGGTGAGGTCGCACGCACACTTGCCGCGGGCGTCCGCACGATGTGCCTCGATCAGCAACGATCTGCCGGTCTGCTTTTGCCCCGTATTCTTTCGCCCAACTTGTCCCCGCCATGCCCACGGTAAGCGTGGTAATCCCCACCTATAACCGCGCAAAGATGCTGACCGATGCGGTGGAAAGTGTTTTACGGCAGACACACCCCGTGGACGAAATCATCGTTATCGATGATGGCTCCACCGACAACACACCTGCAACTATTGAGCAGTTCGGTGACAAGCTCCGCTATATCCGGCAGGCAAATGCCGGCCCCTCAACCGCGCGCAATCGGGGTGTTGCCGAGGCACATGGCGATTTCATCGCATTTCAAGATTCTGATGATCATTGGACTCCTAACAAGATTGCGACTCAGCTTGATTTTCTTTCCACACATCCACGCGTGGAAGTTGTATTCGGCTTGATGGCCGACGTTCATACCGCCGCAGATGAATTGATTCCGGTGATGAGGAATCAATTCGTCTATGACCAGCTACGTCGGGCGAACGGAGTCGTCGAAAATATGCTCGGGCTGCTCTTGCTCGATAACATGATTCCCACACCGACCGTGCTGATGCGGCGCGCCTGTTTCGATCGCATTGGCGGGTTCGATCCGAACTTGCACATCGCTGAGGACTTCGATCTTTGGCTACGCGCGGCGGCCGAATTCCAATTCGGATTCATTGACGATATCCTGCTCAAACGGCGGAGACACGAAGGCAATCTTATCAACGAATCCGCCACTCGACTTCATTACCGATTGCAGGTGTTGGAAAGACTACCAGAACGACTGGGAGCGAAGTTGACCGTCAGCCGACCTGATCTGGAAAATCAAATACGCGCGCTCCGCTACGACCTCGGTTCGCTCGCGTTTCGACAGGGAAAATTTCGCTCGGCCCGCGAGAACTTTCGGCGATGCCGTGCCTGGGAGGGGAAACGTGTGGCACGTCTTTTCAAAGAACTTGTCTCGGCCATGTTGAGTTTCACCGAGTCACCGCCGTCGCGCCCACGCTAATGAGTCTAAATGGAGTCGCATTGTTGCGGTACGCTCATGCCTTCGCCTCTGGGGGCGGCATGGAGCAGCATCTGCATGATTTGGACCGAACGCTGCTCAGCCGTAATCGGATGACCATCGTACGGGTCTTTCTAGGTTCCGCGGGTTCGTCGCTCACGAAAGAGACCTCCTCCTGCGGTCAGGGACAACTGGTCAAGATTGCGGTCCCCCTTCCCGTTGACGAATCGTGGACGACGCTTGCCCATGGAGAAGGGGTAGAAGCTAAAGTACGCGCCGTATTCCGCGATCATATTCTCTGTGCCACCCCCATGTGGCAGTTGTTTGGTCGCCGCTACGCGCTCCGCCGACCTGTTCGTCGAAGGCCGGGCGAGCCGATCGGGGTTGGCGCGGTTGTGTCCTCAGTTCTCGACGAGTACCGGATTCAGTTGATCATGCTCCATTTTATGGGCGGATCCGATTCTGAAGAAGTCCTCCTCGCCGCCCAGAGACGCGGTGTTCCCTGCGCAGTTCAAAATCACTTTTCCAACGATCGGTTCAACCATCTCTCCATTCGAAAACACGTCGAAATGGCCGACGCGGTTGCAGGGATCAATGCCTTGGGTGTGCCCGGCTATTTGCGCCACAGGTTTCAAAATCTATCGAATGGAATCGATACGGAGTTTTTTCAGCGTATTCCCTGTGCTTCGGCTGGCATGCCCCGCATACTACTCCCGGCGCGAATCGTACGCGAAAAAGGCCAGCTCGATCTTTTGCACGCGTGCCGTTTGCTCAAGAAATCCGGCATGGAGTTTCACGCCGTATTCGCGGGACGAGTCGACTCCGAGGCATTTCTTGAAGAACTGGAGCGCGAGGTTGCCCAACTGGGCCTGGTGGAACAGGTATCCATGCCGGGTGTGCTGAATCAGTCCCAACTCAGGGACGAGTACGCCCGAAGCACGATTGTCGCATTTCCCACCCGTCATCACGAAGGATTGGGACGGGTCGTGATCGAAGCCCAGGCGATGAGTCTTCCGGTTGTTGCTTACAATACTGGAGGGGTTGCGGAAGGAATGCTGCCTGGCAAAACTGGATATTTGGTCAAGGTCGGCGACATTGCCGGCATAGCCTTGCGATTGCGCGAACTTCTGGAAAACGCCCGCCTGCGTGATGCGATGGGGAAAGCTGGGCGAAAATTTGTCGAAGATCGCTTCAGTCTCCCCGCGCTCGCCGAACGCCATGAGGTTTTTTATCGCAGTCTCGTGAAAGCGCCGATT
>CAZOHW010000525.1:0-2859 GCA_964579525.1 uncultured Nitrospira sp. | reverse complement strand
CTTAAATACACGGTGTTTTACACGCTAGAGATCTATTTTTAGTCGCATCCAACAGGCGGTCACCATGTGTCACTGGGGGTGGAACTCTCTTCTGTCGGCGAGTGGTTCGTACCCGTCTTCGGTATATAGCAAAGAACGGTTCGCAGCCCTGGGGAAATCCCCAGTCGATAGTTAGCGTTTGTTAATATATTCACAGTGCCATGCCTACCGCTATTTCATCGAAAAAGGCCGTCTCCTTTTTCATGCTCTCTCCGACGAGACGAGATTGATGTTGCTCAACCAGTTGAAGAACGGGGAGCAGTGCGTCTGTGAACTCACGGATACGATGAAGGCAGGGCAATCACGGCTGTCGTTTCGTCTCAAAGTCCTGGAGGAAGCGGCCTGATTCTCGATCGTCGAGAGGGGCGGTGAATGTATTATTCAATCAATCCCAAAACGATCCTGGAAATTGAGGAGTTAGTGGATACTCTCAAGCAAGCCGCAAGAACTGCAATTTCGGCCATCAGCATGACCATCCATCAAGGATTGAGGAGGGATCAAAGATGCAACATGCGAAGAACCCTGTGACCGGTTTACCACAGACATCGTCGAGCAGCATGAAAGCTGAGCGTAGACGACAGCCTTTTCATGGGAAGCGGACCAGTCTCATGACCAGGGTGCGGGGCATCGATTGTATGTTGGCCGATATCGAGGCGGAGATTCAGAGGCTTCGGCATGAGAGAATCTATCTGAGACTGGTGCGAGGAGGGAATGACCGAGACCCTCTCAGGTGGGTTTCTTCAGAAATTAGTGTCGTAATCCGGGCTCCATCGCTCCTGGCTTTTATAGCAAGTTACATATAAGCCCCTTCTTTCTCCAGCGCTGTCTTCCATGAACAGCAGGCTGTCCCCTCGGTCGGTTAACGAGGTTCTCGCATTGCGCGAGGGCTGAACCTCCAGGAGAGGCTATGCCTTATCTTGTTCAGCGCGGCGGATTTTTGGGGAGAGTGCACTGGTGGCCGTGATCGAACCGGAGCAGCCTCCGCCCTCGGTGAAGTTCGACGATCGCGTATGTAGCGTTTCCAGATCGCGGCAGTGACGTCCTCCGTAATTTCGCCCGCGATCTTGTGCACGCGAAACGGCGTGCTCGTTTGTGACTCGAGCAAGGTAACTGCCCCCCCTGTGGTTTTGCCACGTCAGCATGCGAGTCTTTGACGCTGCTCCTAACCACCGTGATCGTGAAGGTGAAACAATTGGCCTGGATCACTCGAACGCCTGATCCTCACTTTGCCTTTTTGGATACCGTCCTGATTGCCCTATTTCTCGAGGACCCCAAGTAATTAAAATTCGTAGGCTGCAATAGAAGAAAATCCATAAGACGATATTGGCTTCACTTTCAGATACCGTGCTTTAACCGCTGGAAATTTAAACTTCTGCCATGGGTCGTCAAAAAATGCGATGTTCTGTGTTTCAAATCTGCCTATTGACTCAAATTTCCCCGTCGGAGAATCGTTCCTTGCCAGTAGCTCAAATTCTTTCAAGTTTTGTTGTCTGTCTCAAGAATTAACCATTCTAAACGTGTCGAAGGTTGCTGGCCTCGCGCAGGACCTCCCGTTGACACCACTGTTGGAACCAGCGCTCGATGAGATACGTCGGACTTCAGGAAGCTGAGTTTATATCACTTGTTTCGCCTAAAGACGAATATCAAAAAAACGTGGTGGTATTATATGGCGAGGGGGAAGACGGTTTCAGGTATCGGGGTGCAGGATTCTTCTTCCGTAACTCACCGCTAATGTCATATCGAAAGCCGTGTAAGATCAATTAACTAAACAATGGCTTGTATTGCGAAATTTGTTAAACAGAGCGATACGTTGAAAGTATTTCAAGCGTAAAGGTTCCGCTCTGCCGAAACGATCCCAAGGGGGTCTGCCGTGAGGCTAGGCAGAGCGGTCGCATTTCTAGCCGTACCTACACTTTACATTCATCGAGATGAGTTCGGCGACTTTTCATTTACAGCAAAGGGGAAACGCTTTTATATTTTTGCCGAAGCTTGGACATTTGACCCTAAATCGACTTCTGCGGTGTTGAATTGGAGAGAGGTTTTTGAACAGTGTGCTGAAGACTCTGTGGCGGGGGGACAGTCATTTGAACTCGCAGCCTCCTTGACATCGGTCAAAAGGGACTGCGACGGGGCCGCTCAGAGAAACCTCACTCAACACCCGAGAAGTCGCCTCAGGGCAGGACAGACACGAAGACCACATGCGCGTTATCCTGGCAGAAGATCGCGCCAATCTTCGATAAACGGAGAATGTTTCTCTCTTGTCCAGACTAGTTGGCGGAGGGGGCGAGATTTGAATCCTCCACAGACCCAGAGACTATCGACCTCGATCTACTCCTATCGTTTCGTTCTCAATCACTTATAGGGGATCAAAAGGCAGGCGAGGCACCGATAAAACCAGATCGGACACGATAGTTCTGCCACAATTGTGCCACAATGGGACGGAACAGACTTATGGGGACGATCAAGAAAAGACACCATTTCGTGTCGGCCTTCTACTTAGAAGGCTTCATTGACCAGGGACATCCGCCATTCCTTTGCTTATACGACAAGGAAGAGCGGAGCGTTAAAGATGTCTCAGCAAAGGATGCCGGGTGTCGAAAGCTGTTCTACGCATTCCCGACGAAGGATGGCGGCATGGATACCAACACCTTGGAGGACATCTTCCAAAAGTTGGAGAGTCAGGTTGCCCCCCTCTTAGACAAGATCGAGTCCCGTCAGGCTTTAACAAATGAAGAGCGCAGTGTCCTATCTAGGTTTCTCGCTCTCTCGCTTACGAGGGTCCCGAATTTTCGGATGAACATCGCCGATGCCTTTCAGGCC
>CAZOHW010000524.1:0-2865 GCA_964579525.1 uncultured Nitrospira sp. | reverse complement strand
AAGAACGAGAAGATAGGTCAAGAGCCGTTTTGTCGGCGTTGGCCGAGAAAGCTGTCTCAATACACACAAGGAGGACCAGTGCGACAAGGAGCGTAGCTGTGTGTCCGACAAGTTTCATGAATGGTCTTTGAACATGGAAGAAAACAACCAAGCCATTCTCAAAGAGACAGGCTCAACTTTAACAAGTCATTTTTTCATGAGTCAAGGCACAGAACGGGCCATTGACCATATCATCAATCCTTGTCATTCCTTCCCCAGACTGATGTCGACCACGGCGTAGGACGCTGTGCCGGAGAACAGGGTGTAGTGGATCACCGGATTGTGTCGAACGTTTCACCCCTTCTGCGCACCCACTTCCTGAATAATCGCATCATAGAGCTGTTCGACCGCTGCTTCCTTGGTCAATAGCATGGAGGCCCCGGCTCGCCTCATCGCGTCGCGGTTGTCGCTCTCGATGTTTACGGAGATGCCGATAATGGTGGTCTCCGGCCATTTGGTTTTGACCTGCATCGTAGCCTCAATTCCATTCATCTTCGGCATGTTGATATCCATCACCACCACACGAGGCTGGAGCTCCTTGACCAATTTTATTGCCTCTACTCCATCCCGAGCTTCCCCAACCACCTGAATATCCGCATAAGCATCCAGTACCGATCGCAATCCTTGCCGCACCATCGCATGATCGTCCACAAGAAGTACCCGCACATTCGTCGGCGATGATTTTGAGTGCGGCAGATTGAGTGTTGCGTTGTCCAAAAGCTGAGAATTCACAGCTACGGACTCAGAACTCGATGACCTCAGGAAGGCCAACGGTAATTTGAGTATGGCAATAGTCCCTTTCCCGATGGCCGATTGAATGTCAAACGAGCCTCCCAGGGCGAGCATGCGTTCTTGGATGCTAAACAAACCAAACTTCGACGCAATTCCGCCGCTAGGGGTTCCGGCCGTCGCGACAGCCGCAAGATCGAACCCGTTTCCCTCATCCCGCACGGTGATGCAGAGCTGGTCCGCTTGCTGTTCCATTGTGAGTGTGGCCTGCCCGGTGCCGGCATATTTGGCCGAGTTGATGAGGAGCTCCCGCACGGATTGAAAAAGCAATACATGTTGCTCTTCCGGCAAGTTGAGCTGTTCGTTGGGAACCATTATCGTCACAATGTGCTCATGTTTTTTCTTCATATACTCGGCGAGCCATTTGAGGCTGGTGGCCAGACCATGATCACGCAGAACCGGTGGACTCAGCTCCACCACCAGTGTCCGGCTATAGGTCAATGCGTCGGATAAGATATCATCGACCTTTTTCAAGATGGATTCATAGGCGGGTACGCCACTGGCAGCCCGTTTACCCTGCCCGATCGTCAACTTACCGACGACGAGCATCTGCTGCAGGTGATCGTGCAGCTCGATCGCCAAGCGTTTTCGCTCCCGCTGCTCGGCCAGGCTCAATTCGCTCGCGAGCGCGCGCAGGCGATCTTGGGAGAGAACCAGTTCCCTTGTTCGCTCGTCCACCAACTGCTCCAAGCGGCCGGCCAAGGATCTCAGCGCTGCTTCCGCTTCGATGTGGTCCGTATTGTCCTGCACCAGCGACAGCACGGACGACAGGCGGCCGTCCCCGTCCAGCAGCACGGAGTTGTGCCAAATACAATGGATGACCCGACCGTGCTTGGTATAGTTACGATTGCAGGATACTAGCGTACGCGTGACGCCGTCGCTCAGTTGCGTCATCACCCTCTGCACATGGGAAATATCGTCGTCATAGACCATCTTTAAATCAGGCAGGTGCCTGCCGAGCATCTCCTGTGCAGTCCAGCCGAACATGCACTCGGCCTCGCCTTCCCAGCGGGTCACGATCCATTGTGCGTCCCATTCGATGACGGCCAAGCCGGCATTGGCGACATGATGCCGAAGGCGCTGTTCGCGCTCTCGAAGCGTCTTCTCCGACTCCACACGTTCTGATACGTCCCGCATGATGACGGTGTACAGCTTGCCTCCGCGCACATTGAGGTGCGAAATGGAGGCTTCCGCTGGAAATTCTCGACCATCGGCCCGTAGGCCGAAGACCAGCCCGTACTGCCCCATTCGCCGGCTTGTGACGCCGGTGCGCCCGAATGCGTCCATATGGGCCAGATGCCTGGTGCGATACCGCTCAGGAATGAATCGATCCAGTGGTTGGCCAAGCGCCTCTTCCGCTGGACAGCCGAAGAGTTGCTCCGCGGCCCGATTGAACAGCGTGATCCGCTGACGGCTATCCACGGATAGAATGGCGTCCATCGCCGTAGAGATGATCCCGCCGAGCCGTTCCTCGCTCTCGAACAGGGCTTCTTCCGCCATCTTCCGCTCGGTGATATCGGTCGCTATCCCAAGGATCTGCTGCACGTGACCTTCGGTGGTCCGCTGCCATATGACATCACGACTGAGGAACCAGCGGTACGATCCGTCCCAATGTCGAAGGCGATATTCCACCTGCATCGTCACCCCATCGTGTAGTTCTTTGAAGCCTTCGAAGTGTTGGAGCAATCGGATGGCATCGTCGGGATGCAGCACGGTGGGAATAAAGTCGGCGCCCAAGGCATGAATGTCCTCCGCGCTGTAGCCCAATACGGCTCCGGGGTGTCGATTGACGTAGACATTCCGCTGTTCCTGGAGATCGAAGATATACAGCATGCCGGGAAGGACCGAGGTCATTTTGCTGATGAACCGATGATTCTCCCGCAGTTTTTCTTCTGCTTGTTTGCGATCGGTGATGTCTACACAGGCGCCGATATAACCTCGAAATTTCCGGCCGCTCTCCCATAGAGGCACCGCGTGATCGACCATCCAGCCATACCGACCATCGGCCCGACGCAGGCGGACCTCCAAGGTAAACGG
>CAZOHW010000523.1:0-2876 GCA_964579525.1 uncultured Nitrospira sp. | reverse complement strand
ACACATGACACTCATCCCTTGATCGTTGGCAATGATGTCACGATCGGTCACAACGTGGTGCTGCACGGTTGTACGGTCCAGGATCGTGTGTTGGTGGGAATGGGCGCTATCATCATGGACGGCGCGGTGATCGGAGAAGACTCCGTGGTAGGAGCAGGAGCCTTGGTAGTCGAAGGAACAGTTGTACCGCCGAAAAGCCTGGTCCTCGGGTCACCAGCCAAAATCAAACGACCGGTCACGGGTAAGGAATTGGCTTGGATCAAGGAATCGGCGGGAAATTATGTACGGTATGCCAGGCAGTACATGGGCGATTCTGGCAAGAAAACCGGTTTTGAACTCTGATTAATCTTGCCCTCGATCCTTTTGTGCCTTACCCCTCACTTCTCACCCATCTTTATGAAGCAGATTGGATCACCGACGAGTGCCGTGGGATATTGTTTTCGTTCCACGCGATACGGCACCTTGTGACGATGGCACCAGTCTGCAATCCACACCACTTCTTCCATAGACGTTGTCACCAGGCCTGGTAGGGTCAATTTCGGCATGCACCGATCGACGATTGCTTGAACGATCCTTCGCTCCTTTTGAAAAGCCGCTGGATTGAAGGTGACCGGATCGGCCTGGCCATACGATAGTGGAGAGAGGTGGGGAAACCGTTCTGGGTCATTCAGCACGCTGACCATCCAGATATGATCAAACCGACCTCGGGCTGAGGAGGCATCGCGGGCAAGGAAACGAACCGGTAGGTCGCGACAAGCGCGATTGAGTACCGCTACCTCAAGCTGCCTGAGGTTATAGGGCTCAACGTGACGCTGAAGTGAAATCACTTCAGCGATTACTGCCGGAAGCTCCGTCACGCCGGCACCGATATACAGACTTCGCCCACCACGCGGCAACTTACGGACGAGAGCTTCGGCCACCTTTGCTCCCAGTCTCCGACAGGGTTCCCGCTTGGCCCGCCAGAATTCATCGCCCCCTTCATAACAGTAGACGGACTCCAGGCGTTTGTAATCAAGGTGGTTAAAGACGTCGGTGATGGTCCGATGAGTTGAATCAGAGAGGTGTTTTCGCATGGTTGCCACTTATGTCACACGAGCACACCCAAAAGCGAGGTTGTCCTTCTTCTCTTGACCGGTGGGCTGTTGAGGGTTATAAGCTTGCCGTGATGAGTACTAAGAGGTCTCCAGCCTTTTCCAAGCCTATTGATATCCGCGAAGTCGCCACCTATGGCATAACCGAAGCCGCCCACTATTTGCGCATACCGCGCACGACCATTCGCGATTGGATGTCAGGCCGACATTACCGCAGCAACGCGGGAGTTCGCTTCTCTCGGCCAATCATCCACGTTCCCAATCCCCCAGTAAGGTTGCTCTCATTCATGAATCTGGTTGAAATCCATGTGTTGGATGCCATCCGTCGAAAGCACGACATACCCCTGGAAAAAGTGAGAACGGCGGTTAACTATCTCACCAAACAGTTTCCCTCGCGTCACCCACTGGCCGATCAGGAGTTTGTCACAGACGGGTTGAATCTCTTCATTAAGAAATTCAGCCAACTGATTAACATTTCCCAGAAGGGGCAACTCGCTATCCAAGAAGTGCTGCAGGCACATCTCCATCGAATTGAGCGTGACCTCCTCGGGATTCCTATCAGACTGTACCCGTTCACCCGGAAGCGAGATCTACAGGAGGAGCCGAGGGCTGTCGTCATTGACCCACAAGTGTCCTTTGGACGGCCGGTTCTGGTGGGGACTGGTATTCCGACGGCGATGATTGCGGAACGGTACAAAGCCGGTGAATCAATGGATGCGCTTGCAGAAGACTATGGGCGCCAGCGGGCCGAAATCGAAGAAGCGATCAGATGTGAGCTCACCCTCGAAGCAGCCTGAACCTCCTGTCTTTTTTCTCGACCGCTCCCTTGGGAAGATACGCATTGCTACCGCACTCCGCCAGGCAGGTGCCATCGTCCACATTCACGACGATTACTTTTCACCGAATGCCAAAGACCAGGACTGGTTGACCCAGGTCGGACGCAACGGCTGGATCGTTCTGACCAAAGACCATCGTATCAGATATAGAAATCTCGAACGAGAAGCGTTGATAAACGCGGGCGTCGGCGCCTTCATCCTGACGGCGGGCGATCTCCAAGGCGACGAGATGGCGGAGATCTTTGTGAAGGCCTTGCCGGCTATTGTGAGATTTCTCCGAAAACACAAGAAGCCGTTCATCGCCAGAGTTGTACGAGATGGCTCCGTCTCGTTGCTCTTTCGGTAGGCCCGAACCGTCCTTTCTTCAAGCAACTGGAATTCGCGGTGGAAGAGAGGGCCAAGAGATCGTCGAGTCGGCGGCGTGAAGCGGCTTGTCCAATATAGGCACCCACCAGCCGAAAACAAAAAGCATCAACCGGTGGTTTGAAATTAGACCTTGCGGGTGTCAGTGACTCACTTGGATGCATCTAGAATCTCAATGGATACGAGATTGCCCCACAGGATCAGCGGATTCAAGGAATCAGGGATAAGGTCAGCTTTTCGTGATGGCATACGGCAAGCCCGCCTTGTTTGGACCGTTTCCTCGACTAACCTTCCAACATATTGTCTCTTGCAGCACTCCCGTTCTGCTTCGAGCCAGTCGAGCGCATTGAGGACTTTTTCAGGGAGTGAAGTCCGTAATCCACGCAACCGGCCCAGGCCGCGTTTCTGCTCGCACCGTTTCAGCCTCATTGAAGCGGCTGGCGAGTTCTTGAGAGCCGACGTACGACTTCATGACATTTGATTCCTGATGATTGCGCAAATCTCTGTCTTACACCGTACTGGACTGTGGACAGACTAGAACCTATCTCAAAATAGTTGACGGCCTAAACCTTCCGCTCTATAAGTC
>CAZOHW010000522.1:0-2877 GCA_964579525.1 uncultured Nitrospira sp. | reverse complement strand
AGAGTAAATTCCCATTGGCGGAATCGTAAGTGAAGCGCGTGAGCTGACTGAGCGCGTCGGTGATGGTGGTAAATGGATTGCCGCTTCGCGTACCACTCATCATTTCTTTTTTCAGCCACGTCACATACAGCAATCCTGCCTGTCCCTATTTTATTTCCCATCAACGCTGAACTGCCGGACCCATTCGTTCTTCTCTACGCTGCGACCCTGCAGACAGCCCCCGCAAATCCCCTGAAATGTAGCCTTTTCTTGCTTCGATACCTCTCCCCTCTTCTTTCCTACTCCTTTTCACTTTGTATTTTCTTTTCTGTACTTTTCTCCCCCACCAACTTCCTTGTATATTTCAAGCACTCTTGCCCGCTCCTCATCCGCTGGCCGCAATTTACCTAGGCCATGTAACTCACCTAGGCCATACAGACAACTATTGATGCTTTCTGATTCCGGGATAAAGTCGGGGCAGAGGGTTAATGCTGACGCAATATAGTCAATCTCAACCCCATCAATGTCACCCGCAAGATACCACTCGCATAATCTCTTCACATGCTTGGCCTTGATTGAGATAGTAATCTTTTGAGTTGTTATTTCGACCGGGGCTGATGAGTACCCTTTGGTCGTAAGAGCTCTCCTAAAGATCGCAAGTGGCTCTGCAACCGCTCGCTTAAATTGCTGTGGCCCATCGGGGCAATCAAAAAACGTGATTAGATCAGTAGATGTCATGTTCCTTCTTACCTTGCTAGTTTGCAGGGCGTCCTTCCGGTCCTCCGCGCATCGGTTTTCGACCTTGGAACTTGCCGCCCCGATCATAGCTGTCCTTATAGGTCCTTATCGTATCGCCATTCTGGTTCTTAATGACTACATTGTCAGATCGTGACTGACCGGGATCTCTACCAGGCACTGTGGTTGTAGTCTTAGTGAACTTTCCACCACCAATTGGAACTGTCGTTGGACCTGAGGGAGAAACTTTGGAGCGCTTCGGATCGCCCTTTGTACTTTTCCCACTGCCTGATGGACCATTAGTTGGCTTCGCTTGCTTATTCGATCCTACACTTAAACACGACTGCGCTGCAGCCTGTGGATCTAAGGGATCGTTTCCCGCGTCTGGCTTACGCCCGGCGATTTTGACGCCCGCCTTTATGGCAATGCTTTGGGCTAACCCTGCCAGACACTTCTGTACTGGTGGGGGAAGTTTTATCTCACCAGAAGGATCGATAAAGTTGGTCGGACTGTTATCGACATACGCATACAGATTCGCATCGCCGCCGTCAAACTCCAGTGGATCTTCACTCAGAAACCGGCTCTGTGATGGACTGTAATAGCGAGCCCTATAGTAGTAGGGCCCGTTGCCATCATTCTCCCGTCCTGTGAATTGGAAGGGATTGGTAGACGAACCATTGACCGTCGTGGTCCCGAACGACCCATAGGTATAGGTTGTCGTGATCGCACCGGCATCGTTAGTCAGCGCGGCCGTCGAGCCAAGATCATTGGTAAGATAGAACTCGTTGCTGCTGGGCGTCTGGCGAACCAGCGGTTCGTCGATATTGAGCGTACCAAGATAGCTGGCGTTCACGGCACCGGATTCTGTCACAACATCGACGTCATCGTACTGGTAGGTTGAAGTTGCGCCGTTAATGCTCTTGACCACTCGACGATCCAGCGCATCGTAGCTAAGGGTGGCGCTGGTCCCGCCACTGATCCCGATCAAGCGATCGCGGGCATCCCACACATAGGTGTTCGTCCCGTCGGTTATCAGATTTCCATTGTTGTCGTAGTTCAGCGTCGCGCCGGCGAACTGAGTCTGCTGATTGGCGGCATTGTAGGCCGCGGTCACCGCTGGAGGGAGCGCGGTGGTGTTCTGAATCAGTTGGGTAACCTGATTCTTGTTATCTGCCGGGTCAAAACCCTGTGTCAGCTGCTCCAGTGTGGTCGCACCTTTGGCATGGGTGATGCCCTGCAGGCGTGAAGCCGGATCGTAGTCATAGGTTGTCGTGACGCCATTGGACCGTTGCAGTTGCGTGCGACGGCCGAGGGCATCATGAGTAAGAACGGCTGAAAGTGATCCCTGTGTCACCTGTGAGAGTTGTGAGTTCGCATCGTAGCCATAGGTGACCGGTTGCTGCGCATTGGCCCGCATGGTCAGACGTTGACTGATCGCGTCGTAGGTATAACTCACGCTCCCCTGCGGCGTGACTTCCTGCGTGACGCGATCGAGCACGTCGTAGGTCCAGTCGATCGCACCCGTGGCACTGTCGGTCAGCTTCGTCACATTCCCCACCGTATCGTACGTGACAGTCACATTGGTGCTGTCGGCATAGCTTGTGAGCGTCCGCCGATCGAGTGGGTCGTAGGTAAAGGTGGTCTGCTGATTCTTCCGATCGGTGAACTGGCTCAGATTTCCCGCCAGATCGTATTGATAGGACTCCTGTCTGTTGAGGGCATCCTTCCTGGTCGCGAGCCGATCCATGTTGTCGTACGTGTACGTGGTGACCTGATTTTTGGCATCGGTGAGAGTCAACAAGTTCCCATTCGGATCATAAGTAAATATGGTCAGGCCATTGAGCGCGTCGGTGAGCTGGGTTACTTGATTCACGTTGTCGTAGGTAAACTGGGTACTCTTCCCACGAGGATCGGTGAGCACGATCAGTCGGCTCACGGCATCATAGGCCCGCTGCGTCGTGTTCCCCACCGGATCTGTCGTGGCAACTAGGTTCCCGGCGTTGTCATACTCGAACGTGCTGATGTGATTCAGTGGATCCGTCACGCTGATGGGTTGGCCTCCAGTGTTGTAGGCCACCGTGGTCGTCTGATTGTGGGGATCGGTCACGGTCAACAGATCACCGTTCGCGGGGTCATAGGTGAACCGCGTAATCTGGTTGAGGG
>CAZOHW010000521.1:0-2887 GCA_964579525.1 uncultured Nitrospira sp. | reverse complement strand
ATAAGCCAGCAGATTTACAGTCTGCCCCCTTTGGCCACTTGGGTACCTGCCCGCGATGTTTTATTGCATTCCGCGAGTCAAAACTACAATACAGATTGAGGATATTCGCCACTTTGAATCAGCCAAACAAAAAGCAAACCTTTCCGTGCACAACCTTCTTCCTCAATCCACACAGATTGATTCCAGTGGTGTACTCGGATAGGGTAGAATTATGAAATGCTGGATTCTATTGATGAAGTTTCTCCATGTCAAGAGGAGAATTCGGCCTGGATCATTTTTTTTCACTCCCTCATGATGAATTAAGACAGGGCAGTCTCTCCAAAAACTCCAGATTCCGCTCTACTCGATTCACAAAATCATTTGATATGCCAATAGCTTGCTTCATTAGCACCAGAACCTCTTCGGCAGTCAGCTGCTCCGCTAAGTATCGTTTTTGGGCAAGCCGTCGTTCGGCTTGATCCTCCGGCGAATAATATCCCCGCAACTCCCCATTCTGAAAGGCGGATTTGAGTCGCGTCACCCATTGATCAGCAAGTTTCGGGTCAGTAAAGAGGGAGGCGCTCGATTTCTTCCCCTGTATCGCTAATTGATTCCACACCGCCCAACCGATAAAAACGGCCCAGGTTTCGTTCAAGGCTTCCCAGGACTCGGCTGGCGTAAGATAGCGCAATTCTGTCTCACCCATTCGCTGGACGATCGGAGCAATCTTCACTTCGCCGTAGCGACAACTGAGCTGTTGTCGAGCAAAGTGCATCAAATCCTTAATAGAATCAGACTTGACTGATTGTCCCTCGACTTCTTTCACATAATCCATATAAGCATGGAAGAGCTCATGATAGAGCACGGCCAATTCCTTGTGCGTCATTGCAGCAAGGGGCTTGAGCGTCCTTGCCGCTGCATTAAAAGACAGCGAACGATTGAGGACCATTCGATGTTCACCGGGATGGTACTCAGCCGCATAGGTTCGAAGATCATCGAATTCAAACTGAACAAACTCCGGAGGGAGAGCCTTCAGAAACTTCGTGGGCAGGCGTAACTGCTCCGCGTCAGCAAGAAGACGAGTCCAGACCTGATCAGCACTACCCCCTCCGCTGAAGCTCGCAGTAGAAGAGTCCACGCCAACGAAGGCCGGGGCAAGCCAGCAAGAGCACATCAGAAATACGTGAGTGAGGCGGCGCATAGAGGCAGGACAGAAAATCTGGACCAAACACGAACCGATCGAGATTAATAATACGGCTCTCTGGGCAATTCCCAATCCTCTCGGCCACCCTCTTCGACGAGTGCAAGCACGTCGAGCAAGTCAGGAGAGACATGGTCGAGAAACCGCGTCGGCTTTGAGAGCAACATTCCGCTGCTCTTGTCATACACATTGATGGGATACGTCATAAATAAATGCCGTTTCGCGCGCGTGACAGCCACATAGAACAGCCGCCGCTCTTCTTCCAATTCATCATCAGTCAGGAAGGAATAGGCCGATGGAAACCGGCCGTCAACGACCCAAATCACAAAGATACATTGCCACTCCAGCCCCTTCGCCGAGTGAATCGTCGAAAGCACCAACCGTTCATCGTCGCGATCAGTGGCCTCGACATCCACCGCACTGCCGTCAGGAGGCTCCAACGCCAAGTCGGCAAGAAACTCATCGATCCTCCGATATCCCTCGGCAATCGTGTGGAGATGGTCCAGATCCCTGGTCCGCTTCGGATAATCGTCATACTGCTCTTTGAGAATCGGCAGGTAATATTCATAGACGTGATTCACCTGCTCTGCTGGCGCCTGATCATCCGACCCGATTAAATGTTCGAGCGAATTGGCCAAATTCTTCAGGCCCTGACCTGAGCGGCCACTGACCCCTCGTAACACGTCAAAGGGCCGTTCAGCTTTCACGATGGCCGCAAGGAGATCCTGCGCCTTCTTCGGCCCGACACCTTCCACTAGCATCAACACACGGTGCCAACTCACCGTATCAAGGGGATTGGAGACGACACGCACATGCGCCAACAGATCCTTGACATGAGCCGTTTCGATAAACTTCACCCCACCACGCTTGATAAAGGGTAACCCTTTGCGAGAGAGTTCGATTTCCAGGTCGAATGAATGGAAGCTCGAACGAAACAACACCGCCACCTCATTCAGTGGCACCCCTTCTTCCCGAAGCTCAAGAATTTTCTGGGCAATGAACCGCGACTGCGCATTTTCGCCTGCTGCTTCGACCAGCGACGGTAACGGCCCATCGATCTTTCTCGTGAAGAGGCGCTTCGTATATTTCTCTGCCGCCTCGTCTATAATGCAGTTGGCCAGATTCAGGATCGGCTGGGTGCTGCGATAATTCTCTTCGAGTTTATAAATTGTCGTCCCGGGGAACAGGACTGGAAAGTCCATAATGTTTTTAAAGGTCGCCCCTCGGAATGCATAGATGGACTGAGAATCGTCGCCGACGACCATCACATTCTGATGCGTCGTGGCCAATTGGCGGATCACCTCGGCCTGCAACCGATTCGTGTCCTGGTATTCGTCTACAAGGATATAGCGATACTGCCTGGAAATATTTGCGCGAGCCGTCTCGTCCAGTAAGAGGAGCTGCCGTAACATGACCAGCAGGTCGTCATAATCCAACAGCTGCTTTTGACGCTTCGCAGCCTGATAGGCCTTCTGAAGCCGCCCCAGATCCTCCGAATGATCAGAAAAATGACTGAACTCTTCGAGAATGATCTCATCGAGACTGCGCAGCGTATTCTCACTCTTGCTGAGCATTTCCATGATCGTCCCCTTGCGGGGAAAGCGCTTATCTTTTTCATTCAATCCGAGCTGTGCCCTCACCAAGGCAATCAAGTCTTCGGCATCACCACGATCCAGAATCGTGAAGCCCGGCTCAACCCCAATGGCC
>CAZOHW010000520.1:0-2905 GCA_964579525.1 uncultured Nitrospira sp. | reverse complement strand
CTCTTAGCATAGCGCGACGGCAGCCCTGGTTTCCGATGTCCCGTAGCCAACACAAACTGTTGATACTGATGATTGGTGACTTCATACCGATCAATAGAAAATTCGTCCAAGTGGATGGTTCGAGGCGGCTGCTCATCAAACCCCCCGTTCTCAGTCCCCCGAATGAACGGTCCGGCTGGAATCGTCACCATCTCATCCGGGATGGGCTCCTCTCCAGGAACGCTTTCCGATATCGGCTCCGCATCTTGACCAGCTCCTGATGCCGGTTTTTCATACGGCGTGATCGTGGTACCCCGAAAAATGGCAATGATGGGCATAGCGGCACAGGCCAACACCACGAGTAGAAAGACGAGTTTGAATTTTGACTCAAGCATACCGGCCTAGGACTCAGGAACCTCCTCCTGGTTGGTCCAGATCGCTAGCACAACGAATGCCGATCGTCACATCCGTTCGCCAATGTTTGGCGGCGAACCGTTTCGACAATCTCGCATTATGTTCCGTTTCGCGCCATGAGCCTCCACGCACAACCTTGAGATCTGCATTGTCAGGACCCTTCGGATCACGGAACGGCGACTTCCTATAGTACTGTTCATCGTAGGAATCCTCGACCCATTCTGCGACGTTACCCGTCATATCATAAAGGCCATAGGGACTTCGACCCGCGTCGAATGATCCAGGCGGCGCCAGATATTTATACCCATCCTCGCTCCCATCGACATTCGCCGCGTTCGTGACTAACTTATCTCCCCACGGGTATTTTCTCTTGCTCTCGCCACGACCAGCCTTTTCCCACTCTGCTTCCGTCGGCAGTCGCTTACCCGCCCATTTGCAGTACGCGGCCGCATCGTCCCATGAGACACTCATTACCGCAAATTCTGGTTTCAAAATCTTCGACTGATCGTCGTCGAACACTTCAATCTTTGGCGCCCCCCGCTTGGTCATCCTGGCGAATCGTTGATACTCATCCTGGGTCACCTCTTTTCGGTCAAGATAGAACCCCTTGAGGTAGACTTGATGCTCAGGAGCCTCATCCGGATCACCCTCGTTGCTGCCCATCGTAAACGGACCTTCAGGAATCTGAACCATCTCCCGACCCTCATCTCCGATTTTTGTCTTATACATTGAGAAATCTTGAGTGGGAAGACTGCTCGCCGTCGGCCTGACTTCAGATTTGACCGATGCGGCAAGCTGCTTCATTTGCTTGGACTTATAGGACTCATAGGCCAACAAGCCGATCATGAGAAAGAAGGACGCAAACACAAAAATAATGGACCCCACTAACACACCCTTGTTTTCCACAAATACCTCGACAATCAAAAATCATTAGCGATACGACGGCGACGTGCCGGACTGTTCCGCTGCAGCTTTCTTGGCCGCTCGCACGTCGAGCAACATCGAAATCTGGACACCGAGAAAACCGCCCATGGCTGCTCCAGCCCCGGCGCCGACCCAGATCCGATCGAGACCGGCCATTAACCAGGCCAACAGACCACCTAACACCGTCCCGACTAAAATACTGACGAGAAACCGGCGACCACCGAGAAACCCAATCACCACACCGAGACCAAGCCCAACCGAGATGGCAACCGGCATCAACCCACCACCCATCGTCATACCGATCAGAGTCCCCACGGTACCCATCACGACGATGCCAAGTGCGATATCAAAAACCTTATTCTTTGCCATGCTCAGATCCTTTGTGGCTCACTGCGACTGAACGCTACTTGGCCGGATGCGCGATGAGCGGGCCAAAATCAATCTCCACACCGGGTGCGGCGATAATGGAAATGCCCCACGCCTTCTCCGCCGGTTCATGCTTGTGAATGCGCTTGAAGTCTTCATACACATTCACCCGCTCTTCAAACCATTGGCCGATTTCCTTCGTGCCGCTCTGGACGACAATCTCAGAACCACTAAACATCCCGCCTTCCGTTAAAGTCCCGTCTGGTTTCGACTCGCTCCACACATATTTGGTGAACACCGGGATAAACATGAGATCTGTATCGAGAGACGCATAGACTGCGGCCAGCGGTTCATTCCCAGTCGCGGCCTTGCTGAGGCGCCAACGCCACGTCAGAACAGGGTAGGCCTTGGGGTCCCAATCGATTTTCTTTTTCTTGATCCGTTGACCAGCATCCTTAGCCGATAAAAAGCTTGCCCCGTTTTCGGACCGTACCTTATAGGCTTCCCGGCCTTTTGATTGGCTCCGTTGGTTTTCATGTTCCCAAAGCGAAGGAAATCCGTCCGCTTCTTTTGCTTGGAAATCTTCCAGTACCAGCGCCTGCCCTTGGGCCATCGCAAGAGCTTGCCAGGCAAAACCAGCTACGAGAATGCTAAGAACCGCTGCGGCAGATTTCAGCACGCGATGCTCCATGGACAACGCTTCCTTTCTAGGTTTCTTGCGATGGAATCGGAGTCAGTAAGGGGGACTCCTTCTCGCTATTCTCCTCAACCATCATGGGTTGTTGCTCTCGTTCGCACATCCAGAACAGGGCGAGAACGGCCGCCCAGAACACCACCATGTTCACCGTCACCATCTTTGTCGCGTATTGCAGGTCCGGAGTAAACGCCCAGGGCGAGACATCAGCCATCAACTCACTGACATGCCATGACAAACGTCCCGACGAGCGGATATAGCCCATCAATCCCATCACCCAGCTGAACGACGCAGCAAGTCCAAACAATCCCACCATCCCACGCATGGAGATCTTTCCCCATTGAATCGGGCCGTGTACCACGGCACGTCGAAGCATAAGCCGGTTAATGACCACCCCGGTAATGATGACCGTCAGTGTCGTGAACGCTTGCGGAGCCGACAGGCCGACACGAACCTTCGCCGGCAGATAGAATCCATAGATCGACAGCCAAATGATGTTCACGGCGCCGACCACATACAGCACCGTGA
>CAZOHW010000519.1:0-2919 GCA_964579525.1 uncultured Nitrospira sp. | reverse complement strand
TAGTGACCCCTTTGGTTCTGAAGATCTGGACGGCGTTGGCTTTGAGCTGATCGTTTCCGGCGAAGCCCCTCGTCATAATGACGGGACTCGATCAATGCGTCATGCGAGGACCGGCAGGTCCTTCCTTGGATTCGAATCGCGTGGCATCTCACTCCACACTCTCTGCTCTAGCTCGCGACCAGCCTGCTTCTTATTCTTCCCCCCCCACTGTTTGAAGAAAAATGGGACTGCGGCCCGGCGGCACTGATCGCGCAGATCTATGACCCACTCAGGGTTCATGGGCCTAGACCTAGGACCTGATTCCCCTCCAACTATGACCCAGTCGATTCCAGACAGGTCGAGATGCGGTAGCGGCCCAAGGAGCGGCTCCAGAGAAAGAAACTTAATATGTGCAGTCGTCCGACGAAGATGGTCGATTCGCTCCCGATAGTCTCCGTTCTCAACACTGACGCCCATCCAGATGTTCGACGCCCAGTTAATCTTGGGACTCAGCGCTTCGAGACGCTCAGCGCGCTTGGTCAAAATCTGAAACCGGTGCCAGTCAGCCCGGTTCATCACGTCGAATACTCTTTGGATGTATTCGATCGGCACTTCTTCATGGAACAGATCGCTCATCGAATTCACAAAGATCGTTTGCGACTTTTTCCATTTCAGCGGCAGATCAAGCATGTGGGGTTGCAGCGTCAGTTGGAACCCATTGACATAATTTGCCTGGCCCATGGCTTGGAGACGCTCAGCCATGCGTTCGGCATAACAATACTTGCAGCCTGGACTAATTTTCGTGCACCCAGTGACCGGATTCCATGTGGATTCAGTCCATTCTATGCCAGAGCCTTGTGCCATCAGCGCACCTCCTTGAGTAAATGCTGTGCGATGCGCAACGCGATGTCTTTCCCTCGCTCATTACCGACGGCAAAGCAAAGGAGATACAGCGGATTGTTTGCCGAATTCCGCAACACACCTGGGTCTTCAGCTACCCCAGCGAAGACCTCTTTAAGTCGGTTGGTAAAATCCCGCGCAATGGTTTCCATTGTCGCCTTGACCACGCGCTCCTTGTCATCGCCGAAGAGCGTCGGGGTAGTCTCAACCTTGTAGAATTCATCGTACCAGTCCTCAGTGCCAAGTAGCAGGTTGAGTCGTCGCCGCCATGACTCCGGAATATCCCCGGACTTGGTGAGCAACCGATTGACCCCGATGCCAAGTGGAAAGAGCAGCCACAGATCGATCGCCTTCGTCTGCGCAATCGCCTCAATCGTCGCCCACTCGACCTGCATTCCATAAGGGTCGAGAAACAGCACCGCGCGGTTGGACCTCCAATCTCTGGAGCACAGATTCTGGATCTCCGTGTTAGCGTCACCACGAAGCACATCGATTTTTCTGGCGAGATCAGGAAACTCGGTCTTCAGGCCTTCGAGGCGGGCGCAACGAGTAGCACTCTGCTCGATAAATAGGTAATTGTCGAAGGGGGGCTCGGTTAGCAAGGCGATACGAGCGGAGCCATCCAGTAGGGACTGTGGTTCTTGCTCGGCCAGCTCGGGGAACAAGGCTTCCTGCGACGACTTCACGGTGTCGTTGCGCCGGACATCGCGGTATCCTGTCCCCGCAAAGGCATCGATGTAGAGCTTCTGAAAAGGCGTTTTCTTTAACGCAGTCGTATAGCCCTGCAGGTACCCGGCCAGCACCTCTAGCTTCCGGGTAGTCCATTCCCCGCCAAACTGGTGCTCTTTGTCTCTTCGATCATCCGGCATAGTCTATTTAGTCCTCACACCGTCTTAAAGCTAGTGACCCCTTTGGTTCTGAAGATCTGGACGGCGTTGGCTTTGAGCTGATCGTTGCCGGCGAAGCCCTCGTCCAGACACACCACGCGCTCCGGCTTTCTCTCTGCCATCGCGCGGATCAGTTCCAGCGTCAGCTCTCGTTCCAAACAGACGAAGAGCAGACCGCCCGAGACGCTGTGGACCTGTTTGCCGGCAAGGTGAAGCACCTCAACCGGTGCCGTGAGAGAATAGCCGCTCTTGAGCAGGAGTTCGTAGAGCAGGTCGTCTGCCGTGCGGCCCTCGCGGATGTGGTCCACATGCAGATCGAGCTGCTTCTCCAGCATCGGCTCATCGTGAGGAACATCAGCGTTCCAGGGCTTGAGGTTGGATTCGGAGAGCTTGAAGACTTTGAAGCCACGGTCCTGCAGCTTGGCGCCTTTCAGATCGAGTTTGCCACCTTCCTCTTCGTTGAGCTTCTTGACGATGCGCCGCACACGCTCCTTGGTGATGTCGGCGATGGTTGGATAGTCCTTCCGCCCCGTAGGTTCTGGAAGCTGAATCAAAATGAACCTTCTGTTACCACTATCTTCGTTATTCAATTCACAAACCGCATGCGCGGTTGTGCCGGACCCTGCAAAGAAATCCAAAACGATGTCATTGTTCTCTGCCTCTGTGCCTTGCCGAAGTAAGATATTTATAAGTCTCTTTGGTTTGGGAAATTCAAGAATCTTTTCCCCAAATAACTCTTCAAGTTCTCGTGTTCCATCAGTTGTATATCCTGGTTCTTGAACGGAAGAAAATCCAGTAAATTGACTCCGCACCTCCGCAAGGAAGCGTTTCAACCTCGGACGTCCGTCAGGCTTGCTGGGCCAGAGAATGCGCTTCTCAGAAACTAATTGGCGCATTCGCGAAGGTTCATAGGACCATCCGCGAGTGGGTAGCGGTGGATATTTCAATCCTGTTTCAGGATTCTCAATATCGTAGTGCAAGTTTGGGCGTTCCATGGCATTCGCTAACCCGGTCAAGTTATCACTCATCCACGGACCCCTTGGATCGTTATCAGGATTAGAATATTTCGTGAGGTCTTTTGCCTCTCCAGTTAGTGCCCCACTAGTGGCCTGTAACAATTGATTGCGTACCGATCCGTCGAGACGGGTCACAG
>CAZOHW010000518.1:0-2942 GCA_964579525.1 uncultured Nitrospira sp. | reverse complement strand
CGCTGCTCAGAGCCGCATCGGCGAATGTCGAAGCCAGTTTCACGACGAAACGTCCCACACTTGTGTCAGCAAGCGTTCCCTGGGCTTGCGCTCGCAGAAACGCAAAGGTGTCACTCACCCAGTTCGCCCCGCTCGATACGACCCGCTGCGCAAATGCCTCAACATCGACAGCCAACGGTTGAAGCACGGGTGCGAACTTCGAGCCGATTGCCGCGCCAGGAATCAGCGAAAACAGCATCTCCATCTGCACACGACGATCTTCTGGGCTGAGAACCTCCCCTATCGTTGGAATGGAACTGGAGATCCATTCTCGCGCTTTCTCGAATACCTGCGCGCGCTGTTCTGAGCTCAGATCAATGGCGTCGGACAACACTGCCAGTAACATGGATGGATAATAGATCGCGGCACCGGCCACTCTCGCGCCAAACGAGCTGGAGATAGAGCCCCAATCATAACTCCTCAACCGTACATACCACGCATCCGACATGTCCCCTGCCGAATGCAGATTTGTAAAGACAGCTTGCGCCAGTGCATTTTTCTCTTCAGGCGGGCCAAGCGTCAGTGCCGCCGCCAGGCCCGCAACCAGCCTGGGCTTCGACTCCAGCGGGGACACATCTTGGTCATTGAACACCCGGCCAAACAGGGCACCGATCTGCTGGCTTTCTTGCATGGGGAGATACTCAATCGGGCGCGCCACGGCAGCCTCAAATTCCGTTCCTGCAGTGAGGAACGGATAGAAGCCGGTTTCAATCCGGTGGGCATCAATGGCGTTCAATAGAAACGGCTCACCCGTGTCGGGATCGATATCAGACGCGTGGGCATTCAGCATATACGCAGTCCCGCCCGTATGGCCCACCCCATTGAGACTGCCCAGGCGACTGACCAAATCGCCTTCGGTATAGAAATGCGCGTTGGAGCCGATATCGGCAAGGACCGCTGAGGAATAGTCTCCCAGATTTTGCTTGAGTCCAAGGACGCCACCAAAGCCGTTAAAGGTCGTAAGGGTGATACGACTCTTGTCAAACGTTGGGTCAAACGCAGGATCGCTTGGTGTCGTTTTACTCTTTACATACTCATACGCCGCGTACTGAGCAAGCCCGCCGCCTAAACTCTGGCCAGTAAAATGAATCTTTCCTTTAAATGCCTCTCCAGGAGGAGCGAGACTATCAAGAAATCCGAAGACCAGATCTCGGCCACCGCCATCAATGTTCCATTGATTCCATCCCAGGTGTTGGCTACTCGCTACCCAATCCTGAGTGTTTGGGCCGTCTGTTCCTCTGAGTGCAACGATCACTTCATTCGTTTGTACATTTCGATAAGCAACAAAACCAAATCCAGTGGTGGTTGTGTCATTAAACTCTGCTGCCTTCACAAAGCCAGAAGGAACAGAATATTGCGGCCCTACGCCGTAAGAGGTGTCGTTAAGTGCCCCTAAAGCTATCGGGGCTGGATGCTGATCATCGAAGTAAGATGTATCCGCTGCCAATAAGGTCAGTTTGGCAAGGCTATTAAGCCCAGGAGGCAGTGCCATGTTAATCTCCTTTGCAGAGGTCGATTATCTTGAGAGTTCGCGTCCCCGGTTTGCCTGCCTGTAACGCCCGAAAACTATCCGCTCCCGCTTGCGAATGCAGCACATGAACGAAAGCTACTTTGCAGCCATCAGGAGACACCGCAGCATTTCTCACAAATCCTGCGACGATGCGCACAGGCTTTTCTCCTACGAGAAGATAGCCACCCGTAGTTCCGACAGCGCTATAGTCGCCTCTTCCGCCTGTAAGCAAGAGACCTTTCTTCGTGAGAAAAAAGTGTCCCCACCCCATCCGTTCCCAGTCTCGCCCTTTCGGTTCTAGAACTAGTCTTAAAGTCCCATCCGAGCCGAGCTGCCACACAGGTACCGCATCAGAGGTACGTTGCTCACCTTTAAGTAAATAGGCATCAGCGAACTCGGCATAGGTCACGTGAAACTGGACCTGTCGGCCATTAAGCGGCAATTCAATACCTTTCTTTGAGTCTGGCCTATAGAGGACGATGGGGGTGGCTTTTCCTGATGGATCAACCCAAACTGGAATACCGAAGTCCAAGTATCCGTGCTTCTCTAACAACGGAAATGATTGGTTTTTTTGTCCTTCGATCCTCCAGTAGGGGAGGGATGTATAGTAGCGACAACTCCCCTTATTGAACCAATGTTTCACAGGATAGGGCTGAACCTGTTCTTCACCTGCTTTCCCTTGCACAAGATCATAGGTCTTGTCCGTTCCTGGCCGCAGCCGAAGGAATGATCGAAACTCGCCCGATACACACCAGTTGGTTGTGCCATCCCAGCTGTGATCACGCGCCGCTGTTCCTTTTTCAAGGTCCCATACATAGACTCCTTGGGGAATCTCCCATGCTAGCCCCACTTGTTTCGGCGGGTGAGCTGGATCAAGTTCGTAGCCAATGAAGATAATTTGGCTATTGTTCAGCCACACGGGATGGGTTTGCTCATCCACGGGAATCTTCGAGTCTTGAACTGGATAGCGCGGCTCGCCACAGGCAGCTAGCTGCGGGCTGACGAGCAGCAACCACAACAATAGGATCAGACTGTACCTGTGTGCCATACGGCTCCTCACTGACATCTACCCGCCGAGCATTAAATTACTTCCATTTCTTCGGTATCCACACCACGAAACTGGCGCACGGTACCGGAGAGGCTCTGTCCTGTCAAGACCCTACGTAACCACCGCGAGAGACCGCTGCTCCCTCACGTCGATCCCCTCGACGCAAGGCCACTGATTGGTCCCCTCCGGCACCGTCAGATCAGAACAGATAAAGAGAACAGATAAAGGAGAGAACAGATAAAGGGGTCGGGAGTCATTTCTCCTTGTGATTGAAAGCTCACGTGCCAAACAAGTTGAGTAGCCCAGCGGAATCTCACCGCCAGGCCCTCCCAGAACCGGACGTGA
>CAZOHW010000517.1:0-2949 GCA_964579525.1 uncultured Nitrospira sp. | reverse complement strand
GTTCGGACCCTCCATGTGAGTTTGTCCTCCTCATAGTGTCTTCGGTATGCGATGCTCCTTTGACGGGTCTCGAAATCGTGCAGGCTAGGAGACAAGTCTCTGATGCACAGGACACAAGAATGATCAGGGTGGGATGTTCCGCGTTGACCTCTCGATGACCCTCCGTTAAGATGCCGTCCCACTATGACAACCTATCGCGATGCCGGTGTCGATATCGATGCGGGTGACGAATTTGTCGATCGCATCAAGCCGCTTGTCCGCTCGACGTTTCGTCCAGAAGTCTTAACTGATTTGGGTGGGTTTGGAGGACTGTTCGGTCTCCAGGCCGGAAAGTATAAGGAACCTGTGTTGGTCTCGGGAACCGACGGGGTTGGGACCAAATTGAAGATTGCCTTCATGATGGATAAGCATGACACCGTCGGAATCGATTTGGTGGCGATGTGCGTGAATGATATTGCCGTGAGCGGGGCGGAACCGCTGTTTTTTCTCGACTACTTTGCGACGGGTAAATTATCGGTCTCGAAAGCGCAAGCCGTGGTATCAGGGATCGCTGAAGGGTGTCGCCAAGCCGGTTGTGCCTTGATCGGTGGGGAAACGGCTGAGATGCCCTCCTTTTATCCGGATGGAGAATACGACTTGGCCGGATTTGCGGTCGGCGCGGTGGATCGTCCCAAGATCATTGATGGGCGGACCATTGTTCCCGGTGATGTCATTGTCGGCTTGGCTTCGTCCGGTCTCCATAGTAATGGATACTCACTTGCCCGGCGCGTCTTGTTCGACCAGGCGAAGCTCACGGTGACGAGTCGATTGGAAGGTTTTGATCGATCACTTGGTGAAGAGCTCCTGACTCCCACGAAAGTGTACGCGAAACGGATTCTTGAACTTGTGGAAAAGTTTCCGATCAAGGGCATCGCCCACATCACGGGCGGTGGTATCACGGAGAATCTCCCGCGTGTGTGTCCGAGCGGAGTGCGGGCGAAGATCGCTCGGACGGCCTGGCCGGTGCCGCCGATCTTTGATGTTGTCGGTCGTTTGGGTCGGGTTGATCGTGAAGAGATGTATCGAGTGTTCAATATGGGGATCGGACTAGTTCTTGTCGTGCCGTCAGATGCAGTGTCGGGAGCCCTTGCCCAGGCTGCTCTGTTGGGTGAACGTGGCTGGCCGATCGGCGAAATCGTGTCATCCACAAATCTGGAACCGGAAGTCGAGTATGTCAATTAATCGAACAACTCCCTTGCGGGTAGCCGTACTGGCCTCAGGTCGGGGATCCAATTTGCAAGCCATCATCGATGCGATAGAGGCGGGGCGGCTACAAGCTAAGATTGTCGCGGTGCTCAGTAATAAGAAAGACGCCGTAGCATTGGAACGGGCGCGGAAACATGGACTCAAGGCTCTGTTCGTTGATCCCAAACCGTTCGCAGGGCAATCGGACAGTCGAGAAGCTTATGACCGTACGCTCCTGGAACAGCTTCGGCAGCATGATGTTGAGTTGGTGCTGCTTGCGGGCTATATGAAAATTGTGACATCGGTGTTGGTCGATGCCTTTGCCGATCGAATGATGAACATTCATCCCTCGCTCTTGCCGTCGTTCCCAGGGTTGGATGTGCAGAAGAAAGCGATCGAGTGGGGCTGCAAATTGGCTGGATGTACCGTGCACTTCGTGACGGAAGGAGTTGACGAAGGCCCGATCATTCTTCAAGCGGCTGTACCGATTCTTGACGGTGATATGCCGGAAACGCTTGCGGCGAGGATTTTAGTTCAGGAACACATCATATATCCTCGTGCCGTGCAGCTCTTTGCCGAAGGTCGCCTGCGTGTCGACGGGCGGCGCGTGTTGATTGAGGGATCTCAACCATGCGGAGAGGCGCTCACCAGTGTCTCCTAGCAATCCGCTGATAGGCCTGATCACTGCCTGTCCGTTCGCAGTGCCCATGTGACCGATGTCAGTGGGAGATCAGTCGCCTCGGTATCACATTTCTCTGTAATCTCGAACCATAGAAACTGAGGGAAGGGACAGAACGAGGCATCGCATGCTGTGGTGGACGCTGTGGCAATGCAAATCAACCAATCTGGTGACCAGACGTCGCGCGGTTAAAAAGCTCAGTGCATATCGCACGTCAAAAGTGTTCAGACACTTGGTGGCGGCGCTGAGTGACAGGGATCCGGAGATGAAGAGACTGGCGGCAGAGGGGTTGAGCAAGATTGGATGGATCTTCAAACAAAATGACCAACAGGCACAGCAGGGGATGGCCCTCCCTCAATGGCACAATCCGGCAGGTTTGAAGACCGTCGCTGTGGAGCCGCTGATTGTTACCCTTCACGATGAGGACTATGCGGTACGGGAACAAGCGGTGGAGGCGCTGGGAGCGATCGGGGATCTTCATGCGGTGGAACCACTGATGGCGTTGCTTCACGATTCGAATAGAGCGGTGCGACGGCAAACGGCAGAAACGTTGGGAGTGCTCGGTGATATCCAAGCTGTGGGGCCTTTAGTGCTGGCCTTGCGTGACAATGATGGAGAAGTCCGACGGCAGGCTATGGAAACGTTGGAAAAACTTGGATGGGAACCTCAGGATGATCGACAACGCGCCCTGCGTGCAGTGGCCTTATCGCAATGGGAAGAAGCGACGGCGCTTGGCAGTGTGGCCGTAAAACCGTTGGTGTTTGCCTTTCGCAATAGCGGGTGGGTTGTGCGACGACAGGTCATCAAAGGGTTGGGGGCTATCGGCGATGCTCGTGCTGTGGACACGCTGATTGAAGCACTTAGAGACCCTGATCGAGGGGTCAGACGGCGGTCAGTTAAAGCCCTTATCAGAATAGGCAAGGGGGCTGTGGAGCCACTTATTGTCTCCCTAGAGAGTCATGATTGGGAACTACGGAGACAAGCGGCAGAGGTACTAGTGGCCTGTAACAATTGATTGCGTACCGATCCGTCGAGACGGGTCACAG
>CAZOHW010000516.1:0-2984 GCA_964579525.1 uncultured Nitrospira sp. | reverse complement strand
AAAGAATTTCAGGGCTGATTGCAAGGGAGCCATCGCACCAGGCGCGAGGCCACAGAACGTATGACCGGGAGCCAACCACTTCGTATGCATGTCTAAGAGCGCCAGATCGTCCTTGCTGGCACGTCCTTTCTCGAACGACTCGAGAAGACGAGCCACCCACGGCAATCCTTCCCGGCATGGAGTGCACCACCCACACGATTCACGGGCGAAAAACCGTTCAAGATTCAGCACGAACCCCACGGGACAGGTCTGGTCATCGAGGACGATCATGGTGCCGGTCCCAAGACGACCGACCTCGGCCGGGAACGAGGAAAAGTCCAGGGGAAGGTCAAGATGTTCCTCAACCAAGAAGGCCGTGGAAATTCCTCCAGGCAGGACCCCCCGGAAGTGAACACCGGTCGACATGCCGCCAGCATGCTGCTCCAAGATCTCACGAGCTGTCGTACCAAGCGGCAGCTCCCACCATCCAGGGCTGGTGACACGCCCGCTGACCCCGTAGATCTTCGTGCCTCCGTCCTGAGTACGGCTTAGGCTGCGATACCAGGCAGCGCCATGGTTCACGATGTGGGGAAGGTTGTAGAGGGTCTCAACGTTCTGCACGATTGTCGGCTGTCCCCACAAACCGACGGTCTGTGGATAGGGCGGTTTTGCGCGGGGAGTCGCCCGCTTCCCTTCCAATGCGTTAATCAGCGCCGTCTCCTCACCACAGATGTACCGCCCCGCGCTGGAATGGAGATGGAGATCGAACTGAAATGTCGTCCCTGGGAGGGGCTTACCGAGATACCCTGCGGCATAGGCCTCGGCAATGGCTCTGGTCAGACGCTGGGCTGACAGATGATATTCGCCGCGCAAGAAAATGTAGCCGACCTCTGCATCCAAGGCATACCCGGCCATGATCATGCCCTCGACGAGGCCATGAGGATCTCCTTCCATAAGGATGCGATCCTTGAAGGTGCCAGGCTCCATTTCGTCGGCGTTCGCGACGATATACTTTGGTTTCGGGGCATCAGGCCCCATCGGCACAAAACTCCACTTACTTCCAGTCGGGAATCCGCCCCCGCCCCGGCCTCGCAGCCCTGCTTCACCGACCTGCCGTTGCACATCCTTGGGGGCCATCCCGGATGCGAGCCGTTGGAAGCTGCGGTACCCACCGTCCTTGACGTACTCCCGCAACAGGCGTGGGCTACCATCTCGATGGAGATACTGTGTGAGTGGCCGTTCCATGTTCAACAGTTGTGAGTTACGAGTACTGAGCTGTGAGTTGCTAGGAACTAAACACTAACAACTACAACTCAGAATTGACGTTATTTGTATTTCTCCATCATCCGTTCGATCTTCTCAGGCGTCACCTCACCGTACACGTCTTGATCGATCATCATGGCCGGCGCGCGTTCACAATGTCCCAAGCAGGCGATCGGCAAAATAGTCAGCCGCCCGTCGCTCGTCGTTTGCCCAAAGTCGATGTCATAGCGTTGTTTGAGCTGCTCGCGAACCTGGTCGCACCCCTTGATCCAACAACTGATACTGTCGCAGAGGAAGGCGACATGCCGACCGACTGGTTTGCGAAAGATGAGATTGTAGAAGGTGGCGACACTGTCGACATCCTCACAGGTCATCTCGAGCAATTGCGCAAGATCGAGCAGTGAGTCATCGGAAATCCAGCCACGTCGCCGTTGGAGGATCAACAACGCATCGATGGTTCCCGAGCGTTTGTCGGGGTAATGGTGCAGTGCCTCTTCAAGCTCGCGGCGTTCGATGTCAGACAACATGGTTTATATGGTTTGTCTGGTTTGTTTTGTTTGTTTGGTTCTCTTTCAACGAAACAAACCAAAGAACCAAACAAACCAAATGAACCGTTCTCATCGGTCCACATCCGATAACACGTAATCCACACTACCCAGTACAGCCAAGAGATCCGACAACAATTCGCCACGTGCGATGAACGGCACTATCTGAATATGAGCGAAGGAGGGAGTGCGGATTCTCGTTCGGTACGACCCTTGAGCCCCGTCACTCGTCAAGTAATAACTCGTCTGACCCTTTGACGATTCCGTAGGAACCTCCGCCTCACCGGGTGGAAGCACCGGCCCCCAACTCACCCCGACAAAATGATGGATGAGGGTTTCGATGTCCTGCATCGTGTGTTCCTTCATCGGTGGAGTGGCGAGCGGATCCAGCGACTTGTAGGGCCCGGAGGGCATGGACTCGAGACACTGACGAATAATTCGGAGCGATTGGCGCATTTCCAAGATATGCACCACTCCGCGATCATAGCAATCCCCGCTTGAGGCAACCGGCACATCAAAGTCGAACTGCTCGTAGCCGGAGTAAGGACGAGTCTTCCGCAAATCCCAGGGCAGGCCGCAGGCGCGCAACATGGGACCGGTCGCACCCCAGGCAATGGCATCGTCGAGCGCCAAGCGCCCAATCCCGACCGTTCGAGCCTTGAATATCGGGTTGTCCATCACGAGATGTTCATACTCATCGAGTCGGCTTGAAAACCAATCGATGAACTGACGAACCAGTTGATCCCACCCAATCGGGAGGTCCCGCGCGACTCCACCGATGCGGAGCCAATTGGGATGCATCCGTCCGCCACAAATGGCCTCAGCGATCGAAAGAATGCGCTCACGATCGTTGAACATATAAAAAACGGGAGACAAGGCGCCGATGTCCTGCGCGAAGGTGCCGTACCAGACGAGATGGCTGGCCAGCCGATAGAATTCGGACATCATGACGCGGATCACTTGTGCACGGGGGGGCACCGCAATGCCTGCCAGTCGTTCGACGGAGAGACAATACGGCATCTCATTGAGCACGCCCTGAAGGTAATCGATACGGTCGGTGTAGGGAATGAACGTATGCCAGGTCTGCCGTTCGGCGATTTTTTCCTGAGACCGATGGTGAAATCCGATATCCGGTACGATGTTGACGATTTCCTCCCCCGCGAGTTGCACCACGAGCCGTAGCACGCCATGTGTCCC
>CAZOHW010000515.1:0-2995 GCA_964579525.1 uncultured Nitrospira sp. | reverse complement strand
GCTGGGACTTATAGAGCGGAAGGTTTAGGCCGTCAACTATTTTGAGATAGGTTCATACCGCGCTGCGATCTTTTCCTCAGCACCGGCAAACATCCAGGCGGTCCCATATATGAAAGTGCTGGTTTATCCTCACCTTGAATGAAGAGCATAAGTAAGCTCACACTGAATGAGCCATCGAGAAAAGACGCACATGATTCACGCCATCGACCGATTGCTCATTCTTTCGATCTGTCTACTCGCCGCACATTCAGGCGCGGTCTTGGCACAGAGTTACTACACCGATGTCATGGTGACAGTTGTGAAGGACAAAGTAGTTGCGCTCCCGGCAGCAGGTAGTGCCGTGGAAGAGCGATTAGGCGTCAACGAGCAAGTCATCACGACAACGGCTCGAGGGCCGGCTGGGTTTGTCCAAACCTCCAACCGACTTCTGGGGTTTTCATCAGGGTTACGGCGTTGGACCGAGGTGCAATTAGGGGTGGAGGAACATGTCGAGCGGCATCATGTGTTGCCGCGCTTAGTCGTGGTCCAGACCAATCGACGAATCCATGGCTTTCAGGAGAGCCGAGGCCATTGGTTTAGCGAAGCACTGGGACCGAATGAAACCGTGAAGCAGTTACAAGGGCGAGGGCATTTGACTGTTGCCATTACACCTGAGCGGGCGCTGGCGTTTTCCGCATTCACAGGAGGATTCTTCTCGGTGCGCTTATCGACAAATGAGCAAGTACAGTCCGTCGACCAAACCAACGACGCGATTCTGGTCCGCACCACGGTACGCCACCTGACCTTCCGTTCACAAACCGGCCTCTGGACGGAAATGCGATAACAGGTCGGCTGCTAACCCAAAAGAAGACGCATGGGGACCATCAAGTTTTTCCCAAGTAAACCGATACAGCACTAGCCGTGAGGAGAATATGCAGCCTCGATGTCGTCCAAGAACATATGTCCGATATCCCGCAAGCGTTCAAACCGATAATGGTATAGGGGAAGGAACTCTCTTCGATCTCTCCTCGACCGGATGTCGAATACAAAGTGCCATCACCCTCCTACCGGGAAACTATCTCGCCTTGCACATTGATGCCCCCGAAATAGAATCTCCCATTGGTATCGAGGTCTCCATCGTACGCTGGAGCAAAGACGATCAGGCGGGCATCGAGTTTCTTCGCTATGCTCCCGGTGACCGTGAGCGAGTCACACATCTGGTCAAAAGCCTCACAATCGCCGCTGCTGCTCCTCAGCATATGGAAGAGGAAGAGCTGGTACTCAGCGCCGTTGCGGCATAACCAAGTTCTCCCCAGAACGCTGCGCCTGAACTTCTTGTTCAGAACATCCCTCTGACCAAATCGAATCTTCGAAATCATACACAGCCGTCACCGCCGTCACAGTCATCAATTCAAACCAATCTTACAAGAAATGACCACGATATATCTGACGGACAACGACCAGCTCACGCCTAACCGTTTCCGACTCTCGATGGCCTCATCCACTCTCTGATATGGACCCATACCATGAGTCCCCTCCTCATTTTCCTAAGAAACATCGCTGACCGTAATCAAGGTGACAATTTTGTACGTATCTAGCTTTCCCCTGATCCACTGTCGTCTAAAGCTTTTAAAAACACAATCTTCCATACGCCGCATAGTCACGGCAGAGGAACTCAATTGAAGGCTTCCCCCCATGAAAGTATTAGTTTCCTCCCCCTACAGTGGATATATGGCTTATCCAATATGCTGCTATTAATAACGGACTCGCACTGACAAATGCAGCAGAACACTTCAACAAAGAGGGGAAGATAAGAATGAGAAGGAAACTGTTACAGGGTATAACTGCGGCGGTGTTCAGCCTGGCGATGGCCACAACATCCGCCCATGCGTTAAGTCTGGATCCGTCCCAAGCTGATTGGACGAGCTCTCAGAACAGCAACTGCGATGCGGCTTGCGTCTCGCAGTTGACTGGGATCGCGGGACTGGTGGAGTTGTACAAACAGAACAATGATGGATCGGAGGCTGGTAGTCTCGCTGATTCCTATACCACCACATTTAATGGCGATTTATCCGCCTTCACGATTGCTTATAACGGTGGACCAGAAGTGATCTGCGGAACCTGCGTATTGCTCGTGAAGGATGGCAACCAAGATCCTAACCAGTATGTGTTCAACATATCTGCCGGCACGGTTGATTTTTGGAACGGGACAGAGAGCATCTTTGGGTCAAACTTCTGGCCTGGACCTGGCTCAATCTCTCACGCCGCAATTTACAACGTGGGAGGAACGGTTCCAGAACCGACCTCATTACTGCTGCTCGGCGCCGGAGTGGCCGGCGTGAGCCTGATGAGACGGAAGGCTGCGTAAGTTTCAGGGACAGCACTACCATCTGCGTCCACAAAAGGGCCAGTTCTCATCGGAGAACTGGCCCTTTGATTGTCACGACGAACAGCCAAGGCCTGAGATAAGGCGATCCCGCATTACACACAAAGTAGGACGCCTCAGCGAGACACGACCTTGTAAGTATCACCCGCGAGAATAAGCCCTTCCGTGCCATCGGCCAGCTTGACCTTGAACCCGTCATGATCCTGGCCGTGATAGACTCCGACGGCTCGTGCGGTATCCCCTGCCTTCAGCGTCATAATGACGCTCCCTGGCTGAACACTGGTTCCCGAATCCGGCGAAGATGAAGCCTGAATAATGTCGCGCACCTCCGTGGGTTTCTCAATCACGAGAATATTCTCACGCTCGCCACAGCCAACTTGGACCGCAGCGCTCAGTATCACCAAAACACCCACCATGAAGTGATTACCCAGCCACCTCACAACGTCATGCAACAACATAGTCTTTCACGCCTCACTTCATCTCCAAAGAAAAGCCATCACAAGATTCATATTAGGGTTCACCGTAACCATTCGCAGTTGGTCAACAGATAGACTACATTGAGTATCAGGATGTTATTTTCCTAAGGGTGGACAACTTTCAAACCGAGATGCTCTTCAAATGCATCGTAAC
>CAZOHW010000514.1:0-3016 GCA_964579525.1 uncultured Nitrospira sp. | reverse complement strand
GACTTATAGAGCGGAAGGTTTAGGCCGTCAACTATTTTGAGATAGGTTCTAGTCTCTCGGAGCAGACGGCTCGAGGCCGCCGTGAGCGCCCACTGAACGAGAAGCAGCAGGTGGCATTGAAGACGTTGGAAGCCATTCTCAAGGAACGTGGAGACTCCCCGGCCATGCGAGCCGCGGTGTTGGCCGAGGCCACAGACCGGCTGCGTGGAGATCGGATCATCGTGGGCCACGTGCGCGAGCATGGCATCGCGCATTTCGAGCACAATCAGAACAATGACAAGAGTTATTACGTGCAACTTGAGACGGCGCAAGAGGTGAAAGACGTATGGGGCACGGACTTGGCGCGAGCGCTCGAGAACAGCGACATCAAAATTGGTGATCGGGTGGCGCTCGTGCAGAAACGGAAGGAACCGGTGGTCGTGCAGGTTGCCGTCCGTGATCAGACCGGACAGGTGAAAGACACCACCCCGCGCACCGTGTCGCGAAATGTCTGGGAGGTGGTGAACCTCGACCGGATGGGCAAGCAGGAACGAAACGCGACCCTCCGGACCGCGGAGGCGGCGGATAAAGATCCGGTGGTGCCGGTCTATGATCGGGCGGCTGCACGACAAGGGCCCGAGCCCGTGCTGGCGGCCACGACGCGCCGAGAACGCGAACGAGCGGACCGGTGACGACGTGACGCATCGGGAGAAGGAATGGGCAAAGAGCAAAGGAGGGACAAAGGCATGACGATGACGCACGTACGGAGTGTAGTCGCCGTCTCAGCGCTGCTTTGGGTGGGTATTGAGACGGGCACAGCACGGGCACTGGACGCGGAACTGCAGGCGAGTCAGATGGCGCTGCGCACGACACCATCCCTATCAGGCTTGGACCCGACGGCCGTCAATGCCGCGCTGTCAGGCAAAGGGGTCGTGTCTCCACAAGCCGCGGCGAAAGCCCCAGTCACGCCCAATCCGTCCGTCTTCATGGGCATGACGCGCAAAGCCTGTGAAGCCATGCTCTGTCTCAGCGCGATCGGGGAGGCGCCGGGCGAATGTGCCGAAGCCCTGGCTGAATACCAGGCGATGCAGATGTTTGGCATGGGCCATTCCTTCTTATTGATGTGTCCGACGCACTAGCACGTGCCTCAGCATGTGCGACCACATCTGAAGGATGTGGTGCAGAGCGAGACCATCCGAACCGGAAGAGAAAGGAGTGCAAAACGATGACGGTACGTGTCGAGGAGTGCGTGACCGAGCGTGAGGTCAAGATCGCCGTGGCGAAACAGACCGTGGGGGATGTCATTATCACAGAAACGAGCGAGGGGTTCTATGTCCAGGTGGAATTCCAGTACATCCGCCCGCGCCGGTTTTGGTTGACCTCCAAGCGCTCCCCTGCTATCCCACGCTGCTTTAAGCACCTCGGACGGTTGAACGACCATCTGCGAGCCTTGGTTCCTTCCGCGAGCGTGCATATACAACGAAACCAGATCGACGAGGCGCGCGTGGCCAACTCGGCCTGAATCGCAGCACGACCCACGAACGTTCCCATCATTAATACAGAGCCCTGTCCCAGCTGGGACGGGGCCGGTAATACGGTAGACATCCGCTAGGTGAGCACGTCACGCTGCGCAGTAGCATCGCATCGAAGAACCCCTGCTGGTGCAGATTGACAAACCAGGTCTGAGTAAATTCTTTCAAATCGCGTTTGAGAGTCGGAACCACGTGGGTGCGCCTGCCATCCTCGCCATAACGGTAGACATCCTGAGCCATTCCCAGGTAGTCGTTCCGGAATGAGATCGGCTCAGCTGCCGCACCATCAAGCAGATCATGAAACAGGAACACGATGTCAGGATCACGCATGAGGTCCCCGTTCTGTTCCCCGTAATGACAGAGCGACACCAGCCGCTTGCCGTCCGGGCCCGTCCCGATCGCCTCGATCGACAACGGCAGGTAACCGGACACCGTGATGCGCACCGCCGTCGCTCCGCCGAGCAGCTGAGTCAGGTGCTTCACAAACTGTTTATACATCTCCATGCTTTTCACCCTTTCGTGAAGTGCAGGAAACCCCAAGCGCAGATGCCGGAGGCTTCCGATGACCGTCAGCGGCTCGAATGCTCGCTGATCCAGACCTTCGCCTGTTGGACGACGACCAAGAGGGCCTCAAGAGCGGCGAATCCGAAGGACTCGGAATTCTTCCAGGTGCCATCAAGCCCCTTGTACGAGCGGAACACGGTCACGTTGTAGAACGGCCCTTTCTCGCCGTCGTTCTTCCAGATACTGGCCTGGATGCTGCTGCAGCGCAGCGTGGTAACCGGCTTGGGTTTGTGTGTGTGAGGTGCCATGTAATGGCTCCTTTGGTTCGAGTTGATGTGTTGGCCTCTCACGAACAGGGGAGGCCACACAGCGACGGCAAAGGAGACAGAGAGGACGACGCAGCCTGACGGGGAAAAGCTGGGCGGAGGACGGACGGGCACAGGCACCGGACTCAAGCCGGTCTCTGCATCTCAACAGCAGCGCGGATCAGCGCGGCCACACGAGGCGAGAACGACTCGGCCTGTGACACCTCCAAACCAGAGTCCTTCTCGTGCAGGATGAAAGCGGGTCCAGGTGGCGGTGCTTTGAAGCAGTCGTGGTGTATTCGCGAGCGTCAAGACCATGGCGATTGCCGCTGAATGCACTGGAAGGCCGTACGGCCAGTGCGACGCGGTGGGCCAACGTGTGACGGTGAAGGTGCTCCATGGTTTGTAGCGATTCTATGGGATGAACGCCGGGATACTCGAAAATTCCAAGTATGCTCGTGGTTGACAAATAAGAATATTATGTTATATTTTGTCAACCTCACTTGTATCTATGTCTCAACAACAAAACATCGCTTACCGTCTGAAGCGGCTACGGTTGTCGCGAGGCCTTTCGCTCGATGCGCTTGTTGCGTCCATGGGCCATGTGGTCACAAAACAGGCGCTTTCAAAGTATGAGTGTGCGAAGGCGAGTCCATCGCCCATTGTTTTGAACAAGCTTGCCGACACCTTTAAGGT
>CAZOHW010000513.1:0-3017 GCA_964579525.1 uncultured Nitrospira sp. | reverse complement strand
GCCTTTGAGTCAATCCCAATCGATGCCTACCCCGACGTGACCAATATTCAGGGTCAGGTACTGACCGAAGCGGCGGGCCTCTCGCCGGTCGAGGTTGAACGGTTCATTACCTATCCACTTGAACTACAGATGACGGGTCTCCCTGGGCTTGCGGAAATCCGATCACTATCTAAATTTGCGCTTTCTCAAATCACGGTGGTGTTTCAAGACGACGTAGATATCTACTTCGCTCGACAGCTGGTTCTTGAACGGATCATGGCAGCAAAAGAGCGGTTACCGCAGGGACTCGAACCAGTAATGGCCCCTGTTACGACAGGCCTTGGTGAAGTCTATCACTATTATGTCGAGGGCCCTCAATCGGGAGCAACTGATTCGCGGGTCATCGAGACGGAATTGACGGATCAACGCACCATGCAAGAGTGGGTCTTGAGGCCGCTGCTCAAGAGCGTGCCAGGGGTGATCGATGTGAACGGTATGGGTGGGTTTGTGAAGCAGTATCAGGTCTTGGTTGATCCAATTAAGCTGCACAAATTCGATTTGACGCTCCATCAGATCTATGAGGCGGTGGTGAAGAACAACGCTAATGTCGGGGGCAACGTGCTGGAGCGCCATGCTGAACGATCGATCGTTCGGGGTCTTGGGCTGATCAGGACTGTGGGCGATATCGAGTTGATCATGGTGAAGGAATCCAGTGGCACGCCAGTGTTCGTCCGGGATGTCGCTGAAGTTCGCATCGGCCATGCTGTTCGCCATGGTGCGGTGGTTCTTAATGGGAAACGGGAAGTCGTGATTGGTACCGTACTGATGCTTCGCGGGGGGAATGCTCGCCAGGTGGTTGAAGCGGTCAAGGCTAAGGTAGAGAATCTGCAGCAGAGCAATATCCTTCCGGCTGGTACGAAACTGATCCCCTTCTATGATCGCATCGAGCTGGTGAATGCCGCTATCGATACCGTACGTGATGCGTTGATCGAGGGCATTGTACTGGTGGTCTTTGTTTTCTTTTTCTTCCTGGGTCACCTGCGCAGCGCTATCGTGGTTACGGTTTCGCTCATCGTCACCCCACTCATCACCTTCATTGCGATGCAGCGTCTCGGGCTCTCTGCCAATTTAATGACGCTTGGTGGGCTGGCCATCGCCATTGGCGAGATTGCAGACGGGTCGCTCGTGGTGGTGGAAAACATCTATCGGCATCTGGCCCAGAATCATGGCGTGACACAGAAGACTCACTTGGAGGTGATTCTCCAGGCTACGAGGGAAGTCGGTCGGCCGATTCTGTTTGGCATCGTCATTATCAGCGTCGTGTTCTTACCGCTTATGACACTCCACGGCATGGAAGGGAAGATGTTCGCTCCATTGGCCTACACGCTGGTGATTGCACTCTTAGCCTCGGTCGTGGTGACGATGACTCTGTCACCGGTGCTTGCATCTTTCCTCTTGCGTGGAGACCATCCGGAAGAAACGCCGTTAACACGCTGGATGAAACAATTCTATTCGCCGATATTACAATGGACGCTTCGGCACCGAAGTCTCATTCTGGTCAGCTCAACGGTGATTATTCTGTGCAGCCTTGCCCTTATACCGTTCGTGGGGCGGGAATTCATTCCACTTCTTGAAGAGGGTGCTCTGACTCCCCAAGTTGTGAAGCTACCAAGTGTGTCACTCGCTGAGTCCATCGAGTTGGAGAAGCAGACCCACAAGGCTATGTTGGAGTTTCCTGAAGTGAAAATGGTCGTCAGCCGGATCGGCCGAGCAGAAATTCCTTATCATCCGGAAGATCTCTATGAGAGCGATCCGATTGTGTCATTACAGGACCGGAGTACTTGGACGACGGCGCGAACGCAATCTGGATTGACCGATGCCATTAGGAAAAAGCTTGCGGAGATTCCTGGCATCTCTGTCCTTATGAGCCAGCCGATTCAGGAACGTGTGGATGAGTTGATCTCCGGCATCAGGACAGAATGCGCCATCAAGCTGTTTGGGGACGACCTTGATGTGCTTCGCGACAAGGCACGAGAGATTGTTGCTCTGATCCAGCAGATTAACGGCGTCAAGGATATCAAGGTCGAACAGATCGCTGGGCAGCCCTACCTCATCATCGACATCGATCGGCAGAAGATCGCACGCTTCGGCATCAATGTGGCAGACGTACAGGAGATCATCACAACTGCGATCGGCGGAAAGCCAGCGACACAGGTGTATGAGGGTGAACGGCGGTTTCAGCTTACCGTGAGATTCCCAGAACCGTACCGGCACAGCATTGGTGCGATTGGTGAGATCCGTGTAAAGTCCGCTTCCGGTGCACTCATTCCCATGAGTGACCTAGCCAAGATTGAGGTGCGTGAAGGTCCGGCTCGCATTAGTCGTGAGCATGTCAAACGCCGGATCTACATCGGCTTCAACGTCGTTGGCCGGGATATTGGTGGTGTTGTAGATGAAGGTCGGGCGAAGCTCGGGGCAGAGCTTCACTTGCCGGAAGGCTATACCGTCGTGTGGGGTGGGGCATTCGAAAACATGGAACGGGCCAACGTGCGGCTCCTAATCGTTGTGCCGATTACGCTGAGCCTCATCTTCATCCTCCTGTTTTGGGCCTTTCATTCGTTTCGTTATGCCACGTTGATTATCCTCAATCTTCCGTTTGCCTTGATCGGTGGCGTTGTATCGCTGTGGTTGAGCGGGCAGTACCTGAGTGTGCCGGCTTCTATTGGGTTTATCGAACTGTTCGGACTCGCAGTGGGCAATGGGATTGTGTTGGTCTCCTACATCAACCAGCTGCGTCATGAAGGCCGGTCGATCGACGAGGCGATTCTGGCCGGGTGCAGTCTACGTCTCCGCCCCGTCGTCATGACGATGATGACGACGTTACTCGGACTTCTCCCATTGGCGTTGGCACAAGGAATTGGGGCTGAAGTCCAACGTCCGCTCGCCAGCGTCGTGATCGGGGGACTCTTCACGTCGACGGTACTCACACTAGTGGCCTGTAACAATTGATTGCGTACCGATCCGTCGAGACGGGTCAC
>CAZOHW010000512.1:0-3022 GCA_964579525.1 uncultured Nitrospira sp. | reverse complement strand
GCCTTAGCGGATAAGGATGAGGAGATTGAGCCGGTGCCGACGGATACTCACGGCCACAAGGCTGAGCCTGAGCTTGATCGACTGAGCAACATCCTCAAGACCTTCAATGAGCAGTTCGGTACGCTATTTACCGATACCGACCGTGTGGCGAAACGTATCCGTGATGACATCGCGCCCAAGGTTGCTGCTGATGCCGCCTATCAAAACGCGAAGGAGAATACGCCGCATACCGCACGCTTGGCTCACGATCAGGCATTGGCCAAAGTGATGCAACACCTCTTAAAGGACGATACGCAGGTCTATAAGCAATTCGTCGAGAACGAGTCCTTCCGTCGCTTCATTGGTGATATGGTGTACAGGATTACAAATCCATGAAGAAGGTCGACTGAACAAACCGAAGAAAGGCAGGAACGGTTTAATTATTATTAACGTCATCAATTACCACGGCGCTGTGCTGAAGATGTTCGAAGTATCCTGACGGACTTGCTTGAAAGAGCCGAGGATCAGGAGTGAACCGGTCTAATATCAGAGAGCTCCATTACATTGCGCCAATTCTAACTGTTCTGTCGATTTTGGGGTATGGCATCTTGTCAAACCGCGGCGCTGCTAGAGCGTGTGGAGCATGGGTGATCCCATCTTTTCGGTTAAGCGGTGGGATGTTGAATAGTCTTGATATACTGGGGATGCCTAACCACGTCATAAGCTGAACGGTCGAACTATGCCTGTATCAATTCCAGCGATGGTGACTCCAGCCCTACTCAAGTGGGCGCGTAAAGAAAGCGGTTATGACCCAGAGCTTTCCTGCCCCTGAGGATGAGACCATTCCAGCTTCAACTGCCTGCTTCCCTCGCATGGCCGGATTTCCGAGGCTTGATGTCTCGACAGGGCAACCCTTCTCCTGATACCCTTTCCTCCCATGGCTCGAAAAGCTTCTCAATCAGGTTCTGTACGCACTGTGCATGAGCAGCAGCCGGTTCGTACTTCAATGCGATCGGCTGATCCAAGCGCACCGCTGGAAATCTATGACACGACGTTACGTGATGGTGCTCAGGCGGAAGATGTCAGCTTCTCCGCGGAAGACAAGGTCCGTATTGCGCAGAAGTTGGATGAACTCGGCGTTCACTTTATCGAGGGCGGCTGGCCAGGCGCCAATCCGAAAGATATCGACTTTTTTCAGATGATCAAGACGCTTCCACTCAAGCATGCAGAGGTCATTGCCTTTGGCTCGACGAGGAAAGCCAGTAATCCAGTTCGAAAAGATCCCAACCTCCAGGCATTGTTGGGCGCAGAAACGAACATCATTACGCTCTTTGGGAAAACATGGTCGCTGCATGTCACAGACGCCTTGGGAATTTCGCTCGCGAAAAATTTGGAACTGATCAAGGACTCCGTCGCCTACTTGCGCAGCAAAGGGCGCCGGGTATTCTACGATGCCGAGCATTTTTTTGACGGCTATCGAACCAATCCCGAGTACGCCCTTGCCACGATCAGGAAGGCCGTCGAGGCTGGGGCAGAACGAGTGATCCTCTGCGATACGAACGGCGGAACCATGCCATGGGAGATCCGTGAGATCTGCACTGTCGTCCGGCAGGAGTGTTCGGTGTCCTTGGGGATTCATGCCCATAACGATTGTGACATGGCCGTCGCCAATTCCCTTGTAGCGATCGAAACAGGGATAGTCCAAGTACAGGGAACGATTAATGGAATCGGCGAGCGATGCGGGAATGCGAATCTCTGTTCGATTATCCCCAATTTAGAATTGAAAATGAAACGTGCTGCACTGACCGATCGGTTGAGCCATTTAAAGGATGTGTCGGGTTTCGTGACGGAAATAGCGAATCTCATGCCGAACAAGCACCAGCCCTATGTCGGAGATTCAGCCTTCGCTCATAAAGGTGGAGTCCATATTCATGCGGTATTGAAAAACTCAGCGACGTACGAACACATCGATCCGGCTCAGGTCGGCAATCGCCAACGGATGCTGATTTCCGATTACGGTGGGCGTAGCGGGTTGTTAGACAAGATTGAGTCCTATGGCATCAAGCTGTCCAAGAACCACGTAAAAGTGAATGAGCTCATTCAGACGCTCAAAGAGCGAGAAAGTCAGGGGTATCAGTTCGAAGGAGCTGAAGGCTCGTTCGAATTATTGATGCGCAAAGCGATGGGGAGCCATAAACCGTCGTTTCAGCTCCTAGGTTTTCGAGTCATCGTTGAGAAAAAACAGGACAATGGGACCCCTCTGTCCGAAGCCACGGTCATGGTCAAGGTCGGACATGCAGTTGAACATACAGCTGCCATGGGGACCGGACCAGTCAACGCGCTCGATCACGCATTACGTAAATCGCTCGAAAAGTTCTACCCACAACTTCGAGAGGTCAAACTCTTAGACTATAAGGTGCGAGTCCTGGCCGCCGATAAGGGGACTCAATCGAAGGTTCGTGTCTTGATCGAATCAGGAGATCATAAGGACAAGTGGGGGACGGTCGGGGTGTCTGAAAATATCATTGAAGCGAGTTGGCAAGCCTTAGCCGACAGCATCGAGTACAAATTGTTAGCGGAGGAGTAGGCGGGTGTTTGAGTGATCAGCCAAATTTATTCTTGACAGGCTTCGTAACCTCACGTAACTTAAGAAAAACTCATCGCATTGACGAGCAGTGGCTGGAAAATGAATGCGGCGAGTTGCGGTGGTCATGCAGGGGAGGTGGCATGAGAAAGGCTGATATCGCAAACGAAATATTCAAACAGGTGGGCATTTCGAAAAATGAAGCAGCCGATATCGTCGAACTCGTACTAAATCTTCTCAAGTCTGTGTTGCACAAAGGAGAATCAGTCAAAATCGCGGGATTTGGAAATTTTGTTGTGCGTAGCAAGGGTGCTCGAAAGGGTCGGAATCCTCGAACTGGAGAAGAAATTGGGATTACCCCCCGTCGTGTCGTTACCTTTCGGCCAAGCCAAGTGTTTAAGAAGTACGTCAATTCCTAAGACTGCTTTATCCACATCATGGATCACACCATGAGGGCCA
>CAZOHW010000511.1:0-3047 GCA_964579525.1 uncultured Nitrospira sp. | reverse complement strand
GCCGTTTTTGGCTTCCGGTAGGCCAGATACAAGCTGAGGCTCAGCAGCAGCACCGTCAGCCCGATGAAGACCGGCCGATACGGCAAGAGGCTCTTGAGGGTACCAGCCGTGTCGGCCCAAAAACCGGTGGCCCCGACGCCGACGCCCAAGACTCCAAGCACCAGCGGGCCGATGCAGCAGAGCGAGGCGAACAACGCCGCGACAAGCCCACCGACCGCCGTTGTTTTTTCACTCTTGTTCATGATCCCTGTGCCATTATGAGCGACGAGAAAGCCTCCTCGGCACCTCTACGTTTCTCACTACTGCCCACTCGTCCACTGTCTCCCCTTTGCACACCTATTCCCAGCCAGCCCGTGGCCGGCCTGATCGCTTGTCCTCGTTTTCCAAGCTCGTGAGAATCGGGCATTGCCCTGTCGGCTGTCCGGCACGGCAACTCCGGATCAATGCTTGTAACGCCCGGGCCAGCGCCTGCAACTCCCGAGCCTTCTCGTTCACATGCGCCAGCTTCGCTTCTGCTTTCCGCTGGACATCCCCGCACCTGGCTTTCGAGCTCGCCCGCAGGTTCAACAACTCCGCGATCTCATGAAGCGTAAAGCCAAGCATCTGGGCGTTCTTGATGACCCGAAGGCGTTTGAGCGACGCCCCATCATACAGCCGGTATCCGGACAATTTGCGCTCGGATGGCTCAATAAGCTTCAGGCGTTCGTAGTACCGGACCGTCTGAATATTGACCCCGACAGCTTTCGCAAGACGTCCTATTGTGAGGTGCGCACTCATAGTCATAGGATAACCTCATGTGCACCTTACACCCTGTACTACGGTATTGAGTCAAGGGCGGCATGGGTCCCTCGATCTTATTCCACGCCCTGTAAGAATTCTCTTCTATTGACGACTCTTCATTAGAATCGCGAAAACATGAACTGGGACTCTCTGTAAGGCAGCTTACAGAACCGCATGGCTCCATTTGAGTATATGTGGCGACGCCCTCCTCGCAATTCCAATAAGCGCGGATTGACGCCGATCAGAAGGATTGATACATAAATGTATCTCGATAGGCCACTTTAACGATAAGGCTGATCATGCCCACTGATGAAATCACCCAAAAAGTCAGCAACCGTTATGCGAAGGCCGCCAGCACCGGCGAGCAGATGTGTTGCCCCACCAGCTATGACATGGGACACCTCAAAACCTTCATTCCTGAAGAAGTGCTGAAGATCTCCTATGGCTGTGGCACACCGGCTGGACTCAAGACGGTGCGGGCCGGCGAAACGGTCTTGGACATCGGGTCCGGCGGTGGCATCGATTGCTTTGAAGCGTCTCGACTGGTCGGCCCCACGGGGCGCGTGATCGGCATTGATATGACTGATACCATGTTGGAAATTGCCAGAAAGCATGCGACGATGGTGGCGGCGAATCTCGGCTATGCGACCTCAAATGTGGAATTCCGGAAAGGGCTCGCCGATGCGATGCCGGTTGATGACAGAACGATCGATCTCATTATCTCCAATTGTGTCATCAATCTGGCCCCAGATAAGCGGAAGGTATTTCGAGAAATGTATCGGGTCGCCAAGCCAGGCGGTCGATTCACCATCTCCGATATCGTATCGGATCAAACGGTGCCGCAATATCTCGTCCACGACACCCAGAAATGGGGAGATTGTTTATCGGGTGCCCTGACGCTCACCGATTACATGAACGGCATGACAGAGGCCGGATTTCGTGCGATCCATCTGGTTAAGTTTTCACCCTGGCGTGGGATCGATGGCATACAGTTCTTTTCCGTGACGTTGACTGGCTACAAACTGCCCCCAATACCAACCGCCTCTATAGCTCGCTACGCCACCCTTCGTGGTCCATTCACTCAGTTGGTGGATGAACAAGGGATGACCTATCAACGTGGCACTCCGCAATCCATCACGCCTGAGAAAGCGCAGTTGCTCAATACTCCCCCCTTTGCCGACTACTTTCTCCTCACCACCGAGCCGATCCAATTGGACAACCATGATCCACGTTGGAGCGCCGTCCTCCCCGCTGATACTCCCTGCACCTGGCGAGGCCACTATGCCTTGTTGGCCGGTCCGTTCGTCGAAGCGGCTGATGATGATCATCATGTCTATCGCCGAGGGGAACCGCTAGAAATTTGTTCAAAAACAGTGGCCGTTCTTGAAGCTAAAGGGTACCAACCCCATTTTGTCATTTTAAACCGAGCCGGTGAACATGTGACCGGTGAAGCCGTGACCTGCTCACCGGATGGAGGCTGTTGCTGATGAGGCCAGCCATGAATGACAACATGCTTACTCCGAGGCAATGTGCATCGGTTCTCAAGGCACTGGGCGATGAAACTCGACTGCGCATCTTGGAGTCCTTACTCATCGGTGAAAAATGCGTGACGGATCTCGTTCAAGATCTACGATGTTCCCAGCCCCATGCCTCCCATCATCTCCGTATTTTACGAGACTCTGGCTTAGTCGAAGGGCATCGGTGCGGCAAACAGGTGTGCTACAGAGTGACGCCTGAGATCCAACGTGCTCTGGCAAACGGGCAAGGACAAGCCCTAGACTTTGGTTGCTGTGAGTTACGGTTTCCCCAGTCGGCCCTGATGACGATCCGTCGTGTGCGCTGAGGGCTTTCGCGTATTGAAGAAAGTCCTTCCATCTAATAGGAACCGATATGCCGCTGAGCTTACTGGGGCAACAGCATCCTCTCGCCTCCGCGATCGAACAGCTTAAAGTACTCGAGCAGCCCAGTCCTTATCCTAGATTCGAGACTCAACTGAGCCAAGCCGGCCTCCATCCGCTCTATGCCACAGGGATCACAGTCTTCCAAATCAATGTCGGCAAACTCTGCAACCAAACCTGTCGCCCTTGCCATGTGAATGCCGGTCCCGATCGCCTAGAAACCATGTCCTTGGGGACGGCTGAGCACTGTATACTGGCTTTGGCCAAAACAGACATGACCACGGTGGACATCCCGGGCAGCCCGCCCGAACTCAATCAGAACTTGCATTGGTTGGACGAGCAGTCGCGCCGACTTTGCACGCCGGTATT
>CAZOHW010000510.1:0-3049 GCA_964579525.1 uncultured Nitrospira sp. | reverse complement strand
CACGGGGATGTTGGCAGTCATGAACTGGTGAACTGCGACCCGAAGAGCACAGCGCCAGGCATTCAGAAGCGAGAACACTCGGCCAATTTCATCTTTAACTTTACAAAAGTCTTGCCGCTTAGCAGTGAATCCGTTTTGAAACCATAACCGTCTGTCAGAGACTCTTTCCTTCCCTCAGACTGTCCATGCTCAATTGATGCCCCTCACCTAGTGTGATAGGGTCCCTTACCTTATGCCTGAGTCCCGTCCCTCATTCACCCTCGTCGATGTCCCCGGTGCAGTACCTCTGCTGGGTCATCTCCGCGCATTTAAGAAGCACCCATTGGAATCCCTATCGTCCTGGTGGCGTCAGTATGGCGATGCGCTCCGCTTTCGTCTTGGCACGAAGACGCTTTATCTGTTTAGTCATCCTGATCTCGCTGAAGAGATTCTCATCAAACAAGCCGATCGCTTTGTGAAAGTCTACAATCCTCAGCGTCCAACCGGCCTCGCACTCGTACTCGGCAATGGATTGGTGACAAGCTCGGGTGACGTCTGGCAGCGACATCGTCGGATCATCCAGCCGATCTTTCACCGCTCACGGATGGCTACGATGGCTGATCGCATGGCCGAAGTAGGCGAACAAAGGATTGCCGCATGGGAACGCCAGCCCGGATGTACGCTCAACATCGCGGCGGAGATGATGCAGCTGACCCTGGAAGTAATCTCGCAGACCATGTTCAGCACCAGCATGACGCAACACATTGATCGCATCAGCCATGCGCTACGTGTGAGCATCAAGTACGCGTTTGACTCATTCAGTAATCCACTGATGCTCCCTCTGTGGATCCCCACCGCACGCAATCGTGAATTTCATTCGGTAATGCAGTTCATGGACGGGCTGATGTACGGATTAATGGCCGAACGGCGCCGCACGGGAGCCTCCCAAAATGATCTGCTCGATCTGTTGCTGCAGGCACGCGATGAGGAAACTGGGGATGGATTGAGTGACCAGGAACTGCGTGATGAGGCCTTGACGATCTTTGCGGCAGGACATGAGACCACGGCGAACGCGCTCGCCTGGACCTGGTACCTCCTCGCGACTCACCCAGAGGCCAAGACCCAGTTCCATGAGGAAGTGGACCGAGTGCTCCAGGGACGACTGCCACGGACCGACGACCTGCAGCACCTTCCCTATACTAAGGCTGTATTCGATGAGTCTCTTCGACTCTATCCGCCAGCCCCAGCTGTTCAGCGCAAGGCGGCAATTCACAGCACAGTCGGCGGGATCTCACTACCGGAAAGCGCGTTTGTTCTGGTTGGCACTTCCAATCTGCACAGACATCCAAATTTTTGGACAAACCCAGAGCAGTTTCTGCCGGAACGTTGGCTGAATGATCAACAACCACGTTCACGCTATGCCTATATGCCGTTTGGTGCTGGACCCCGTGCCTGTGTGGGCATCCATTTCGCGTCGGTTGAAGGGCCGTTGCTCCTGGCCCTGATTGCTCGCCGCTATGATCTCCAATTAGCTCAAGAGCATGTTGAGCCAGAACTCATGGTGACTTTACGGCCAAAGGGTGGGCTCCGCATGACACTCCAACCTCGGCAAGTACCAGTCATCTCAGGCGTCTAGCACCAATCCTACGAGCATTCCCCCGCACAACCCGGACATATGGACACACGAAGTTTATCGCAGTACGAATCGCAGCAAACTAGTGGAACTGCTGCTGAGGTAGGACAGAAACCTGTTTTGTGTTCGAGGTGTGAGATCCAGGTGGAGAGTCAAGCTGGGTTTCGACTTCGATTCAACGCCTCAACGAGCGCAACAAGTTGCTCCTGCACGACCTGATCCATGTCCACGAATTGAACTCCCATGCCTGGAAATAACAAATAGCGTTCCGGCTTATTCCTGGTCCACGCTACCTTGGCTTTGGCCTTTAATTTGTCCCATGGCCGATCTGGAAGAGCAAATTCGACCTGGAGCTCGGTGCCTGGAGGCAGTGGAGCCCCGCTTTCGATAAAGAGGCCTCCCCCACCAATGCCACCAGTAAGACTATCGAACTGCTTTCCTTCTGGTGTCGTATAGCGGACTTTTATCGCGAGTGGCGCACGAGGTTGCGCTCGGCAATGGGCAAACCGCTCATCTTCCCCGCTCGCCAACACCCGTTCAATGATCGTCCCCCAGGGCATACTTCCCAATAGCCGGCCGGACGTGTCATAGACGTTAATGGCTTCGCGTTCAGCATCGATACCAAGTGTCTTACCTCGATGGCCGGTCGTGGACGTCACCGATAATTTGCTAGACATAGATGGCCTACCGTTTGGATTGATGAGCATGCGAGATAAGAACCAGCATCAGGCTGCTTCGCTTTTATCGAACCCTGATCTCACGAGTTCGAGAATTCGATCGCGAACATCCGCAGCGATTTCAGTAAATCGGACGCCCATCCCGGGGTTGAATGTATATTGATCCGCTCGAGGGCAGACCCAGGCAACCGTTCCTCTGGCCGGAAACCATTCGCTAGGCTTGTCGGGAAATGAAAACTCCATGGCGAGTTTGGTTCCTACAGAGAGAGGAGCCTGACTCTCAATGAATAAACCTCCGCCACCAATGCCTCCAGCTCGACTCTCCAATGTTAGCCCGTCCGGTGTGGTGTACCGGGCATGAAAGGCGAGAGAAATACGAGGCTCGGACCGTACATCCTTTTGTACGGCAGTCACGTTGGAGTAGGCAAGAATCTGGTCGATCACGAAGTCCCACGAGAGACTGCCGACAGTTTCCCCCTTGACGCCAAGCAAGGTGACCATTTCTCGCGTCGTATCAAGCTCAATAGCCTTGCCCCGATGGCGAAGACTTGCGGAGACAGGGTATTTCACAGCCCCTCCAACAGCAACTCGCACGTAATAAGTATAGCTCAGTGTTTCTGCTTGTCGAGGGAAATACCGAACTTGGCTAAGGAACCGCCAACTGCATCGGGAGGAGGATGATACTGGGCCTGCTGTCAGAATCGAGTAAGACTGTTACGAAATTCAATATGTTTTACGCTGTCTTAGCATCATTATCTTG
>CAZOHW010000509.1:0-3049 GCA_964579525.1 uncultured Nitrospira sp. | reverse complement strand
GCTATTCACCAACACCGTCAGATGAGGTCTGAAGTCAGCCATGCCATCTTCCGCGCGAAACCGACAAAATACTGGCGAAGAGCGCGAGCGCTCGACGAAGGTTCGTCCTGGCCGAGTCCGAGCCACAAATACTTCTTCGCGCCGGGTGACAGGCACGGCAAAGAATCTCCTACGTCTTGTGCGCCTAGTCAGTAGGTCATCCCCGCGATCGAGCCGGGCTAGTAACGTCAAGGTTTCGAGAAGCGGTTCCTCGAAGACATCTCCGTTCCAGCGCCGGGCTATTGTGAATGTTCGGTATTCCAACGCAAAGACCCCTGGAGGGTGGAAGGCTCACGGGACCTATGTCGAGCGCGAGAGCGCAAAGGGCCGAGACGTGGTTGACGGCAAGCAGTATGGCGTCTACGACGAAGTACAAACACGCAGCCGGGACCGTTTAGGGTTAGCCCAGGAGCACTCGCTGGATTCTCTGGCTGGCCAGTGGCAGAAAGCCGGGGACGAGCGAATTTTCAAGATCATCATTTCCCCGGAAGATTCGGCCGTCAGTTTTCAGCGGACGGCAAGCCACATGATCGCTCGCATCGAGCAACACACCGGCGCTTCGGTCGAGTGGGCGGGTGTCGTCCATCGGAACACGGATCACCCACATGCCCATTTAATCGTGCGAGGCAAGCTCCCGTCGGGAGAAGCACTGAAACTCCCACCCATGCTCATCCGCAAGGGTCTTCGTGAAGCTGTCCAAACGTCTCTCACACAGCAGCTCGGCCCTCGCACGATGGAAGACATTCAACGCCAAAAACAAATTGAACTCACCGCCAATCGGGTTACGCCACTGGATCGGCGAATTGCTGGACGCGCAAAGTTTCATTCCAACGACCAGGGGTACAGTGACGCCGGGATCGCAGCCAACCCCGTTGAGTTGGCTCGCCTTCGACACTTAAAGGAGCTTGGACTCGCGAAACGACACACAGCGGACAGTTGGCTCGTTCGCTCCGACTTCGTCGGCCAGCTCCAACGAATGAAGGACGTGCAGGACCGCGCAAGAACACTCTTCCGAAGCGGCGTTGCCATCAGCGACCCTCATGCGCCGATGGAGTTTTCTACAAGCTCCAAGAAGCTGATTGGGCGGGTGTTGCTCAATAGCGAAGACGAACGCACCGGCGCTCTGCAAACCATATTCGAGACGACCGAAGGGAAAATCGAAGTCATCCGACACGATGGGACCCTGCGGGCGGCTTGGCGGCGCGGAGAGCTGGAGCCAGGCAACGTAGTGACCATCGACAGCTTGAGGAGTGATCCGAGCAAGCTCTATGCCTCCTCCGTAGGCGCGGATAAAGACATCCTTGCGAATATGCAGGCTCTTGATTCGGTGGCGCGGCGGATGCGAACAATGGGGCTCGTTTCCAGTGAGAACGACAAAGGTTGGATGGGGCAATTCAACAATGCGCTGAGAACCCGCATTGCAGAGCGGGCCCATGAGCGAGGGCTCTGATCTATTTTTCAAAATTATTGAAATGTACAGTTCACTATCGCAAGGAGGTCTCAAATGAATAACGGAACCACCACACCCCCTGGATACGTTCTCCCCTCGCGCCCTCGCTGGCAGGGCGGGTGGAACGTTCGGGCTCTGTTGGGCGCTGTCGTCGCTTTCGTGATGGCAGCCAGCGCCGCGAGCCAATGGCTTGCAGCACAGCTCAACAATCCTGTCGAGATGGGCGACCCGATCGTGTGGTGTCACGGCGTTGCTGTGTTCCAACCATTTGCGGGCCTTGTGCTGTGGAAGCACTTTGCGGGCAGTCGCCTCATCAGTTCAGCAGTGCGGAAAGAGATCTGGATTGCGTTCGGGGCGACGATTCTGGGTGGACTCTTTCTCGCCTATCTTGCCTATTGGTTCCTCTCGCTCATACGTGATCGCAAGAGCACAGATAGTCTAATGAATCTTCACGGCTCCGCAACATGGGCGAAACGAGATGACATTCAGAAGCTCGGTTTATTCGATGCGAACGATGGCGTCTACATCGGCGGCTGGCGTGATCCAGATACGCAGGAGATTCACTACCTGCTCCACTCTGGCTCTGAGCCCGTTTTGCTATTTGCTCCCAGCCGAAGCGGTAAAGGCGTATCGGCGATCATCCCCACCCTGTGCCAGTGGCGGCAAAGCGCCTTCGTCTATGACCTGAAGGGTGAGAATTGGGACCGGACCGCCGGTTTCCGGCACGCTATCGGCCAGCGCGTTCTGAAGTTTGCTCCTACGCTGCCATTCGAGAGTTGCTGCTACAACCCGCTCTCAGAGATTCGGTGGGAAACCGACTACGAGGTCGCCGACGCACAGACTATCGCGAACGCAGTGATTAGACACGGGAACGACGACAGTCTGTATAAGCACTTTGAGGACGCCGCAGTTGATCTCGTATCCGCTGGCATCATCCACTTGGGGTACGTTTTCAGGAACTTGGACGCCCCGCGCGAGCCAACGCTCCCCGATGTGCTCGCACTTTACTCCTCCCCGGGCATGGACTTCCAGGATGTGCTCAAAGAGATCCAGAACACAGTACACATGCCGGGCGGCAAATCGAATCCTCGCCTTGAGTGGTTTGACATCAACGGCAAGCTTACCTTTACCCATCCTTTCGTCAGCAAAGCCGTCCAGAGACAGCTCAATAGGGCCGACCGCGAGGCTTCTAGCATTCAATCCAGCATCGTCACTCCGATGACTGTCTACGACGACCCAATAGTTCAGAGGACTGTCTCCCGCTCCGATTTCGTTGTCCGAGATCTCGTTTACGGAGAAAAGCCCATGAGCTTGTATTTCAAGGTCCCGCAGCCGGATCGAGAACGCCTGAGACCTCTGGTTAGGCTCATGCTCCAGCTCATCTTCAATCGGCTCATGGAACGGCTCGACCCCAGCCGTCACCATCTGCTGCTCATGCTGGATGAGTTCCCGGAATTGAAGAAGATCCCGAACCTCGCAGGCGCGATGAGCCTGATGGCCGGGTACAAAATCAAGCCTTACCTGATAGCTCAGACGCTTACCCAGATCATCGAGGAGTAT